>CAZZWE010000031.1:0-34267 GCA_964657675.1 uncultured Steroidobacteraceae bacterium
CCCAACGGCGAGCCTGACGGTTCGACTTCCAGCGGCCCCATGGAGGCCAGCCGACGGCGGCTGGCGTCGAACACGCCCTGGAATTGATTGCACACGATGCAGAATAGATCGGCGGTGCGTTCGGCATCGTAGGCGGCCGAGTGCGCCGATCCCGTATCCCATTCCAAACCGGCTGCCAGTGTGGCACGCATCAACACGGTTTGTCCGAATGCCACACCGCCCAGCGTGGCGGTGTCAAAGCAGGAAAACGGATGAAACGGATTGCGCTTGACTTGGGTCCGGGCCACGGCCGCATTCAGGAAATTCAAGTCGAATGACGCGTTGTGACCCACCAGTACGGCGCGGGTGCAGTCGGCATTGCGGATGGCGGTGCGCACTTCTCGAAAAATCCGCTGCAACGCATCTTCCTCTTGAATAGCCGGCCGCAGCGGATGATGCGGATCGATGCCATTCACCGCCATGGAAGCAGGCTCCATGTTCGAGCCGGGAAACGGTGCAACGTGAAAGCGATGAGTTTCGCCGCGCGCCAATGATCCGTCGGAGCGCATCTCTACCAATACTGCGGCGATCTCCAACAGCGCATCGGTCTGAGAATTAAAGCCACCGGTTTCAACGTCGACGACCACCGGCAGAAATCCGCGAAAGCGCGTGGCATAGGTGATCGGCGGGATCGCCATCAGGCGCCGCCCGCTGACAAACGCCACGCAATGGGCTCGCCGGCGCGGTAGGGCACCACGGTGCCGCTGCCAAATTCATACGAAGAGGGCGGCACCCAGGACTCCTTGGTCAAGGTAATCGTGTCTTGATGACGCGGCAGGCCGTAGAAGTCGGCGCCGTGGTGGCTGGCAAACGCCTCCAACCGCTCCAGCTTGCCGACCGAGTCGAACGCTTCGGCATAAAGCTCGATGGCCGCATGGGCGGTGAACATGCCGGCACAGCCGCAGGCATTTTCTTTGGTGGCGCGTTCGTGCGGCGCACTGTCGGTACCCAGGAAAAATTTTGGATTGCCGCTGGTAGCGGCGCTCAGCAAGGCCTCGCGATCGCGTTCACGCTTCAAGATCGGCAGACAATAATAATGCGGTCGTATTCCGCCGGAGAAAATAGCGTTACGGTTATGCAGCAAATGCTGCGGCGTGATGGTTGCGCCAATGCCATCGCGCGCGCCAGTGACAAACGCAGCAGCTCGTTCGGTAGTGATGTGTTCGAAGACAATTTTTAGCCGTGGAAACCTGCGTGTCAGCGGCTCGAGCACCGCATCGATGAAATGCGTCTCGCGATCGAATACGTCGATATCCGGTTGCGGTGACTCGCCATGGACCAAGAAACGCATGCCAAGCTCTTCCATGCGCGCAAGTGCCGGATAGGCATTCGCAATGTCGGTCACACCGGCATCCGAATGCGTGGTCGCACCGGCCGGGTACAGTTTGACGCCGTGAATAAAGCCGCTGGCCTGCGCACGATCGATTTCATCCGGCGAAGTGCTGTTGGTCAAGTACAGCGTCATCAGCGGTGTAAAGCGCGACGGTGCGGGTAACGCGGCCTGAATCCGCTGACGGTATGCGGCCGCCTGCTCCGTGGTCGTGATGGGCGGTTTGAGATTCGGCATGATGATGGCGCGGCCGAAGCGCTGCGCCGTGAACTTGGCCACCGATTGCAGCAATGCGCCATCGCGCAGGTGCAGATGCCAATCGTCCGGCCGCTGTATCGTCAGCGCGTTCATTTTGTCGATTTGAGCGGCCAACCGCGACGCAGAAGTTCAACGGTGTAGCGCACCCCAAAGCCGGTGATCTCCGTGGCGATGTGCGCGAGGCCCCCATGGCGGGTGCCTGCAGCCAAATCCAAGTGCAGCCAGGGAATCGCCGCCGGTACGAAGCGATTCAAGAAGCGAGCAGCGAGGATGTGATCGCCTTTTCCATCCACTGCGCACTGCACGATGTCGGCGATGCCGCTTTCCAAGTCCGAATCGTAATCAGCGTCCATCGGGAAGCACCACACCCGTTCACCGCTTGAGGTGCCGGCGGATTCGATCAAGTCGCGCGACTCCAATCGATTGGTGAACGCACCGCTGTAGCGTTCCGTCAAGGCGTGGACGCAGGCGCCGGTAAGCGTTGCGTAGTCGATGATGGCGGCGGGCTTTTTGCTGGCGGCTAGGGCGAGGGCATCCGCCAACACCATGCGGCCCTCCGCGTCAGTGTGAATCACTTGGATGGTGACGCCATTGAACGCCTGCACCACATCCTGCGGTTTGTACGCGGTGGGCCCGATGCGGTTTTCCGTGATCGCCAACCAGCAATCCACCGCCAGCGGAGATTGCAGGTGGTGCAGGGCGTACAAGCTGCCCAACGCGACCGCGCTGCCTTCCATGTCGGTGTGCATGTCCAGCATGCTTTTGTGCGGCTTCAAGTTGGTGCCACCGGTGTCGAAGCAAATGCCTTTGCCCACCAAACTGACCGCCCGCGCCGCGGCGCCTCGCGGCCGATAAGTGAGGTACGCAATGCCGGCGTCACGCGTGGCGTTACCGCGCGATACGGCCAAAAATGCGCCGGCGCCCAAACGCTTCAATTGCGGTTCGCCGTAGAACTTGAAATTCAGTTTTAGCTTCTGGGCAAATTGCGTCAACAAACGGCGATAACCCGCAGCATCCAACGTACTCGGCGGTAGCGCCGTCAACCAGCGGGCTAGATTGTTGCCGCCTGCGGTGGCGAGCGTCACGTCAAGTTCGGGCAACTTTCCGCTGCGTGCGATGTCTATGCGCAACAAGCGCTCGCGCGCCTTCGGTTTGCTTTTGAACGTAGCCAGTCTGAACGCGGCTGCCTGCACGGCGGCCACGGCGGCGAGCCAACTGGCATCCACACTGTCTAAAGGACAACCCACCTGCCACAACAGCATCGAGTCAGGATCGCCGTCGAGCGCCACCCGGGCGAGTTTGCCCGCGGCCTGAAGTCGATCGAAGGTGGAGGCCTCGGTGGCGACGCACGCCACCACCAACAAGGTCTCAGCGCGTGCGCCGACACGCAAATGAAATGTATCGCCCGCCTTGCGCACCTTGCGCTCGAACATCGGCCGCAGCATGGCGCTGTGCGGCAGCGCGGCCCAATCGGCAGACGTGGGAGTCAAGGGAAGAAACAGCAGTGCGCTCGAATATCGCGCCAGCACGCGCGCGCTGATTTGGGCGCCAATTTGGCGCACCGGCACGATAAGTTGATCAAAGGGCAAGCGAATCGGCATATCGTTCAACCGCAAGAGTACGGTGGGTTAAATACCTTGCTTGACCGTGAAAAACCAAACCCCGAAGATAGTCGGGTTAACAACCCAGTGGCAGCCTGCGCATCGGCGCTGTAACGTGCCCGCCATCTTATCAGGACGCGTGAGCGTGTGCATTCTATGACCCAACAATCGCCATTCGAAGACATTGACCCCATTGAGACGCAGGAGTGGCTGGAATCCATCGATTCTGTCATGCGTGCGCAGGGTCCGCAGCGCGCCCATTTCCTGTTGGAAAAGTTGGTGGATTTCACGCGGCGCTCAGGTGCCTATCTGCCGTTCAAACCGAATACGGCCTATCTCAATACCATCTCCAAGGCGCAGGAGCCGGAGTACCCGGGCGACCGTTCCTTGGAGCGGCGCAACGAGGCCTATATCCGTTGGAATGCGCTCGCCATGGTGGTGCAGGCCAATCGCACCAACTCGGAATACGGCGGCCACATTGCGACTTACGCATCGGCCGCGACATTGTACGAAGTGGGATTCAACCACTTCTGGCGTGCGCGCAGCGCCAATCACCCGGGCGATATGATTTTCGTTCAAGGGCATTCCAGCCCCGGTATTTACGCCCGTGCCTATCTGGAAGGCCGCTTGGATGAAAGTCAGTTGCAGCGCTTCCGTCAAGAAGTGAAGGGTGGTGGCCTGTCCTCGTATCCACATCCCTGGCTGATGCCTGATTTTTGGCAATTTCCGACCGTGTCGATGGGCTTGGGTCCGATGACTGCGATCTTCCAGGCACGTTTTCAGCGTTATATGGAACATCGCGGCATCGTGCCGCCCTCCGATCGGCGCGTGTGGGCTTTCTTGGGCGACGGTGAAATGGACGAGCCTGAATCCATGGGCGCGCTGACCATGCCGGTGCGCGAAAAACTCGACAATCTGATTTTCGTCATCA
Source organism: uncultured Steroidobacteraceae bacterium (assembly GCA_964657675.1). Lineage (GTDB taxonomy): Bacteria > Pseudomonadota > Gammaproteobacteria > Steroidobacterales > Steroidobacteraceae > Bog-1198. The sequence continues at coordinate 4,160 of CAZZWE010000031.1, forward strand.
ATTGCAATCTGCAACGCCTCGACGGTCCGGTGCGTGGCAACGGCAAGATCATTCAGGAACTGGAGGCCGCATTCTTGGGCGCCGGCTGGAATGTCATCAAGGTGTTGTGGGGTTCTCGCTGGGATCCGCTGCTCGAGAAGGATCAAAAGGGCTTGCTCAAGCGGCTGATGGAAGAGTGCGTCGATGGCGAGTACCAGAACTTCAAATCCAAAGGCGGCGCGTACACCCGAGAACATTTCTTCGGCAAATATCCTGAGCTGAAGGAAATGGTCGCCAACATGTCCGATGAGGAGATCTGGCGCCTCAATCGCGGCGGCCACGATCCCCAAAAAGTGTATGCGGCCTATGCATCGGCGGTGGCTAACAAGGGCGCTCCCACGGTGATTCTGGCCAAGACCGTCAAAGGTTTCGGCATGGGCAAGGCAGGCGAGGGGCTTAACTCCACGCACCAACAGAAAAAGCTCACCGATGAAAATCTCAAAGAAGTGCGCGATCGCTTCAATATCCAGATCACCGATGAGGAAATCGCGGGCCTGAATTTTAGGAAACCGTCGGAGAGCAGCGAGGAGCTCAAGTATCTGCATGAGCGGCGCGCTGTGCTCGGCGGCTACCTGCCAGCGCGAAATTCGGTGTCGCCCCCGTTGGTGGTGCCGCCGTTGGAGTCGTTCAGCTCATTGCTCGAGGGCACCGGCGATCGCGAAATCTCCACCACCATGGCGCTGGTGCGCATGCTGACGGCCTTGGTCAAGGATAAGAACATCGGCAAACACATCGTACCCATCGTTCCCGATGAGGCGCGCACCTTCGGCATGGAAGGTATGTTCCGCCAGATCGGGATCTATTCCTCGGTGGGCCAGCTCTACACCCCGCAGGACGCCGATCAGTTGATGTTTTATCGCGAGGATAAACAAGGTCAGATTCTCGAAGAAGGCATCAACGAGGCGGGCAGCCTGTGTTCGTGGTTGGCGGCGGCCACGGCTTACGCGAACCACGGCGTCAGCATGGTGCCGTTCTATATCTACTATTCGATGTTCGGCTTCCAGCGGGTCGGCGACTTCATCTGGGCCGCCGGCGACAGCGGCGCTCGTGGTTTCTTGATCGGCGGCACCGCCGGCCGTACCACCCTGGCGGGCGAAGGCTTGCAGCACCAAGACGGGCACAGTTTGCTGGTGGCCACCACGGTGCCGAATTGCGTGGCCTACGATCCGACCTTTGCCTATGAGCTCGCAGTCATCGTGCAAGACGGGCTGCGTCGCATGTATCAAGAGCAGGAAAACGTTTTCTATTACATCACCTGCATGAACGAGAACTATGCGCACCCGGCGATGCCGGAGGGCGCGGCCCCAGGCATCTTGAAGGGCATGTATCCCTTGCAAACCGGCGGCCGCGGCAAAGTTCGCGTGACCTTATTCGGCGCAGGCACGATATTGCGCGAAGTCCTGGCGGCGGCTCAATTGCTCGAGCAAAGTTTCGGCGTTCCTGCCGATGTGTTCTCCATCACCAGTTTCAGCGAGTTGCGCCGTGACGCATTGAGTGTGGCGCGCTGGAACATGCTGCACCCGAGCGAGCCGGCCAAGAAGACCTACATCGAAGAGGCGCTCGCGGGCCACGAGGGCCCCTTCATCGCGGCCAGCGACTATATGAAAACCGTCGCCGATCAAATCCGTCAATGGGTTCCCGGACGCTATGTGGCATTGGGCACTGATGGCTTCGGACGCAGTGACTCGCGCGCCGAATTGCGTCGTTTCTTCGAGGTGGACCGGCACTATGTGGTGGTCGCGGCACTCAAGGCGTTGGCCGATGAGGGCAAGATCGACGTGCAGACCGTGAATGTTGCCATGAAGAAATTCGGCATCGACCCGGAAAAATCCAATCCCTTGACGGTTTAGGCGGACAGTGGCTACTCCAATCGAAGTAAAGGTTCCCGATATCGGCGGCTTCAAAGACGTCGGTGTGATCGAGATTTTTGTCAAAGACGGTCAGCAGGTTGAGAAAGAGACGCCGCTGATCACCATCGAAACCGAAAAGGCGGCGATGGATGTGCCCTCGCCGGTCGCAGGCAAGATAGCCTCGGTGAAACTCAAGGCCGGGGACAAAGTGTCGGAAGGCACTTTGATCTTGACGCTGGAGACTGACGCTGAGGCGGATTCAGCGATACAGCCGCCGAAGGAAGCGGCCAACGAGCCAGACGAGCCGGCTGTCAAGGAGACCGCAGCGCAGGACTCTGACCCCAAAAAGACCGCCGCGAAACCAACAGAACCGCAGACTGCCGCCAAGGCCGCGCCGGCGGTGCCGAAGGAGACCCGTCCCGCACCGCAGGCGGCAACGGTCATTAACGAGAAAGCATTCTCGCAAGCGCACGCATCGCCATCGATCCGTAAATTCGCGCGCGAGTTGGGTGCGGACCTGGGCAGCGTGCATGGCACAGGCATCAAAGGGAGGATCACCCAAGAGGATGTCAAAGCACATGTGAAGGCCTTGCTCAGCGGAGCATCGTCGGGCGCCCCGACGGCAGGTGCGCTGCCGAAGGTGCCCAGCGTCGACTTTGCGAAATTTGGTGCCGTAGAAGTCAAACCGCTGTCGAGAATCCAGAAGATTTCCGGATCGCGGCTTCAAGCCAGTTGGCTCAACTTGCCGCATGTGACGCAGCATGAAGACGCTGACATCACCGACCTCGAAGAAGCGCGCAAGGCGCTCAAAGCTAAAGCCGCCGAGCAGGATGTGCGGTTGACTCCGCTGGCATTCATCGTCAAAGCCTGCATTCTGTCGTTGCAAGAGTTCCCGCGCTTTAATGCATCGCTCGATGCTTCCGGCGACAATCTGGTGTTCAAGAAGTATTTCAATATTGGCTTTGCGGCCGACACGCCCAATGGGTTGGTGGTTCCGGTAATTGCCAATGCCGACCGGCTCGACATCTTCGCGATTGCACGCGAGTTGGGCGCCATGGCGGAAAAAGCGCGCGGCGGAAAGCTCAAGGCCGCGGAAATGCAGGGCGGCAGTTTCACCATCACGAGCTTAGGAGGCATCGGCGGGACTTATTTCACGCCCATCATCAATGCCCCGGAAGTGGCCATTCTTGGCGTGTCGAAATCCTCGCTGAAACCGGTGTACGAGCGCGGCGCGTTTTTGCCACGGCTGATGCTGCCGCTGTCGCTGTCCTACGATCATCGCGTGATTGATGGGGCCGAGGCGGCGCGTTTCATCGTCCACTTGGCCAAAGTCTTGGGCGATGCGAAGGCCCTGATATGAGTGAAGATGTGTTGGTCCCCGATCTTGGCGATGCCAAGAGCGTTGTCGTCCTCGATGTGCTGGTTAAAAAGGGCGACAAGATTGCCGTTGATGATGCGCTGATCACGCTCGAGTCGGAAAAAGCCTCGATGGACGTACCATCGACCGTCGCCGGCGTGGTTGAGTCCGTGGGCGTGAAAAAAGGTCAGGAAGTGTCGGCAGGCGCCGTGATTGTCACGGTTCAAACGGCTGCCGCCGCCCAAGCCACCGACAAGCCCGTCGACGCACCGGTCGCGCAGGCTAAGCCCGCGGCGGCGCCCGAAAAAGAAGCCCCCGCTGCGCCGCCTCCGGCCGCTAAGAAATCTGCGGCGCCCGTGAGCGCCGCGCCGCCGGGCGCCGTCGACTTGGTGGTATTGGGAGCCGGGGTCGGCGGCTACACCGCGGCATTTCGCGCCGCCGATTTAGGCATGAAGGTGACTTTGATCGAACGTTGGCCGATGTTGGGCGGCGTGTGTTTGAACGTGGGCTGTATTCCCTCCAAAGCGCTGTTGCACGCGGCCAAGGTGATTGAAGACGCCCACGACATGTCAGCCAATGGCATCACCTTCGGCGAGCCGCAAATCGATCGCGACCGGCTGCGCGCCTGGAAAAATAAGGTTGTGACGCGCTTGACCAACGGCTTGAGTTTGCTGGCGAAGCAACGCAAGGTCGAAGTGGTGCGCGGCGAAGCGAAGTTTGTTGGGCCTTACGCCCTCGATGTAAAAACAGCGGACAGTCCTCGCCGCATTGAATTTAAGCAATGCATCATCGCCGCCGGTTCCGAATCCATGCGACTGCCCGGCTTGCCGGATGATCCGCGCATCATCGACTCCAGCGGGGCGCTGGAGTTGCCGGCCGACTGCAACCGTCTGTTGGTGATTGGCGGAGGCATCATTGGCCTTGAAATGGCTTGTGTGTACGACGCATTGGGCGTCAAGGTCACTGTGGTCGAACTCAGCGATGGACTGATGCCCGGGACGGATCGCGATCTGGTGCGGCCTTTGCAGAAAAGGATTGAGAAGCGCTACGAGCGAATTTTGTTGAAGACCAAGGTCGCGAAGCTCGAGGTACTGCCGGAAGGCTTGCGCGCCACCTTCGAGGGACCTGACAATACCGAACCGCAGTTATTCGATAGAGTGCTGGTTTCCATTGGCCGCTCCGCCAACGGCAATGCCATCAATGCGGTGGCGGCGGGCGTGGAGGTTAGCCCTCGCGGCATCATCGCGGTCGATAAACAGATGCGCACCAATGTGCCGCATATCTTCGCGATCGGCGATATTGCCGGCGCCCCGATGCTGGCGCACAAGGCCTCGCATGAGGCCAAGGTGGCCGCTGAAGTGGCGGCCGGGCATAAATCCTCGTTCGACGCGCGCTGCATTCCGTCGGTGGCGTATACCGATCCGGAAATCGCCTGGGTGGGCGTGAACGAAACTGAAGCCAAGGCGCGCGGCATCGAATATTCGAAAGGCTCGTTTCCGTGGGCGGCGAGCGGGCGATCGTTGGCCATCAACCGCGATGAAGGGATCACCAAGATCCTGTTCGACAAGGAAACGCATCGCGTGATCGGTGCCGGCATCGTTGGCACGAACGCCGGCGAACTGATGGGCGAACTGGCCTTGGCAATTGAAATGGGCGCCGACGCGGCTGATATCGCATTGACGATCCATCCGCATCCGACCCTGTCAGAGACCGTGGCCTTTTCGGCCGAAGCCTTCGAAGGCACGTTGACCGACTTGTACTTGCCAAAACGTCCGTGACAGCCATGCGCGCAATTATCATTTCGCTGATTCTGTTGTGCTTTAACCTCGCGGCTCCCATCGCCAGAGCAGACGATGCCTGCACTGACTTTAAGTGGGACGTATCAAAAGAACGTGCCCTGTTCGCCAAGACGGCGAAGCTGGTCAAAGCGGGGACCGAGGCCAAGACCGCACCGACGTTGGTGCCGGATCAGATTTATCAACTCCAACTGGCCCCGCAAGCGTCCGTGCATTTTGCGGTCGAACCTGGCCGACAATCGCGTGCCGATTCCGACCACGGCGGGATCGCGACATTGAAGGTGCCGGTGGGCGGTGCCTATCGAGTCGCGCTGGATGTCCCGCTATGGATCGATGTGGCTACCGGCGGAGCTTTGTTGACCGCGAAGGATTTCCAAGGGCAGCACGATTGCTCCGCGCCGCATAAGATCGTCGAATTCGAGTTGCCTGCGGGCGCGCCGTTGAGCCTGCAGCTAAGCAGCTCTGCGGCCGAGTCGGTGCGTCTTACCATCACCTCATCGCCGGCCCGAAAGCTTTGAGTCGGTGACTTTCGCCGTCAGGCTCGACTCGAGCCTTGCCGGCGAGGGGCGAGAAAAATAACGCGAGTGTTAAGTGCCCGCGCCGGAAGGCGTGGCGATGCAGTCTTTCAAGAAGGCGCTGCGGTCTGCGCCGATCAGCTTTTTGGACTTGGCCTCTTTGAGGCAAGCGGTACGTCGGGCGTGCTTGGCAGCATCTTCATTACCCGGGGCGGACGCGGCAACGGTAGTCGGATCCGGCGCCTTGGCGGGCTCGGGCTGACTGGCGATTCCGACTAGGCTGAGGCACAAAGCGCCCGCCGCGAATGCAAGACGCATGGCGAATCCTTGGGTGTCCGGGTAGACCTACAGAGCGAGGCCACAGACTAGCGGCTGTATTTGGGCGCGCCGATGAAGGAAGGATGAAGCTTGCTTAACGATCGCCGCGCGTTAAACGTTCGCGTACGAGATTTAAGTACTGCGTCTCATCCGGTGCACGGCCGGCGCGCTGCGCCTGCCATAGAGCCTCGCCCAGTGATTCCATCAGGGCATGTTCGGCCTGATGCGGATCGCCGCTCAAGGCCAGTAATTGGCGCTGCAGCTCGCGAACCCCGGGGGGTCGATCGATGGACACCTGCTCGCGCACCGCCAGATGCAATCCCATGTGTAGAAATGGATTGTCGGCCGGTGAGGCGGCGGCCGCTTCAAACTCCTCGGCCTTGCGCGGATCCGACACGAGCGCCTGATACTCGGGATGCGAAGCGATGACATCGGTGATGAGCGCCTCGAGCGGCGTCATCGGCGCGTGAGCGACGCGCTTGGCCCAAGCGTCGGCATAGCTGCGCCGCAGTTGTTCGCGGGAGTAGGAGTTAAATAAGGTCATTCGCGGGTTTTATGTCGGTATTCGCACAGGTCCACAATGATACAGGTGGGGCAGGCGGGGACCCTGGCTTTGCACACGTAACGTCCATGCAGAATGAGCCAGTGGTGGGCATCCTTCAAAAACTCCGGCGGTACAAATTTCATCAATTTGGATTCGACCATGAGAACCGTTTTGCCGGGCGCGAGGCCGGTCCGGTTAGCGACGCGAAAAATATGCGTGTCCACCGCCAGGGTTGATTCGCCGAACGCGGTATTTAAAATGACGTTGGCCGTTTTGCGGCCCACGCCGGGCAGCGCCTCCAGCGCTTCGCGCGTGGTCGGCACCTCACCCCCATGTTGTTCCAGCAATAGTTTGCAGGTCGCAATGATGTTCTTGGCTTTGCCGTTGTACAGGCCAATGGATTTGATGAACGTCGAGAGACCTTTCACGCCAAGCGAGTAGATGGCCTGCGGGGTGTTCGCCTCGCGGAACAGTCCCGCCGTTGCCTTGTTGACTCCTTTATCGGTGGCCTGAGCCGACAGAATCACGGCGACCAGGAGCTCGAAGGGCGATGAGTAAACCAGTTCAGTGCGCGGTGTGGGATTGGCTGCGCGCAGGCGTTCAAAGATTTGGCGTCGTTTGAGCGGGTTCATGGCGCTGGACGACGGGTCGCGAGTTGCTTTTTGGCCTGCAGTTCACGTTGGCGTTGCGCCGTTTCTTGCGCCAGACGTAACACGTGGTCATTGTAGCGTTGGCGGTTGAGGCCCGGTTCGATGGCCTGCGGTTCCGGATGAGGCTTCATGACGATGCAATCGACGGGACAGGGCGGCAGGCACAATTCACAGCCGGTGCAGCGCTCGGCGATCACCGTATGAACGAATTTCTGCGCGCCGACGATGGCATCGACCGGACAGGGAGCTAAGCAGCGTGCGCAGCCGATGCAGCGGGACTCGTCGATCCACGCCACGTTTACGGGACCTTCGATTCCGTTCTGCGGGTTCAAGGGAAGCGCCGGACGCTGCAGCAGCTCGGCCAACGCCTGGATGGTGGCCGCGCCGCCCGGCGGGCATTGGTTGATCTCTGCCTGGCCGTCCGCGATCGCCGCAGCATAGGGCCTGCACCCGGTGTACCCGCAGCGTGTGCACTGAGTCTGCGGCAGCAGCGCGTCCACGCGCGCCACAAGGTCGGGCGCGATCTGCTCACTCATGGCTATTTGATGCGCATACCGGGCGTTGCACCCGAATCCGGCGCAACCACGAAAATGTCGCTGCCGCCGGGGCCGGCCGCCAACATCATGCCCTCAGACATACCGAAGCGCATTTTGCGGGGCTCCAGGTTGGCAACCACCACGATCAGCCGTCCCACCAATGCCGCAGGTTCGTAGGCCGCGCGCACGCCGGCAAAGATTTGCCGTTGCCCCAGTTCGCCCACATCCAGCGTCAGCTTCAACAATTTGTCTGCACCGGTGACCAATTCGGCGTTTTGTATTTTTGCGACTCGCAAGTCGACCCGCATGAAATCATCGATGGAAATCAGATTGCCTTCCACGGCGGCAGCGGCCGCAAGCGCCGCCGTGTCGGAGGCCTTGTTGCCGCTTTTGGTGGGCGCGGTGGCGGGCGCCGGGGCAGTCACCGCCGCTGTTTCTGTTTCGACCAATTGCGCCACGGCCTTAGGGTCGAGCCGCACCGCCAAGGGCTCATACGGCAGGATGTTGCTAGACAATAGCGGCGTCGCCGCCTGCGACCAGGTCCAATCCTGCTCTTGCAGGAATGTTCTGGCCTTGGCCGCCATCGCCGGCAAAATCGGCGCCAGGTAAATCATTAGCACGCGGAATAGGTTCAACCCTTGAGTGCACACGCTCTGCACCAGCGCCGCGTTATTGGGATCCTTGGCCAGCATCCAGGGTTTCTGAGCGTCGATGTACTGATTGGCACGGTCAGCCAACGCCATGATGTCGCGCACGGCCGCCGCGGTGTCACGAGTTTCGTAGGCCATGGCGATGGCAGCGCCGCCGGTCACGAAGGCCTGGTAGAGCTCCGGATCCGGCAGCGTCGATGCCAGCTTGCCGCCGGCATTCTTGGTAATGAAGCCGGCGCAGCGACTGGCAATGTTGACCAACTTGCCGACGATTTCCGCATTCAAGCGGGTGGCGAACTCCTCGAGATTCAGATCGAGGTCATCGATACCGGAACTTAATTTTGCGGCGAAGTAGTAGCGCAGGTACTCCGGCGAGAAACTTTCCAGGTAACGTCGCGCGGTTATAAAGGTGCCGCGAGTCTTCGACATCTTGGATGCGTTGATGGTGAGGAAGCCGTGCGCATGCACGGCGGTCGGCTTGCGCATCCCGGACGCCTTCAATACGGCCGGCCAGAACAAGGTGTGAAAGTATAGGATGTCCTTGCCGATGAAATGATGCAGCTCGGTGGTGGAGTCGGCACCAAAGAAGTCATCGAACTTCAATGTCGTGCGGGCGCATAGTTGCGTGAAGCTCGCGAGATAGCCGATTGGCGCGTCGAACCACACGTAGAAATACTTACCGGGCGCATCGGGGATCTCGAAGCCGAAATACGGCGCGTCGCGGGAAATGTCCCAGTCGCGCAGCCCCTGCGTGAACCACTCATCCAGCTTGCGTGCCACGCTTTCATGCACGGTGCCGCTGCCGATCCACGCCTTCAGTTCTTGTTCGAACACGCTCAAGCGAAAAAAGTAATGTTCCGACTCGCGCCACACCGGCGGCGTGTTGCTGATCACCGATAGGGGATTGATCAAATCCGCGGGTGTATAGGTGGTGCCGCATTTCTCGCAGGAGTCGCCGTACTGATCCGGCGTCGAGCAAATCGGGCAAGTACCCTTCACATAGCGGTCCGGCAAAAACATCTTGGCGCTTTCATCGTAGGCCTGGCGCACCGAACGTCGGTCGATATACCCCGCTTCGCGTTGCGTGAGGTACAACTGATCGCACAGCACTTTGTTTTCCGGCGAGTGGGTGGAGCCGAAATTGTCCATCTCGATCAGCATGTCGACGATGTCCCGCTGGTGCTCCAGTCTCACCCGGTCGATCAGTTCGGTGGGTGTAATGCCCTCGGCCTGTGCCTTGAGCATGATGGGTGTGCCGTGGGTGTCGTCCGCGCAGACGTAATAGCACTCATGGCCGCGCAGCTTCTGGAAGCGGACCCAGATGTCAGTTTGGGTGCTTTCGAGGATATGGCCCAAATGCAGAGGCCCGTTGGCGTAGGGCAAAGCGCTGGTGACAAGAATGCGGCGTCGTTCGGTCATGCCAAATTATGCCACGAGAGCGGCGCAGCGGGGCCGCGCGCGCAAACGCCCAACTCAGGATGCTTCTTTGAACTGCTCGAATTTGGATTTATTAATGGCCTTTTTAAAGGCTTCTTTGCCGGAAATCTGCCGCGAGTCCATCAACGCTTGAATGGCGGTGTCCATCAACCGCATGCCGCTTGCGGCGCCGCTTTGCATGGCATTTTCGAGCTGATCCATCTTGCCTTGGCGGATCAGATTGGCCACGGCCGGCGTGTTGATCAAAATTTCCAGCGCCGGGACCCGGCCCTGTTTGTCCGCTTTCGGGATCAGCTGCTGCGATACCACGCCGCGCAGACTGGTGGAGAGCATGGTGCGCACATGCGGCTGTTTGTCCGCGGGGAAGGCATTGACCAGGCGGTCGACCGTGGCGGCGGCGCCGTTGGTGTGCAGCGTGCCCATGACCAAGATGCCGGTTTCAGCGGCTGTGACCGCAATGCTCATGGTTTCCAAGTCGCGCAACTCGCCCACCAGAATCACATCCGGATCCTCGCGCAGGGCAGAGTGCAATGCGGAGGCGAACGAGGCGGCATGCACGCCGATCTCGCGCTGACTGATCAAGCAGTTCTTGCGGGTGTGGACAAACTCGATCGGATCTTCGATCGTGAGGATATGGCCCTTGTCGTGGGTGTTGATCTCATCGATCAGCGCCGCCAGCGTGGTCGATTTTCCCGACCCGGTCTTGCCCGTCACCAAGATCAAGCCATTGTTGATCTTGACCAGATTGCGCACGGCCTCTGGCAGCTTTAACTCATCGGCGGTGCGCGCCTTGGATGGGATGGCGCGAAACACGGCGCCCATGCCGTTCAATTGGCGCATCACATTCACACGAAAACGCGCGACTCCGGGAATGGCGTAGGCGAAGTCGGTGCCGTCCTTTTCCTCGAAGCGCTCCACCGCCAGCTTGGGCATGATTTCGTACAGCGTGGTCTTGACCATTTCGGCCGGCAAGAGCTCGTTGCTGAGCGGCTTGAGTTCGCCATATTGCCGAACCCTCGCCATGTCGCCCGCCAGAAAATGCAGATCCGAGCCGTTGGCTTGCAGGACCTGATTCAGGTAGGGGTCGATGGCAGGCATGGCTAGCTACTCGCCGTGGTTTCAGGCGCCGGCACGCCGGTCATGTCGGTCACGAAGCGCTGAAATTGCCGCTTATCGTTGGCGTAGGCATAGGCCTGTTCGGGATCGACCTGCTTGGCATTGATGGCGCTGAGCAGCGCCTGATCAAGGAGCTGCATGCCGTATTCCTTGCCCATCTGAATCTGGCTCGGAATTTGATGTGATTGATCCGTCATGATGAGCTTGCCGATGGCCTTGGTGAGCACCATGACTTCACACACCGCATGCCGGGCCCGCTGGTCCGGCGACTTCAATAGCACTTGGGTGATCACGGCAATCAGGCTGTTGGCCAAGAACGCCTTGGTTTGTTCGCGCTCATCGGTCGGCAATGCGTCGATGATGCGGTCGATGGTCTTGGTGGCGCTGGTGGTGTGCAAGGTGCCGAGCACCAAGTGGCCGGTCTCGGCGGCCGTCATGGCCATGGAGATCGTTTCGGCGTCACGCATTTCGCCGACCAGAATGACATCGGGATCTTCGCGCATGGCGGCGCGCACGCCCTCGGAGAACGACGGCAGATGCGTACCCAATTCGCGCTGTATGACCTGGCTCGATTTGCTGCGATGAATGAATTCGATCGGATCTTCCAGACTGATGATGTTCAGCGACCGCGTACTATTCAGATGGTCGATCATCGCCGCCAGGGTGGTGGTCTTGCCGGTGCCGGTCGCACCCGTCACCAGAATCATTCCCTGATGGTAGTCGCACAGCTTGCGCACGATGGGCGGCAGGCCCAATTGATCGATGCTCGGCATGCTGGTGGGAATCGAACGGAACACCGCACCAATGCCGGTTTCTTTGCGGAACACGTTGGCGCGGAAACGGTTGCCCTCGGCGGTAACATATGAGAAATCCAAATCGTCGCCGCCGCGCAGTATCTTAATCTGCGCCTGGGTCAAAACTTCGGTGATATAGCCTTCGAGTTCGGCCTCGCCTAAGTCACGGAACTTGATCGGCGTGAGATCCCCATGCATACGCAACATCGGCGGCACGCCGACTGCCAGATGCAGGTCAGAGCAGCCCTGAGCCACCCCGAGTTTGAGGAACGCGTCGATTCTTGCCATAACGCGTAAGGTACCCGTAAGCGGTTGGATTTTCGAGCATTCGGGGCCGGAATAGGCCGTAAACGTGAGGTCCGTCAACCGGACTAGAGGAATTTCTCCAGGGACAGGCGCAGTTCGTCCATGCTTTGAGCCCTTTTGGCCTTGTCCAGGGACATGCACTTCATGACGATGCCATTGAGTTCCGGGGGCAGTTCTTTGTTGATTTCGATCGGCGGGCGCGCCTTGCCCTGCACGTGTTGGTACATGACCGACATGTGATCGCCGCGCGAGTAGGGCGGCACGCCGGACAGCATCTCGTACATGATCACGCCCAAACTGTAGATGTCGGCGCGCTCGTCGACTTTCTTACCGAGGATTTGCTCCGGTGCCATGTATTTCGGCGAGCCGATGACGTAACCGGTCTTGGTCAGCTGGGTGTCACCCTGAGTCTGGGCCGCGGCCACACCGAAGTCCACGATCTTCAGCAGACCGTCGTTGTCGATCAAAATATTGGCGGGCTTCAAATCCCGGTGCACGATGCCGGCCTGGTGCGCGACCGCCATGCCGGTGGCAATGTCGATGCCGAATTTGATGGCTCGCTTCAGCGCCACCGGTTTCTCGTTCACGATCTCGCCACCCAGGGTGTGCGAGGGGAAGTACTCCATCGAGATGGCGTAATTGCCGCGGATGTACAAGAAGTCATAGATACGAATGACATTCTTGTGGGTGATTTTGCGGCTGTAGCGTAGTTCGTGCACGAACCGCTTCATCATTTCTTCGTCGGCGGAGACGTTGGGGTTCAAGAACTTCAAGATCAGACGCTCTTCGACCACCGTGTCTTCCATCAGCAGCACGGTACCGAATGCGCCCTTGCCGATTTTCTCGATGAACTTGTAACGGCCCTCGATGACATCGCCGGTCTTAAGCGTTGCAATGTCGAGTTTCGCAGATTGCGCGGTGGCCTCGTTTTGCTGCACGACTTTGGCCAATTCCGCGTTGTCGATGAGCAGCGTCTTGGCCGGTTCTTGCATGCGCTCGGCGCGTTGGTTGGCGGCAATTTGCTGCGTCGAGAAACGGTTGTCCATTTCCTGAAGTGCGCGCGCCAAAGCCTGGCTGATGGTGCCATCGCCGGCGCCGGCGATCGCCTGCAACCGGGTGCGAATGGTTTCGGCGCGCTTCTCGTCAGCAAGCTTGGCCAACGCGGCGATGGCTTCGACTTTGATTTCGTTCTCGGGCCGCTGCAGCAAGGGCAACAGTTGCTCGACGTTCTTTTGATCGCCCAGCTTGCCGATGGCGCGGATGACCGTCGGCAAGGACTTCGGCTCGCCGCTCAACATCTCGATGAAACGCGGCAGCGCCTTGGTACTACCGATCTCCGCCAACGCGTCGACGGCGCGTTCACTCACCCACCAGTCCGGGTCGCGCGTCGCCTCGATCAACTGCGCAACGGCCCGCTCGTCCTTGGTCTGATTCAAAATCTCGATGGCGGCGCGACGGATGTCCTGGTTTTCGTCCTTGATCAGGGCAAGCACCGCGTCCACCACCTTGGGGCCGCCAATTTTGCCGAGCGCGTCGGCCGCACGGGTGCGCACCCACCAGTCGCTGTCGGCAATGACCTGCAATAGAAACTTCACCGACTTGGAGGTACCGACGACGTTCAAGACTTCGACGGCGGCGCGCCGCGCGTATTCGTTCTCGTCCTTGAGCACTTCCACCAAGTACTTGATGGTGTCGGGATGGTTGATGTGCACCACCACATCGACCGCCTTATTCTGCACTTCGAATTCCGGGTCGCGCAGCATGCTGACCACCAGCGGCATGTCGAAGGTGCCATCCATTTTTGCCAGCGCCGACAATGCTGCGGAGCGCACAAACTTGTTGGGGTCTTTGAGCTGCTTCTGGATGGCCTGCTGCACCTTGGGCTGATTGAAGCGACCCAACACGTTGATGATGTGCAAGCGGGCGACCGGGTCTTTGCCTTCAATTCTCGAAATCAAATCATCGATGGAGGACTCGTCGGCGATCTCGCCGATGATCTTGAACAGGCCGGTACGTTCCTGCGGTTCCTGGGTATAGGCCGCATTCAAAAGCTCGCGGACCGTGAACCGCGATTTTTGAGCCGCGATAATGTCGATGATGGCCTGTTTCGGCATGTCCTCTTTGGTCAGCGCATCGAGTAATGCGGTGGCCGCGTAGTTCTTGCTGGAGGAAAGCGCCCAGGCGATCCCGGACATGGCGCGGCCGTTGGCATCAGACAGGGCCTTGAGCATCACGGGCAAGGTTTTAGAGTCGACTAGTCGCGCCAACGACTCGACGTACGCCAAGGTTTCGCGCTTTTCAGCAGTCGCCAGCGCATCGATAATAGGCTCGATAGCGCTAGGACCCAGCGCAACCAGTTTTTCCAGCGCCTTTTGGGCCAGCGGGCTCCCTGGATTGCCGCTGGATTTAACCTCGGCGATTAGCCGATCGGCACGGTAGTTCGCGAATAAGCTCATTCGGTGCCTAAATTGCACATTCCCCGGGAGTATCCATTCTCACCTTAATGCAGAATCCATCCATGGTATTGATTCTCACTTCGGAATTATGCCACAACGCACGCTTTTAGCCGCCTGCGGTACACTTGCGCCCCCTATGAATCAACCTGCCGCTGCGGAATCCGCACTCCGCGAGAAATTAAGTGCCTACGTTGACCCCTACCTGGAACAGTCCCTGGGGGACGCGAAAGCCATAGTGTCGGTCTCGAGCGACGCCAATACCCATCGAGTGGAACTGGTACTCGGTTTCCCGTGTACGGATTACGTCTCGGAATTGAAGTCGGCGCTCGAGAATCATTTGGGCCCGCTGCTCGGTGGCGCTCCACTTGAGCTCACCTTGAAGGCCCATATCACTGCACACGCCGTGCAACGTACCTTAAAGCCGTTGGAGCGTGTGAAAAACGTCGTGGCGGTCGCTTCCGGTAAGGGCGGCGTCGGTAAATCGACCACGGCGGCCAATTTGGCGCTGGCCTGGGCGGCGCAGGGCGCGAAAGTCGGGCTGCTCGACGCCGACATCTACGGTCCGAGCCAGCCGCAGATGATGGGACTGAGCGGCCAGAAGCCCGTCAGCACCGACGGTAAGCACATGACGCCGCTGCGAGCGTATGGCGTGGAAGTGATGTCCATTGGGTTCATGATCAACCCGGAAGAGCCCATGGCGTGGCGCGGACCCATGGTCACGCAGGCATTGACCCAGTTGCTCGGCGACACCTTGTGGGGCGATCTCGATTATCTGGTCGTCGATATGCCTCCCGGCACGGGCGACATCCAGCTGACTTTGGCGCAACGCGTCCCGGTAAGCGGCGCCGTGATCGTGACCACCCCCCAAGACATTGCGCTGCTCGATGCGCGCAAGGGTCTTAAAATGTTCGAAAAGGTCGAGGTACGCGTCCTGGGCGTCGTTGAGAACATGAGCATGCATGTGTGCAGCCAATGCGGCCACGTCGAACACATTTTCGGGGCCGGCGGCGGCGCCAGCATGGCCGCCCAATACGGGGTGCGCTTGCTGGGCGAATTGCCACTCGATATTCGTATCCGCGAAGATGCCGACGGCGGCTCGCCGACCGTGGCGTCTGAGCCCACCAGCGAACGAGCGCGCGCGTATTTGCAGATGGCACGCCGCACGGCGGCGCGGCTTGCGACCCTGAACAAAGATTACAGTCGGGCGTTCCCGAAAATCACCGTGGAAGCAACATGAGCATCAAGAGCGATCGCTGGATCAGACGCATGGCCGCCGAGCACAAGATGATCGAGCCGTTCTCCGCGCAGCAGGTGCGCACTGCGGATGGTCACAAGATCGTGTCTTATGGGACGTCGAGCTATGGGTACGATGTTCGTTGTACAGAAAACTTCAAGATTTTTACGAACATCAATTCAACCATCGTCGATCCCAAAGCATTCGATGAGAAATCGTTTGTCGATTTCAAAGGTCCCGTATGCATAATTCCACCTAACTCGTTCGCGCTCGCCAGCACGATGGAATATTTTCGAATCCCTCGCAGCATTTTAGTGTGTTGTCTCGGAAAATCGACGTACGCACGCTGCTTCCGCGGCGACACTCGCGTCGCGCTAGTGGATGGTACCTCGCCCACTTTGGAAGAGATGGCACGTCGGTACGATGATGGCGCGTTGTTTTGGGGCTACAGTATCGGCCCGAATGGCCGCATGATCGTGAGCTTATTAGATGCGCCGAGATTTATCGGACGCGACTCATTGCTCGAAGTCGAGTTGGATAGCGGCGAAAAAATTCACGCGACTCCCGACCATTTATTTATGCGGCGGGATGGTCGAATGTCTCCCGCGCACGAGCTGAAGCCCAATGATGCGTTGATGCCGTTATATCGCGACCTGGTTCGTGGCTACGAAGAGGTGTATCAGCCAATCGACGGCTTCATGAATGCAACCCATCGACTTGCCGACGAGTGGAACGTAAGAAACAAGATTTACGCTGACGTGGCCGGTACTCATAGACACCACATGGATTTCGACCGCCGTAACAATCGCCCAACGAATCTTATTGGGTTGCTTCAGTCAGAGCGCGCGAATTCATTCTGGCATGATACGGGGTCTATTCGAGGCGCTGCTGCCCCAGCCTATCGAAATCACAAAGTCGCCGCCATCCGCGACATCCCCGGCGATCACGATGTGTACTGTTTGACCGTCCCCGAGGCCGGCAACTTCGCATTACAGAGCGGCGTGTTCGTCCACAATTGCGGCATCATCGTCAACGTAACGCCTTTAGAACCCGAGTGGGAAGGCCACGTCACGCTCGAGTTCTCAAACACTACGCCGCTGCCGGCGAAAATCTACGCCAACGAAGGCGTGGCGCAAATGTTGTTCTTCGAGTCCGATGAGATTTGCGAGACCTCGTACAAAGACCGCGGCGGCAAGTACCAAGGCCAAACAGGCGTAACGCTGCCGAAGACTTAAGTGATGGCCTTGAGCCGCATGGCAATCTCCACTTTGCCATCGCGGCTGCGCTCGGCTTGCACCGGTAGGTAGCCCAGCGAGGGGGCGAACCACATCCGCAGGATGCGATTGTTGCCGGCGCGTTGACTGGTGACGACCACCGTATCCAACTCGCCGATGGCAGTGCGGATTCTTGCTTTGCCTTCATCGGTGTACAGAAATTCTTTCAGCTGGTCTTTGTCGATGATCCAAAACGTCTTCGGCAAATCGCCTTTTTTCAGATCCAGCATCACTTCGACTTGAATGGACATGACGTCCTGCGTGCCGTCGTGAAGTTGAATATCCACGGGCTTTTTCTCGGATTCACCGGTGGCTCGCTTGGTGGTCCAATCAAAATCCAGGTCCACCGTCGCTGACCCTTGTTTGCCGCGGTACTTCAGCGGGCGCACATGGCCGCCCGCGACACTGACCCAACTGTTCTGCACCAAGTCATCGCTATAGGCCAAACGAAAGATGCCGCGGGCGGTGATGGTCCAGGTGTATAGGTACTGATCCGGCTCCGGCAGCTTCTTCAGCATGATTTCGCTGGTACCGACGTTGATGCCTTTCCACGACGCTTCGTAGTGCGCTGAGAACGGACGAACCGGCTCTGAGTCATCCGTAATTTGAACGGCCGCGGACGCCAGGCTCATGGGCGCACCCACGATGAGGCTGCCGACTGCGAACAGCGCCAGAGACGCTTTCATGACAGCTGCACCGGTTGATCGAGTGGTTGGCCATCGAGCCACGCCCGATCAGGATTACAGCGCAATCGGCCCTGGCAAAACCAGCGGATCGCCTGTGGATAGATGCGATGCTCTTGGACAATCACCCGTTCGCTCAAGCTCTCCTCCGTGTCATCTGCGCGTATCGGCACCCTCGCTTGTAACACGAGAGGGCCGGCATCGAGCTGCTCCGTGACGAAGTGTACCGTGGCGCCGTGTTCCGCATCGTGCGCTTCGAGCGCCCGGCGATGCGTGTGCAATCCTGCGTACTTGGGCAACAACGAGGGATGAATGTTCAATAGACGGCCGGCATAGTGCTGCACGAAGCGGGGCGACAAAATGCGCATGAATCCTGCCAGCGCTACAACGGCGGGCGCATGTTGGTCGATTTCCGCTGCCAGAGTGACTCCGTAAGCATCGCGCGACGTGCCTTTGGGGCAGGGGATTGCTTTAGCGGGCACGCCCAAGTTACGCGCGGTGGTCAAGCCGGCAGCATCGGGCTGATCCGACAGGACCTGCGCGACCCGGTAGGGAGAGTCGGGATTGCGACTCGACTCGATCAGCGCCGTCATGTTGCTGCCGCGTCCCGAGATCAGAATGACGATCGGCAAGGGTGACGAGGCCATACTCAAGCGATCACGACACCCCGGCTCCCGCTGCGCACCTCGCCGATCACCAGTGCTTCCTGGCCCGCCTCCCGCAGCAGGCCGATGGCCTTATCCGCATCTTGCGCTGCCAGTTGAATGGTCATGCCAATACCGCAGTTGAACACCCGGTACATCTCCGTATCCGGAACACGGCCCTGTTGCTGCAGCCATTCGAACACCGGTTCGCTGCGCCAGGCTTTGCGCTCCAACACGACTTCCAAACCCTCCGGAATGACGCGCGGAATGTTGTCGACCAATCCGCCGCCGGTAATGTGCGACAGACCATGCAGCGTTACTTGACGCATCAACGCCAGCAACGGCTTCACGTAGATCTTAGTCGGCGTCATGAGGCGATCGATCAAGCTCTCGCCTTGCAAATCCTGCGAAAGCTCGGCCTTTGATACCTGCAGAATCTTGCGGATCAGGGAAAAACCATTCGAGTGCGGTCCAGAGGAGGGCAGGCCCAATACCACGTCACCGGCGCGGGTCGAGGTGCCGTCGATGATCAACTCCTTCTCGACGATGCCAACGCAAAAGCCGGCCAAGTCGTAGTCGGCGCCGTGATACATGCCCGGCATCTCCGCGGTTTCACCGCCCACCAATGCGCAGCCGGCCTGCACGCAACCCTCCACGATGCCGGAGATGACGCGTTCGCCCACGTCGACATCGAGCTTGCCGCTGGCGTAGTAGTCCAAAAAGTACAGAGGCTCCGCGCCCTGGACCACCACGTCGTTGACGCACATGGCCACCAAATCGATGCCGACGCCGTCATGCCGGCGCGTGTCGATGGCCAGGCGCAGCTTCGTGCCGACGCCATCGGTGCCGGAGACGAGCACCGGCTTGCGGTAGCGATCCAACGGCACCTCGACCAATGCGCCGAAACCGCCAATGCCTCCCAACACTTCCGGGCGCATGGAGCGCTTCACCCGGGGCTTGATGCGCTCCACCAGTTCGTCCCCGGCGTCGATATCGACCCCAGCGTCTAGGTAGGTTACGGGCGCTCGTTCTGTCATGGTGATGTCCTTCCGGCCGACGCGGGGATTGGGTCAGCTGTGGTATTTTACCTCACACTATGTCGCAGTACTTGAGCAGCTTTTTCGACCGATATTTGCGTCTTGCGGCGATTCTGTGCTTGTGGTTTGCTGCGCTGTGTGTGGCTTCCAACGGAATCGCGCTGACCCGCGTCGATCTTTACCAAACCACCGTGCCGGCCGCCGACCGCTCCGAGGCCGGGCAGACGGCCGCGTTCCAAAACGCCATGAAAATCGTCTTGGTGCGTCTCACCGGACGCCACTCGGCCGACGAAGACGCGGCTCTGGCCCCACTGGTCAGCAGCGCTCGGCGCTATGTGCAGCAATTCCGAGCGAGCGGCGATGGCCAGGTGTGGGTGGCCTTTGATGGGCCCGCCATCGAGCGCTGGCTCGCGCAAAACGGGCAGCCGGTGTGGGGCCGCGAGCGGCCCACCACCGTGGTGCTGCTGGCGGTTCAAACCGGCGCTCAGTCCGGCACGGTGGTCACCGCCACCGACACCTCGGACCTCAAGCAATCGATCGATGCGCAAGCCGCCTACCGCGGCTTGCCGCTGCAGTGGCCAAGCGCCGCCGACGTGCAACGCAATCGGCTCGACTATGCCGCCATTGCCGGCGGGTCCACCTCCGCATTGTCGGACATTGCCAAACGCATGGGCGGAGATGCCGTGTTGATCGGCCGGGCGGCGTGTTGTGGATCGAACGCCAACGTGCGCTGGACTCATCAGTTCCAAGATCGCAGCAGCGAGTATTCCGGCACCTTGGAAGGCGTGGATCGCAGCGCTGATTCCTACGCGAGCTTGTTCGCCGCCAGCGGCGCTGTGGTGCCCGTCGATATCGAAGTCACCGGCGTTCGCGACCTGCGCGATTACGCCAGTGTGCAGACCTACTTGGAGTCGCTCACGTTTATTTCGCATGTCAGCGTCGAATCACTCACCGCAGACACCGTGCGCTTTCGTCTGGCCACGCGCAGCGGCGGCGACTCGTTGTCTCGCGCGCTGTCTTTGAACGGGCGCCTGCAGGCCATCGCCGCCGGTGACAACGGGATACAGCGCTTCCAACTTCGCCGTTAGCAGCGCCGGGTCGATCCGTGCGGCACATTCCCAACATCATCAGTGTGATCCGAATACTGCTGGTGTTGCCGATCGCCATCGCACTGGCCCATCACCGCCTGGAAACCGCGATTGTGTTGTTCGGTGTAGCCGCCGCATCCGATGCCGCCGATGGATTCCTCGCCAAGCGATTTGGTTGGCAAAGCGAATTGGGCGGCATCCTCGATCCGATCGCCGACAAGCTGCTTCTGGCCAGTGTGTTCGTGACGTTGAGCGTGATGAAATTGGTGCCGTTGTGGCTGATGGCTGCCGCGGTGGCGCGGGATGTGATCATCGTGTGCGGCGCCGCCTCGTATCGATATTTCGTCGGTCCCGTCACCGCCCACCCCTCTGTCGTGAGTAAGGCGAATACACTCTGCCAGGCGGCCTACATTCTTGCCGTCGTCGGCCATGCCGAGTTCGGCGTGCCGCATGCTTGGGTGGGCATGTGGCTTGGCGCGCTGGTGTTTGCCACCGTCGTCGTCAGCGGCATCGACTATGTATTGGTCTACGGCCGGCGCGCGGCGCGGGCGGCGGCGTCGGGCCCCGTGGGTTCACCCACGGCCGGCGCGCCGTCATGAAACAGTTGGCACTCGGCGTGCGGCTGCGCGCCGATGCACTGTTTGAAAGTTTTGCAGTGGGCGCCAATTCCGAAGTGCTGGCCGCCTTGAAGGCGGGCAGCGCGGCGCCGTTGTGGCTGTGGGGCGCACCCAGTTCCGGCAAGACTCATCTGCTGCAGGCGTTATGCGCCGAGGTCGGCGAGGGTGCCGCCTATTTCCCGGTGGGCCGCGATTTGGCGCTGCCGCCCGATGCGTTGCAAGGATTTGAGCGCGCGCCGGTGTTGTGCATCGATGACGCCGATGCCGTGGCCGGCGATTCAGCCTGGGAACAGGCGCTATTCCGTATGTTCAATGAGATCACGGAACTGCGTGGCCGGTTGGTGTTTGCCGCGTCCGTGCCGCCGCGTCAGGCCCCCTGGGTATTGGAGGATTGGCGCTCCCGTGCAGCAGCCTGCGTGGTGTACCAGGTGCGCGAGCTCGACGATGCGGGACGCATCGAGGCGCTGCGCCTGCGTGCGTTTCAGCGGGGGCTGCAACTTCCCGATGAGACCTCGGAGTATTTGTTGAAGCGCATGCCGCGCGATTTGCCGTCACTGCTGCGGATCCTGGATGAACTGGATGAGGCTTCACTGGTGGCCCAGCGTCGATTGACCATCCCGTTTATTCGGAATGCGCTCGAGAAGCGCGAAGATACAAAATCATAGTGCAGAACCAGGCGAACACCAGCAACAAGCTCAACCCCGCGACCCAGCGCGCCGCGGGATTCACCAACAGTTCGGTGATCGTGAACGCGAGATAAGGAATGGCAAACAGGGTGGCCCAGGAATAGGTGTAGCGGCTGCCGCGCACCAGGCCGCTCAGCGGTGCCAGCAAGGGCACAATGGCGAGCAGGCACAGCACCCAGGAATATCCGGCCAGCATCCAGGCCGCAAAGCTCAAGGCGATCGCCACCCACAAACCGATGGTCAACGAACGCGTGGTCGTTTGCAGGCTCATGGGTATTTCAAGAGACGCGCGGCCAGTGAGGCGATGCGCTTACCAAGGGCCCGTGCCAGGCCGCTCTCCGTGTCTGACAGCTCCCCGTTGTGACTGGCCGCGGCCACGTGGCTGGCTCCGTAAGGGCTGCCGCCGCCGCGCGTCTCGCTCAATCCCGGCTCCGTATACGGCAAGCCCACCAGGTACATGCCATGGTGAAGCAGCGGCAGCATCATCGACAGCAACGTGGATTCCTGTCCCCCGTGCATGGTTTGAGTGGAGGTGAATACGCCGGCCGGTTTTCCCACCAATGCGCCCGACATCCACAAAGCGCTGGTCCCATCCAGAAAGAATTTGACGGGTGCCGCCATGTTGCCGAAGCGGGTCGGACTGCCGAGCACCAGGCCGACGCACTCGACCAGATCTTCGTGCGTGGCGTAGGGTGCGCCGAGGTCCGGGACTGCCGGATCCAAGCGTTCGACGGTGGCGGCCACGGGTGGAACCGTGCGCAATCTTGCGCGCATTCCCTCCACCGACTCCACTCCGCGGCACACCTGCCTGGCCAGTGCAGCGGTGCTGCCTTGGCGCGAATAATACAGAACCAGAATTTCATTCATCGGCAGTCTTCCGTGGAATCGCGACAAGCGGGAGCGGTTGCAGCGCGCACGCAACGTCTTCAACAGTGTTTAAACCGTGATTGTATAACGGTCGCTGGTTTGACGGCTTTGAGCGCTATTGCTAGTGTCCGCCATCCCTATGTTGCGGTATATGCTCGTTTTACTCGGTATGGCCTGCTTGCTCGGCTGCGTGGCCGGTCCTCCCGTGCAAGAAATGAGCGATGCGCGCCAGGCGATCGCCGCGGCCCGCACGGCCGGCGCCACCCCCGCGACCTCATCCGAGTACCAGTCTGCGGAAGCCGCTATTGGGCGGGCCGAGGCCCATTTGGAAGCTCACGAATACACTCGCGCCAAGCTGGCTGCTCAAACGGCCAAGCGCCATGCAACCGCGGCGCTTGCCAGCGCACAACACGCGGAGACCTCGGCCGCTACCACGCACTGATCGGTGGGAGTCTAGCGGTGGGCGACACGACCCGGCTTTATCTCATCAGCGGCAAAGTACAGGGCGTGTTCTTCCGCCATAGCACTCGCATCGAGGCGGAACGATTAAAGCTGGCCGGCGTTGCGCGCAATCTGTCCGATGGCCGCGTTGAAGTCATCGCGCGGGGCGATACCGAAGCGCTTGACCAGTTGCGGGCGTGGTTGGCGCACGGTCCGCGCCAGGCGCGGGTCGACGCTCTCGAAGAGGCATCTGTGGATGAAGCGCCGCAAATTCCGGAGTCTGGACGTTTCGTGGTGCGCTAGTAGCGCCAAGTCTTCTGCCAGCGCTGCATGACCAAGGCCGGATAGGTGTTTCGTCCGACACTGCCGTTGTAGCGCGCCAGCGCGCGGCTCCAATTGCGATTTTCCACCCGCAGGTAGTAACGCAAGATCTCGCAGCCCATGCGGATATTGGGCATAGTTTGCACCAGTTGATTTTGCACGCCGAGTTGGCGTGGCCAGAACGGCATCACTTGCATGAGTCCGACGGCACCGGCCGGTGAGACTGCATAGCGGTCGAAGCGGCTCTCCACTTCCATCAGAGCCATGACCAAGTCAGGCGGAATCTGCAGCGTCGGGTCGCGCTTCGACTCACAGTACACGTGATCCAAGATTTCGATGCGCGCTTCATGCGTCGCGACGAATTTGGCCAGCCGCGGCTCCATGAACTTGTACCAGACCTCGGCGTCGTATTTATCGGTGAAGCAATCGGAGGTGCCGATGATTTTTTGCAGCAGGTCCTTTAAAGCGGGATCGCGCTGCTCATCGGCATGCGCGAAGCCGCTCAAGGCGATCAACAGTGTGAGTGCAGCCAAAGACTGCCGCATAAACTAGCCGTTTAACTTAACACGGATAAAGGCTACCGGATCCGAGGCCGGGATGTCCGTCGATTCGGTCTCGCGGCGGTGACGATATTCCAAATTTCCGGCTGCCAATCCGCGCTCGCCGATGACGATGCGGTGGGGAATGCCGAGCAGCTCCGCGTCGGCAAACTTGACCCCAGGCCGAGCGTCTCGGTCATCCAGAAGCACATCGATGCCGGCCGCGGTGAAGTCGCGGTAGAGCGCGTCGGCCGCTTCCTGCACCTTGGTCGATTTTTGATAGTTCATCGGCACCAGCACCACTTGGAAAGGCGCCAAGGCGTCCGGCCAAATAATGCCGTTGGCATCGTTGTTCTGTTCGATGGCGGCAGCGACCACCCGGCTCACGCCGATGCCATAGCACCCCATGTACATGGTCAAAGCCTTGCCTTGTTCATCGAGCACGGTGGCATTCATGGCGCGGCTATACAGCTGCCCGAGCTGAAAGATGTGGCCTACTTCAATCCCTCGAGCAATTTGCAGCGTTCCCTGGCCGCTCGGGCTGGGGTCGCCTGCCTGGGCATTGCGCAGGTCCACGGAAACCGATTCCGGTAGATCGCGGCCCCAGTTCACCCCGGTGTAGTGCAGGTCCTTTTCGTTGGCGCCACAGACGAAGTCGGCCAAGTGCGCAGCGGCGTGATCAACGTAAATCTTGCCCTTAAAGCCAATCGGTCCAATGAAGCCTGGTTCCGTGCCGGTGGAGGAGCGCACGCGATCAGGTGATGCCATGCGCAGCGGATTCGCCACGCCGGCCAGCTTCTGGGATTTCACGGCATTCAGTTCGTGATCGCCGCGAATCACCAAGGCCACCACATCGCCTTCGGCGCCATCGACCAGCAAAGTTTTGACGCATTGAGCCGCACTCACCTTCAGCAGCGCGGTGAGGTCGGCAATGCTTCTGGCATTGGGCGTGGAGACTTTGGCGAGCGGCTGAGAGGCCGGCGCACGAGTTGCGGTGGGCGCCAAGGTCGCGGCCATTTCAAGATTCGCGGCATAGTCGCCGGCGTCGGAGAATGCGATGGCATCTTCGCCGGAGTCCGCCAGCACGTGGAACTCTTGCGAGGTGTCGCCGCCGATGCTGCCGCCATCGGCCTTCACCGCGCGAAATTTCAGCCCCATACGGGTAAAAATCCGCGTGTAGGCCTCGAACATCAAGCGATAGCCTTCCGCCAAACTGGCCTCATCGGTGTGGAAGGAATAAGCGTCCTTCATCAAAAACTCACGCGCCCGCATCACGCCGAAACGCGGCCGGATCTCGTCGCGGAACTTCGACTGGATCTGATAGAAGTTGACCGGCAGCTGCTTGTAGCTGCGCAGCTCGCGCCGGGCGATGTCGGTGATCACTTCCTCGTGCGTCGGACCGTAAACGTAGTCGCGGTCATGGCGATCTTTGAGGCGCAGCAACTCCGGGCCGTACTTCTCCCAGCGCTTGGATTCTTTCCACAGCTCAGCCGGTTGAATGGTGGGCATGGACAACTCGAGCGCCCCGGAACGGTCCATCTCTTCGCGGACAATGCGCTCGACCTTGCGCAATACCCGAAGACCCATGGGCAGCCAGACATACAGTCCCGCCGCAAGACGACGAATCATGCCGGCGCGCAGCATTAATTGGTGGCTGACCACCTCGGCGTCGGCGGGCACCTCTTTGAGGGTGGAAATTGGATACTGAGATAAGCGCATAGCCACATATCTTACATCAGCCCCCCTGCTATCATGGCGGCCAATGAGCGACGACGATGACTCACAAGAGCGCCCACGCGGTGTGTATTGGCTCCCGAACTTGCTCACGACGGGCGCTATGTTCGCCGGCTTCTACGCCATCGTGGCCGCAATCGATCTGAAATTCGAGAACGCCGGCATTGCCGTGTTCGTCGCCGGCATGTTCGACATGCTCGATGGCCGGGTCGCCCGCTGGACCAACACCGCCAGTGCCTTCGGCAAGGAATACGACAGCTTGTCGGACATGGTGTCCTTCGGCGTGGCACCGGCCATCGTCACCTACCAATGGGGCGTGGCACGCATCGCGGAATATGGCCCGCTGTGGCGCCGTGTCGGTTGGCTGGTGTGTTTTTTCTATGCTGCCGCGGCTGCGTTGCGCCTGGCGCGCTTCAACTCGCGCGCCACGCAGGACAAACATTATTTCGAGGGTCTGCCGAGCCCGGCCGCCGCCGCCATCGTCGCCTCGCTGGTATGGCTGGCCAGCGATCAGATCAACATTGGCCTGCCCGGGTTGGCGCTGGCTTTCGTGGTGACAGCGTCCTCGGGCGCGCTGATGATCAGCCGCTTTGCGTTCCACAGCTTCAAGCAGGTCAATCCCACTGCGCGGGTCCGCTTCCGCTACATCATTCTGGTGCTGGTTGCCGTGGTGCTGATCGGTGCGTTCCGGGCCGCGGCGCTGCTGGTCATCTTCGGCGGGTACGCGGCCTCCGCCCCCACGGTGTGGCTGTTTCGCAAGATGCGTCGCCGCAACCGGTCGGTACCCCACCATGAATGAACCGGTCCGGCAGGAATACCTGTCGGCGCTCGGCCTCACCCGCTGGACCTTGCGCAATGCACCACCGGCGGTATTCGCGCCAGCAGCGGAAGTTGCCGTCCTCCCCGACGTCGCGGAAGTCCGCGCCGATGGAGCGGGGCGCGAGGCGGGTCTCGATTGGGCCACCCTGCGCGCCAAGGTCGCGGCGTGCACTCGCTGCACCTTAAGCGCCACGCGCACTCAAACGGTATTTGGCGTAGGAAATACCTCGGCACAGTGGCTGATCGTCGGTGAGGCGCCCGGCGCCGAAGAAGACCGGCAGGGCGAGCCCTTCGTGGGCCGCGCCGGTCAGTTGCTCAACTCCATGCTGCGAGCCATCGGCTTGGCGCGCGAGCAGGTATTCATTGCCAATGTGTTGAAGTGCCGTCCACCGGGCAACCGCGACCCTAGCGCCAACGAAGCGGCGGAGTGCCTGCCGTACCTCGAACAGCAGATCGCCTTGATCAAGCCCAAAATCATGTTGGCGGTTGGACGCATCGCGGCACAGAACCTATTGGGTACTGAGAAAACTTTGGGTAGCCTGCGGCAACAGACTCATCGGTTTGGAGGTTCTCAAGTGCCATTGGTGGTCACCTATCACCCGGCCTACCTGCTGCGCACCCCGGGCGATAAGCGCAAGGCGTGGGAGGATTTGAAGTTCGCACGCGAGGTATGTTCGCGTGTCTAGCGTGCGTGAAGCGGAATATCCTTCGGTCGATATTCGGCCCATGCATGAGCTGGACATCCCCATGGTGGTTGCAGTCGAGAAGGCCGCCTACCAGTTCCCCTGGAGCGAGGGGATTTTTCGCGACTGCCTGCGCGTCGGGTATGTCTGCCGGGTGATCGATGTCGGCGGTGATCTGGGCGGTTACGGCATCATGTCGGTGGGTGCGGGCGAGGCGCACATTCTAAATGTCTGCGTTCGCAATGAGTATCGCTGTCGAGGATTCGCCCGTAAGACATTGTTATATCTACTTGAGCGCGCGCGCTCTGCGGGCATGCAGGAGGCGTATCTCGAGGTGCGGCCTTCCAACATCGCGGCCGCGCGGCTGTATCATTCGATGGGATTCGAGCAGGTGGGCATCCGACGCGGCTACTACCAGGCCACGGTTGGGCGGGAGGATGCGTCGGTGCTGCGCAAGCTGCTGCACACGGATATGGGGTGACGCAAATGGATTCCCGCTCGTATTTTCCGTTTGAAAATTAACGACTTATAACTAAAACTAAATGTGTTTTGTACCGCGGTCGCGGCAACACCGCGTACACCAGGCATGCAGAACCCCTTTGATTGCCGCGAAATAGCAGCATATTGCCTTGATGCTGATTGGAAGTGATTGCAGACCATGAGTACCGAACTAGCTGAAAACGTTGGCAAACGTCGCACCTTTGCCATCATCTCGCACCCCGATGCCGGCAAGACCACCCTGACTGAAAAGCTGCTGCTGTTCGGCGGCGCCATTCAGATGGCGGGCACCGTCAAGGGACGCAAGGCCACCCGTCACGCCACCTCGGACTGGATGCGATTGGAACAACAACGCGGTATCTCCGTGACTTCATCAGTCATGCAATTCCCGTTCGAAAATTGCATCGTCAACCTACTCGACACCCCGGGGCATGAGGACTTCTCCGAGGACACCTATCGCACCCTGACCGCGGTCGACTCGGCGCTGATGGTCATCGACTGTGCCAAAGGGGTCGAGGAACGCACCATCAAACTGATGGACGTCTGCCGGCTGCGCGACACCCCTATCATTACCTTCGTCAACAAGCTGGACCGTGACGGCCGCAGTCCGATCGAGCTGCTGGATGAAATCGAGAGCGTTCTGAAGATCCAGTGCTCGCCGGTCACCTGGCCGATCGGCATGGGTCGGGACTTGCTGGGCGTGTATCACCTGATCGAGGACCGGATCTATGTGTACGTGCCGGTTGAGAAAGGCCGGGTCGGCAGCCACGAGACCATCGATGGAATTGCCAGTGTCGAAGCTCGCGAGTTCATCGGCGAGCGCTACGATAAGTTTCTCGAAGAGGTCGAGCTGGTGCGAGGCGCCAGCCCCCAGTTCGATTTGCAGCGTTACCTCGCGGCCAAGCAAACCCCGGTGTTCTTTGGCTCGGCGGTCAACAACTTCGGTGTGCGTGAGCTGCTGACGGCCTTCGTGACCCATTCGCCCGGTCCCATGCCGCGGCCAACCCTGCAGCGTTCAGTGACGGCCGATGAGCCCAAGCTCACCGGCTTCGTGTTCAAAATTCAGGCCAACATGGACCCGGGACATCGCGACCGGATTGCCTTCATGCGGCTGTGCTCGGGCAAGTACTCGCGCGGCATGCGCATGCACCATGTTCGTCTCGACAAGGACATTCGCATCGCCGATGCGCTCACCTTCCTGGCGGCGGACCGCAGTCAGGCTGAGGAGGCCTATGCGGGGGATATCATCGGCCTGCACAACCACGGCACGATCAACATTGGCGATACCTTCACTGAAGGCGAGGAGCTGACGTTCACCGGCGTGCCGAACTTCGCGCCTGAGATCTTTCGGCGTGCGGTGCTGAAAGATCCGTTGCGAATGAAGGCGCTGCAAAAAGGGCTGTCGCAACTCTGCGAGGAGGGCGCCACGCAGCTGTTCAAGCCCTTGCGCAACAATGACTTGATCTTGGGTGCCATCGGTCAGCTGCAGTTCGAAGTCGTGGCCTTCCGGCTGCAAGATGAGTACAGCGTGCAATGCATCTTCGAGCCCATCAATGTAGCCGTGGCTCGCTGGGTGAGCATCAAGGATGAGAAGCGTCTGGCGGAGTTTCGCACCAAGGGCTATGACCATTTGGCCATCGATCATGCCGGCGAGTTGGTCTACCTCGCCCCCACTCGCGTAAACCTAGGTTTGATCGAGGAGCGCTGGCCCGAGATCAACTTTTTGAAGACCCGGGAGAATTTGGCGGCCTAGGCTCTGTGGATTTACTGCGAAACGCTCGCACCGCCGCTTGAAACTGTCCCAAGCTTTGGCGCGGCGAGCTGCGCGCATAGCGCAGTTTGGAATACTGCCGGCACAAAGCGGTGACCGAGCTCGCAAGATCGGGACGCAGCGCGGCGATCCGCTCACCGTAGGCTTCGGCGCCTTCATGGGAATGTCGGCTCAAGCCCACCGCCGCGAGCTTGGCGCACAGCTCATCGTAGCTTTGCGCCAGCTTGTCTTTCGAGCCCGGATTGAGTTCGCGCCGCAGCTGCCAGGTCAACCACAGAAATACCAGCGCCAAGGCACCCGTCAGCAGCATGACCAGTTTTTGCCCGTCTGGTTCTGGGATATGCAACCGCCCGAGCAGCCGCTCCTGCGAGTCTTGGTTGAAGGTGATGATTTGTTCACGCCATAGATCGCGCAGCTGATCCAAGCGCAGCCACGCATCGCCAAATAAGCCACGGCGGTGTTGCCAGTGATCGGCCAACGGTTCGTCGGCGCCCACCGCATCGTTCACGCTGGCTTCCACGCGCGTCGGATCGATGACGGAGGTCGGATCGATGCGCACCCACCCGCGTTGCTCGATCCACACCTCAACCCAGGCGTGGGCGCGGTTCTGCTGCACAATCCAATAGTTGGCGAAACGATTATAGGTGCCACCCTGGTAGCCTGTGACCACGCGGGCCGGAATGCCGGCGCCGCGCATCAAGGCCGCGAACGCCGATGCGTAATGGCCGCAGAAGCCTCGCCGTGTCGTAAACAGAAAGTCATCCACCGAGTCGTTGCCCAAGGGCGGCGGCGTCAAGGTGTAGTAGAA
>CAZZWE010000032.1:0-33350 GCA_964657675.1 uncultured Steroidobacteraceae bacterium
CCATCGCGCGGGCGACATATTATGCCGGGTGCTGGCTCATACATGAATGATGCGGTGGGTGGAAATGCGAAGCGGGCACGTTTTCAAACGCTTTGCCAGGCGCTGCGGCCGGATCTGTTGCGTTTTGCCTTCTGGCTGTCCCGCGATCGCGCGTTAGCCGAGGATGTCGTGCAGGAAACCATGCTGCGCGCGTGGAAGGCCCAGGACTCGCTGTTGGACGAATCGGCCGCCAAGCCCTGGCTTTTGACCATTATCCGGCGCGAGTACGCGCGCACCTTCGAGCGCAAGCGCTTCGTCACCGTGGATGTCGATGAGCTGATCGCCAACGAGGAGCCCTCGCTCGCGGCGGCCGGCGATCAGGAACTGACCGAGATGCGTGCTGCCATATTCAAGTTGCCGGAAGAATATCGAGAGCCGCTGGTGATGCAGGTATTGATGGGCTATTCCAGCGCCGAAATTGCCCAGGAGCTGGGGTTGTCGGGACCTGCGGTGCTGACGCGCCTGTTCAGGGCGCGCAAGCAGCTGCGCACGCTGTGCGGCGAGGACACCTCTCTGGATCCGCTGGAATGATGGACCATACGGAATATCGTTCGGCTGTCTTGGCGGATCCGAACGATTCGAATCCGGAACTGCGCGCGCACCGGGAGAGTTGCGCCGAATGCCGGCTGTTCACCGAGAAACTCCAGGGTTTCGAGGCCAAGCTTCAGCGCGCGTTGAAAATCAACGTCCCTCCTGCGACCGCCGAGGTGGTGTCGCTGGCGTCACGGCGCGTCGCCGCGTCGGTCACGGCCGGCTCGGGCGCCGCCGCGCCGCGTGGGCGCTGGCTGGCGCTGGCGGCCAGTACCTTGTTGGCCGCCCTGCTGGTGGGAACGATCTGGGTGGCCGTGCCGACCCGCAGTCTCGCGGCCGCGGTGGTTGCGCACATGGCGGGAGAGCCTGATGCCTGGCAAACCCAGGCGGCGGTACCGACCCCGGAACTGGATGCGGTGCTGCTGAACGCCAAAATCGCCTTGAAGCCTCAGGCGGGAACGGTCAGCTATGCCAGCAGCTGCGCATTTCGCGGCTACGTGGTGCCGCACCTGGTGGTGCAGTCGGATTCAGGTCCCGTCACGGTGATGGTGCTGGTGCATGAGACCCGCGCCAAGCCCAAGCAATTCGATGAGCAGGGCTACCGGGGCGTGATCGTGCCGGTGAAAGGCCATGGCGCGCTGGCCGTGTTGATGCAGGACCCGCACGCCGACGCCGCCACGGTCAGCAAAATCGCCACCCAGGTGCGCGACGCCATCGTCTGGAATCGCTAGATCCCGACTTCACCCAGCAGGTCGATCAAACGGCGGGCGCTCGCGGCCAGCGTCGGGTGATCCGCTTCGAATTGCACCGCAACCTTTTCCAGGCGATCCGGCAATCCAGCATCGCCGGTGCCGCTTTGCGGTTGATCGGCCATGCGCTTGATATGCGGCAGAATATCGTTCAAGGATTCGCGCGCGTTGGGATTGTTGCGATGAGCCTGGTCGAGTTCCTCGTGCAGCTTGGCAATCTGCTGACGCAATGCATCTTGATCCATCGTTCAATCCTCGGAAACTTCAATGGCGCCTATTGTGCCACTCGCTCCGGGGTGAGGCGCGCGACTTCGACATAGCCTGCCCCGGGGGCCGCGATGCTTTGGTGGATCACCGTGTAGGCCTCTTGCAGATGTTCGTCGGCGCCATAAGGGGGATTGACGATGATCAGGCCGCTGCCCGCGAGCCCTAGCCCGGCGTCATCCGGGTGGATGGCCAGGTCCGCGAACAACATTTTCGGGACCTTGAGCGCCTCGAAGCGCGCATGCACCAGAGTCCGCTGGGTGGCGCTGCGAATCGGGTACCACATGAGATAAACGCCCGTGGGCCACCGCCGGTAGGCTTCGCCAAATGCCACCAGCATGAGTTTCAGTTCATCGAGACTCTCATAGGGAGGATCGATCAGCACCAGGCCGCGCCGCTCCTCCGGCGGCAGGAAGGCTTTGAGCGCCGCATAGCCATCATCGATTTCGGTCCGCAGCCGCCCTTGAGAGGTTATTTCGCGCTCCGCCGCGCGCGCTTCGGCCGGCATCAATTCGACGAACAGCGCCCGGTCCTGGGGCCGCAGCGCGCCGGCGATCAGCGCGGGTGAGCCGGGATAGGTGTTCAGCCGTTTGCCGCGGCGTGCATGCAGCGCGGCAAAGTAATTGGCCAGAGAGGGCTCGGCGATGCTGGTGGCGATGAGCCGTTGGATGCCGCGCTCGGCCTCGCCGGATTTTTGCGCCTCGACCGCCTGCAATTCGTAATTGCCGCGTCCGGCATGACTGTCGAGCGCGAAGAACGGGGCGTCTTTGCGTTTCAGCGCATCGAGGCAGTACAACAGACCCACGTGCTTGGCGACGTCGGCGAAGTTGCCTGCGTGATAGATGTGCTTGTAGTTCATGGTGCAGGGCATTGTGCCATTAAACGTGCGGGTCGCCGTTGACCCCGCGAGGTCAGGACGGTTGCGCGCTGTTGTTTAAGTCGGCAGTCTTACTGGATGGCCAAGGACAACTGGACTTTCGACGGGGTCGAATACTTAGACAACGAAGCATCTGACCCCAATCATCTGGGGTGGATGCAGGGCTCGCCGCCGCCGCCCGATAAACGGATCCGATTCCAAGACGACCGCATGCTGGCATTTCCAGAAGTGCGCTGGTCGTTGTCGCATATGCGCGAGCTTGCGCCCACGGCCAGGATCTGGCGGGGGACGGAGGAGGCCAGCGACTTGGGGTTGGCAACCCGCGACAGTGAAGCCGCGGTCGAGGGACTGTCGTTCCTCGATTTGAACGGCGATCGATTGGGATGGGCTGACTCGCTGCGCCGTACCTACACGGACGGCATCTTGATCATGCATCGCGGCCGGCTCATTTATGAGCGCTATTTTGGCGCGTTGCAGCCGCACGGACTGCACGCCTGTTTTTCGATCACCAAATCCTACGCAGCGACGCTGGCGGCGACCATGCTGCACGAAGGCGCATTGGATGACAGCAAGACGGTTGCTCATTACCTGCCGGAAATGGCGAACACCGCGTACGCGGATGCGACGTTGCGCGAGGTGATGGACATGCAGGTCGGCGTCGCCTATTCCGAGCTTTATTCAGACCCGAACGCCGATGTCTGGAAATACGGTATCGCCGGTGGCTGGCGGCCGCGCCCCCCCGGCTATGACGGGCCGGGAAATTTCTACGACTATTTGCAGACCACGCGCAAGGAAGGCGTGCATGGCGCTGCGTTCAGCTACAAGACCATTAACACTGAAGTGTTGAGCTGGGTCATGAAGCGGGTTTCAGGTGTCGGATTGGCTGACATGATGAGTGAACGGATTTGGTCGCGCATCGGCTGCGAAGAAGACGCCTACATTGGGGTGGATTCAATCGGCGTGGCCATGGGCGGCGCCGGGTTGAGCGCGAACTTGCGCGACCTCGCTCGCTTCGGTGAGCTGTTGCGATGCGAGGGCAGCGCCAACGGCCGGCAGATTTTGCCGGCAGCGGTGATCGCGGATATTCGCCGTGGGTCGGATCCGGCCAAGTTCACACCGGCCGGCTACACGCTGCTGCCGGGATACTCCTATCGCAACATGTGGTGGGTGTCGCACAACGCCATGGACATGTTCGAGGCGCGTGGCATTCACGGCCAACGGCTGTACATCGCGCCGCGCGCTGAACTGGTGATCGCGCGTTTCGCCTCGCATCCCATCGCAAGCAGCGCTGCGAATGATCCCATTACGATGCCGGCGTTCGCGGCGGTGGCGAACTGGCTGTTCAAGCCGTGAGGCTTTGGCCTTTTTAACATCTCGCGCTCTCGCGCATCGAAAACGCGGGGCAGTTCACATTCGGCCCCGCTGCAGCGAAAGCGGATCGGCTACCATTCGCGGCATGGATCATTCATCCCTCGAAGCCACGTTCCAGTCGGTCGAGTTCCTGCCTGCGGACCTGGCCGAATCGCAGCGCTTACCGCGGATCGAGGAGCGTCGTGAAACACGTCGCCAATCGGTCGGCATTCGCGCGAAGATCACGGTCCCGGGAATGTCGGTGCTACCGGCCCATACCGTGGACTTATCGCGCGTCGGCGCGAGCATCACCTTGCCGTTTCAACTCGAGGTCGGACAGAAATGTTTGATCGACCTGGAATTGGCGGCTTGCGGGCGGACCTCGGTGTTTCACATACCGGCGGAGATTCGTTATTGCGTGCCCATGGGCACGGCGAGGTTTCGCGCCGGGCTGCGCTTTGGCGAAGTCGATGCGGAGACTGACGCATTGATCGCCGCCGCCTTGGGTGAGGTCTAACCTTAAAGCCCGCGTTGCGTCGCGCGGATCGCGTCGACGACGTTATGAATCACGTCGGTGTGAGCATCCTCCTGCCAACCCCCGGGTGCAGGATTGTTGAAGATATCGCGCGGCCGGCCGTGCTCATCGATCGAATACAGCGTGAAGTTCAAGGCCTGCTGCGCCTCTTGCGCTAAGTTCTCGGCGCCGATGGCCTGGGCGTACATCAACAGGATGGCGCCATAGGTGGAGTTGATCCCGCCCCAGGCCTGATGATCCTCATCCTGCTCGTGACACACCGTGATGCCGAACTCGGGGTGAGTGAACACACGCCGGACAAATTCAATCAAGCATTGCGCATGCTCGCGCCACTGCGGATCCAAGCGTTCGCGCAGTTCGAGCAGGTAACGCGCCAGATTCAGCGGCGCCCAGGCATTTCGGTTCGTCGGCGTGTCATGGTCTTCGAAGAACTGCACAAACAGCGCACCGTCGGTGGACGCGCTGGGAATTTGCCGCTGGGTGATCCATTCCCATAAGGCGCCGCGCTGCTCCATGAACTCGGTGATGCCGAGTCTCGCCAGTGCGTCATACAGCCGCAGGATGTACACCATGTTGGAGGCCACCGGGCCGCGGCCGGCGCCGTCGCGGTAGTCGACTCGAAAGGCCCACGGCGAATGTTGATCGGTGCCCGGAACTTGGTGGAGCGCCAGAATCCGCGCGTGATGCAGGGCGTGCTCCAGGTAGCGCGAATCGCCCGTCGCCTCGTACAGCGCGGTCAGCGCATAGCCGGCGATGCCGCCTTTGTCGGGCTGGATTTCATAGGGCCCATCCGATTGAGAGCCGGCATCCGGCGGTTGGGGAAAACAGGCGCGGCGGCCGGTGGAGCGAATGAAGCGGGGGTAGGCGACATCGGCAGGCGTCAGGGCTTCGCGCAACAAATAGTCGCCCAACGCGCGCGCCGTGTCCAAGTACTCGGCGTGTCGCTGCCCCAGTAACTGATGGTACTTGAGATACGAAATGATCCCCATGCCGTTCTGCGTGGCCGGAATGATGTCGCTGCGCGCCGCGCTCGGGTTCCATTCGGCATCGAGGAAAGTCTCGCCGGCAAATCTCGGATAGCCGTGATCCCGCGGACAGGTTTGGTAGAAGCGCATCTCGAGTTCGAGCGCCGCTTCCCAGGAGGTCCACGGCTGCAAGCGGCCCGCGGTATCCCACTGTAGCGAATGTCCCGCGATCCGCTCGGCGCTCACAGCGATATGTGCAGACGATCCGCCAGAAATGCATAGATGTCGGCGGTTTGCTCGATGTATTGCGACATGGTCTTGCCGCCGCCGTGCCCGGACGACTTTTCGATATTCAAGAGAATGGGCTCGGGGCCGCCTTGGGCGGCTTGCAAGGTGGCCGCGAATTTAAATGAATGAGCCGGCATCACGCGCGTGTCGTGATCGCCGGTGACGATCATGGTGGCCGGATAATGCGTGCCGGCGTGCACATGATGCAACGGCGAATAGGCATAGAGGGCCGGAAAATCGGCGGCGTTGCCCGGGGTGCCGAATTCGCCGGTCCAGCCGGCGCCCTGTCCAAACAAGTCGAAGCGCAGCATATCCATGACGCCCACACCGGCAATCACGGCGCCGTACAAGTCAGGCCGCTGGGTGAGGCACACGCCCATCAACATGCCGCCGTTGGATTCGCCGCGGATGGCCAGCTTCGGCGTGCTGGTGTAGTGCTGGGCGATCAACCATTCGCCGGCGGCGATGAAATCATCGAAGGCCACCTGACGATGCTCGTGATAGGCCTGTTGATGCCAGGCCTCACCGTATTCGCCGCCGCCGCGAATATTCGCGATGGCATAAATGCCGCCGAGATCGAGCCACGCGGCACGCGCCGGCTCAAATTCAGGCAGCATGGAAATTCCGAATCCGCCGTAGGCATAGAGCAACAGCGGATTGCTGCCATCCAGTTTCGTGCCTTTGCGGTACGCCAGCATCATCGGGATGCGGGTGCCGTCTTTCCCCGGATAGAAAACCTGGTGCTGCTCATACGCGCTGGCATCGAAGTTCATCTTCGGCGCGCGGTACAGCGTGCTTTGCCCCGATTCCATGTCATAGCGATACACCGTCGGCGGCGTCAGCAGGTCGGTGTACAGGTAAAAAGTCTGACGCTCGGCCGGGCGCCCGGAAAAACCGCTTACCGTGCCGGATCCCGGCAAGCTGACTTCGCGCTTTTGGACGCCATTCAATCCATAGATGACGACTCGACTATGCGCATCATGGATGGAACGCACGATGAGCTGATGGTCGACGAGCGTCACGCTGGTCTCGGTCAGATCGATGGCGTCGCGACCTTCGGGCAATACGGTCAACGCCTGGGCGGTGGGACGCAGCGGATCGATCGAGATGACCTTGCCATTGGGCGCGGCCAAACTGGTGACAAAAAATAGGCGGCCATCGTCCGAGCCGGCGTACACGTAGGCTGCGCTGAAACCTTCGAACACCGCCGTGGCCGGCTTGCCGGGCGCCGTGAGGTCGAGCAGATAAATATTCTCCAACCCTTTGTCACCCACCTCGCCCTCACCGGCGCTGACCACCAGCCAACGTCCATCGTCCGTCAGCCGCGGCGCGTATTGCCAATCGCCATGACCCTTGAACTGCAGGAGCCTTTTATCGCTGGCGGGTGGCGTGCCGAGGACATGGACGAAGATGGCGTTATCGACATCCGGTGCACTCAACTCGGTACCGGCTGCGGGTTTGGGGAACGCGCTGTAGTACAAGGCGCGATTGTCCTTGGAAAAAACCGGCGGGTAATACTTGGTGAAACGAACGACATCGGGCAGATCCTTGCCCGTGGCGAGATCGCGGACATGCCAATCGGTCCAATCGGATCCGGAGATTGAAATGCCGTAGGCCATGAGCTTGCCGTCGTGACTGGGCTGGTAACCGGCCACGATCATGCTGCCGTCTTTCGATAAGCCGTTCGGATCCAGTGCCACCCGCGGCTCGCGCTCCAAATTTTCCGTCACATACAACACGCTCTGATCTTGCAGGCCGGTGTTGCGTTCGAAGAAGTAGTGTCCGCCGGCTTGAAACGGCTCGCCCAGACGTTCGACGTCGAATATTTTGGCGAAGCGGGCGCGCAACTGCGCCCGTGCCGGCAGCGCCGACAAATACTGTTCGGTGAATTGCGATTCGGCTTGTACCCACGCGCGCGTCGCCGGCGCATCGAGATTTTCAAAACCGCGGTAGGGGTCCGGTACCGGCGTGCCGTGATAATCATCGACGGTGGCACCCCGTGGCGCGGGCGGATACCGCAGCGGTGCGTCCGCGGTGGCAATCGTGGCGCCGAAAACGACGGCGAGAGTGGCGATAAGCGTGATGTGACGCTGCGGCATGCGGATCCTTATGTGGGCGTGCGCCGATTTTAGGGGCAATCGGCGGTACAATTCTCGCATGAGTTCCGAGGCCAACCGAGAATTGCTGGGCACCGTGTTGCCCATCATTCAGGCACCGATGGCCGGCGTGCAGGGCAGCGAACTGTGTATTGCGGTGTCGCAGGCCGGTGGCCTGGGCTCACTGCCCTGCGGCATGCTCTCGGCCGAAGCCATGCGCGTGGAACTGTCGGCCATTCGTGCCGGCACCGACAAACCCTACGGCGTTAACTTCTTCTGCCACGCGATGCCTGCCATCGACGAAGCCCGGGAACGGGCGTGGCGCGCGTTGCTGCAACCGTATTTCGACGAGTACGGATTGGGCCAGCCGACTGCGGCGCCGGCGTCGCGCGTGCCGTTCGGCACCGCCGCCGCCCAGGTTCTGGAGGAATTTCGGCCGGACGTGGTGAGTTTTCATTTTGGTCTGCCGCCGCAAGACTTGCTCGATCGGGTCAGGGCTTGCGGCAGTCAGGTGTTCGGCTGCGCGACCACCGTGGAAGAAGCGCAATGGTTGGATGCGCAGGGCGTCGATGCGGTGATTGCGCAGGGCAGCGAGGCCGGCGGCCATCGCGGCATGTTTCTCAGCGATGATTTGAGTTCGCAAACGGGAACGCTGGCGCTGGTCCCGCAAATCGTCGCCGCGGTGAGTGTGCCAGTGATCGCGGCCGGCGGTATCGCGAGTCACGCCGCGGTCAAGGCGGTGATGGAACTGGGGGCCGTGGCGGCGCAGGTGGGCACCGCGTATTTGCTGTGTTCAGAGGCCTCGACCGGCGCGGCGCATCGGGCTGCGCTCAAGGCTTCGAGTGTGCCGACGGCATTGACCAATCTTTTTTCGGGCCGACCCGCACGCGGTATCGTCAACCGGCTGATGCGCGATCTGGGCGCCATGAACCCGCTGGCGCCGGCCTTTCCGCTGGCGGCGGGCGCCTTGGCGCCCCTTCGCGCGCAGGCGGAGCGTCTGGGACGAGGCGATTTTTCTCCCTTGTGGTGCGGACAAAATCCCAGTGGTTGCCGGGAGATCGGTGCCGGCGAGCTGACGCGGTCCTTGGCCGGCGCGGCCGGGTAAGTGATTTATGGCGCTCGGCGCCACCATCTACAACTTCAAAATCGAACTCGCCGACTCCGATCGCAGCGTCTACGCTGCCTTGGATTTGCGGGTTGCACGTCATCCGTCGGAAACCGAAGATCATTTGCTGACGCGCGTGCTGGCTTACTGTCTCGAGTACACCGAAGGCATTGCCTTCAGCAGCGGCATCTCCGATACCGATCAACCGGCCCTCGCGGTGCGCGATCTCACCGGTGCCCTGAAGACGTGGATCGACATCGGCGCGCCGGAGGCGGCACGCCTGCACCGGGCCTCGAAGCTGGCGTCACGCGTCGCGGTGTACACGCACAAGGATGCGGCCCAGCTGCTGGCCCGGCTGCAACTGGAGCGCATTCACCGCTCGGAGCACTTGGAGATCTACGCCTTTGACCGGGAATGGCTGGCGGCGTTGACCGGCAAACTGGCGCGGCGCATGGAGTTCGCGCTGACCGTGGCGGATCGGAATCTGTATTTATCGCTCGGGGATGATACGACCAGCAGCGTGGTGCAGGCCCTGCGATTACCGGTTGCCTAACGCGTTATCGCGCTATTTCAATTCGCCGAGAAAATCCCGCGGCCGCAGAAAGTCGGTGTACAGCCGCTGCTCCGGCGAACCGGGCTCGGGCTGCCAGTCGTACTCCCAACGCACCAGCGGCGGCATCGACATCAGGATGGATTCGGTACGGCCTTTGGATTGCAAGCCGAACAAGGTGCCGCGGTCGTACACCAGATTGAACTCCACATAGCGGCCACGGCGATACAGCTGAAATTGCCGCTCGCGATCACCGTACGGCATGTGCTTGCGACGTTCCAGGATGGGCAGATACGCGGTCAGGAACGAATCGCCCACGGTGCGCATGAACGCAAAGCTGTGTTCGAAGCCGCCTTCATTCAAGTCATCGAAGAAAATGCCGCCGACGCCGCGCGTTTCATTCCGGTGCGGCAGGAAAAAGTAGCGATCACACCAGTCTTTATATTTCGGGTAGCTGCCGGGTGAGAAACTCTGGCAGGCATCGCGGGCCGTGCGATGCCAATGCAGTACGTCCTCATCATAAGGATAGTAGGGCGTGAGATCGAAACCGCCGCCAAACCACCACACCGCCGGGCCGCTGCTGGGTTTGGCAATCAGGAAGCGCACATTGCAATGCGTGGTGGGTGCGTAGGGGTTGCGCGGGTGGAACACCAAGGATAGCCCCATGGCCTCGAACGGCGCGCCGGCGATTTCCGGCCGCGCATTGGAAGCCGACGGTGGCATGCGCTCACCAAACACATGCGACACTGACACTCCCGCCCGTTCGAACACACTGCCTTCGGTGAGCACGCGACTTTCGCCGCCGCCGCCCTCGGGCCTGACCCACGCGTCGCGGCGAAAACGCGCATCGTCCACCGACTCGACGGCCGCGGTGATTCGATCGTGTAATTCGCTCAAGTAGCCTTTGACTCTGGGTGCTTCGGCAGAATCGGACATGGGCCTACCTTAAGACTTCTTTTTGGCGGGACTCTTCTTGGCTTTGGCGGCGGCTGCGACCGGCTTGGCCTTCGGCGGTGCTTTTACCGCAGGCGCAGATTCTGATTTCGGCGCCTTCTTATTGGCCGCGGCCTTGGAGCCTTTTGCCGCTAGTCGCACGGGCGCGGCGGCGCCGGCGTCTGCTGTGCTGCCTGTCGACACGGACTTGGATTTCTTTGCCGCTTTCGGTGCCGGCGCCGCGCCTTTGCCGGCCGCGCCCTTTTTGCCGCGGCCCCATTTGCCGAAGGTGCGCACCGGCGCGGCGGCCAGCAGCGCCTGACACTCTTCCAAAGTCAGGCTCTTCGGTTCCTTGTCCTTCGGGATCTTGGCGTTGCGCTGTTTGTCCGTGATGTATGGACCATAACGGCCGTTCAGCACTTGAATGCCGGCGTCCGGGAAATCCAGGATCAAGCGGTTGGCATCCGCGATCTCCTTTTCCTTGATCACTTCGAGCGCGCGCTCGGGGGTGATCTCGTAGGGATCGTCGGTTTTCAAGGAGACGTACTTCGCGCCGTATTTCACGTAGGGACCGAAGCGACCCACGTTGGTGGTGATTTCTTCACCGGTGGCCGTTTGCCCGAGCTTGCGCGGCAGCTTGAACAGCTCCATAGCCTGGTCAAACGTGATCTCGTCCATTTTCTGCCCGGGCCGAAGGCCCGCGAAGCGCGGCTTGTCCTCATCATCCTTGGTGCCGATCTGCACGAAGGGTCCGAAGCGGCCCATGCGCACGCTCATGGGTTTGCCGCTGACCGGATCCTTGCCGAGGTCGCGCGCCTGCGCGACTTCTTCGCGGCTGACGGAGGTCTCGATGTGATCCACCAACACGATGAACGGCTTCCAAAACTTGTCGAGCAGCGGCACCCATTCCTGTTCGCCGTTGGCGATGGCGTCCAGGTCGTCTTCCATCTTCGCGGTGAAGTCGTAGTCGACGTAGGTGGTGAAGTACTGGGTCAGAAAGCGGCTGACGATCTTGCCGATGTCGGTTGCCGTAAAACGGCGGCTTTCAATGTCGACGTACTGACGGTCGCGCAAGGTCGAAATGATGGAGGCGTAGGTCGAGGGGCGGCCGATGCCATATTCCTCGAGCGCCTTCACCAGCGAGGCTTCGGAGAATCGCGGCGGCGGTTCGGTGAAATGCTGCGAGGGCAGCAGCCCCAGCAGCTTGACCGCATCGCCTTCCTTGATCGGCGGCAGCACGTGGTCGGAGTCATCCTGGACGGCATCGTCCATGCCTTCCTGATACACGGATATGTAGCCGGGCTTCACCAAGGTCGATCCGTTCGCACGCAGGATGGTGTTCTTGGGGCTGTCTTCGCCCGCGCGCATTTCCACGGTAACGGTATCGAATATGGCGGGCGCCATCTGGCAGGCCACCGTGCGTTTCCAAATCAGTGAGTACAGCTTGAATTGGTCGGCATCGAGCTTGGATTCGATATCATTCGGCAGCACGCTGGCTGAGGTCGGGCGGATCGCCTCGTGGGCTTCCTGCGCATTCTTGGACTTGGTCTTGAACATGCGCGGCTCGTCCGAGAGTCCCGCCTCGCCGTACAGCTGCTTGATGACTTCACGCACCTGCCCGATGGCTTCCTGACCCAGGTTCAGCGAATCGGTACGCATGTAGCTGATCAAGCCGACCTGGCCTTCGCCGATATCGATGCCCTCGTACAGTTGCTGCGCCACCCGCATGGTCTTCTGTGCACTGAAGCTCAACTTGCGGGCCGCTTCCTGCTGCAGGGTCGAGGTGGTGAACGGCGGTGCGGGGTTGCGCTTGCGTTGCTTCTTGTCGACCGAGAGGACGGTGAGCGTCCCTTTGGCGGCGTCGTTGAGAAAGCGCTCGACCTCGAGGGCCTGCGCTTCGTTGGTGAAGCTGAACTGCTCCACCTTGGCGCCCTGGAATTCGACAATCTTGCCGGGAAACTTCTGCGCCGAATGCTCGAGCTCGGCATCGACGGTCCAGTATTCACGCGGCACGAAAGCCGCGATCTCATCCTCGCGCTCGCAAATCATGCGCAACGCGGGACTTTGCACGCGGCCGGCGGACAGTCCGGGCCGTACCTTCTTCCACAGCAGCGGTGAGAGGTTGAAGCCCACCAGGAAATCGAGTGCTCGCCGCGCCTGTTGTGCGTTGACCAGTTCGGTGGCGAGCTTGCGCGGGCTGGCCATGGCTTCACGCACGGCGTTCTTGGTGATTTCGTAGAACGCCACCCGATGCACTTCCTTGCCCTTGAGTTCGCCCTGCGCGGTCAGCAGCTCGAACAAATGCCACGAGATGGCTTCGCCCTCGCGGTCCGGGTCAGTGGCCAGGTACAGCGCGTCGGCTTTCTTGAGTGCCTTGGAAATCGCGTCGATGTGCTTTTGATTGCGCTCGACGATCTGATACTTCATCGCAAAGTTGTGCTCGGTATCGACCGCGCCTTCTTTGGGCACCAAGTCGCGCACATGGCCGTAAGAGGCCAGCACCTCGTAATCCTTGCCGAGGTACTTCTTGATGGTCTTCGCCTTTGCAGGCGATTCGACGATAACGAGATTGCTGCTCAAAGTCGTCTAGTGCAGAGCGTCGGAGCGCTCTTCGAAGACCAGATCTTCCATTTGAGCGTAAGCGGATTCTTGGCCGGGCTGGCTGAACAGCACCATCAGCACCACCCACTTGACCTGTTCGATGTCGATTTCGTCGGCTTCGAGCGCCATCAGGCGGTCGATCACCAATTCACGTTCGGTCCCGGAGAGGATGCGAACATTTTCCAAATACATCAGATAGCCGCGTACATCCGTGTCGAGTCGGACCAATTCCTGGCTGCTGAACACCCGGACCGCGCGCGCGGTGGCTTCGGCCACCTTGCCCAGCTGTTCGCCGGACAGACCGTCCAGCCATTCCAACGCGCGCTCGATGTCCGGCTCAGCGAAGCCCGCTTTGTCGAGTTCGAGCTTTAAAGTATTCCGATCCGGCCGCGGCTCATCGTCGGCGCTCATGTAATTCTCGAAGAGATAGATGAGTAGATCGAGAACGTTATCTTTCAACCCCGGCTCCTAACGACTCGGGAGTAGCGGCCTCCGGGGGCAGCCTGAACGTGGCCTTCGAGTTCGAGGATCAACATCATCGAGGACACGGCTTCTGGCTTCAATCCGGTGCGAACTACCAGCAAATCGACGTCCGCATGATCAAAGCCGAGCGCATCTAACAAGATTTTGTGATCCTTGTCCATGCCCGCATCTATTCCTGGGGGTCGGTCATGCCCGCAATTGGAGCGCGCGGCGCCGCTGAAGAATCCCGAAAAGTTCAACTCGCTCAATATGTCAGCCGCGCTGACGGTCAGTTTGGCGCCGTCGCGAATCAGATCGTGGCAGCCGCGGCTCAAGGGATTGCGGATCGAGCCCGGGATCGCGAATATCTCCCGATTATGGTCACCCGCCAACCGCGCGGTAATCAACGAACCGCTGCTGCGGGCGGCTTCCACCACCAAGGTTCCCATGCTCAAGGTGGCGATCAGCCGGTTACGCTGCGGAAAATTTTCACGCCGCGGCGGCGTTTGCAGCGGAAATTCACTGACCACCGCGCCTTGAAAACAGATGTCGCGGCTCAACTGCAGATTGCAGCGCGGATAAATCACATCCACGCCGCAGCCGAACACCGCCACGGTCGCGCCCTGCGCCGCCAGTGCACCGCGATGCGCCGCTGCGTCGATACCCTCGGCGAGTCCGCTGGTGATGCTCAATCCGGAGGCGGCCAGTTCTTCGGCGAACTGAAAGGCGGTTTCGCGTCCGGCCGGCGTGGGATTGCGGCTGCCGACGATGGCGAGTTGTGGATCATTCAAGACGGCGACGTTGCCCTCTACATAAAGAGCCAGCGGACAGCGTGGCACCGTGCGCAGCAGGTTGGGATAGTCGGCGCTATTGAACGGCACGATATGGTGCCGCGGGGTTTCGAGCCAGCGCCGCTCCACGGGGGTGGGGAGTGCGGCGGCGCTAGTCAACCACGCGCGGGTGCGTGGCGCGAGGCCGGCACGTTCTCGCATCGCTTCCGAGGCTCCGAGCAGCCTCGCGGCGGTGGTGCACACGTGGAGCGCGGCGGCCAGCGCGTCGACGTCGAGGGCCGGTGCGCGCGTGAGCGCCATCCATGCCAGGGCTTCTTGCTGTGCCAGCATCGCGGGCATTGTCGCGCGGGCACGGACCGTCGAATGCGCGCGAACGGCCCGCGAATGTGTAGATATTCGTCAGCGGCTGGGCAGGTGCAGACATATAGAGAGTCACAAACGAAAAAGGCCGAGCTCTCG
Source organism: uncultured Steroidobacteraceae bacterium (assembly GCA_964657675.1). GTDB lineage: Bacteria > Pseudomonadota > Gammaproteobacteria > Steroidobacterales > Steroidobacteraceae > Bog-1198. The sequence goes on from CAZZWE010000032.1 coordinate 14,596, forward strand.
CCCGGCCTTTCGAATCGACGCCGTTTCTCGGCGCGTGGTTTTTACGGGTTCTGAACCTTGTCCAACACGCGAATCATGTTGGTGGCTTCCATCACCAAGCCGTAGCTCATGTGATCGAAGGTCTTGAACACCATGAAGGTGCCGGTGCGCTCGGAGGGCAGGCGGATCTTCTTGTCGCCCAAACCGCGAAACGCGAAAAAGCCTTTCTTTTTATCGTCATCGACCAGCGGACCTAAGTCGTAGATGGCCAACACGTTGCCGGGTACGATGCCGTCGCTGGCGCCGCGATTCACCACCACCACTTCGTACTGGCCGATGACGGTCACGCCGTTGGCCACCGCGATGATGCTGCCATTGGTCTGCACCTTGGGCGGGCTCGGAATGAAGTCCAGCGGCACATCGACACCGCCCGGAAACAGCTTGTCGCCGGCGACCGTTTCGCGGGCCGAATCGGTCATGATCAGCGTGGCGGGATCGCCGCCGCGGGTCACATGGCCTGAGCCGGTGTAGACGCCGTCATAGCCCAAGATGCGGTTGTCGTCCGGATCGCGCAGCGCATCGCCGACGCGCACGATGTTGTAGTGACCGCCCAATTCCACCGGACTGGTGAAGCCGCGGGCGTACAGCGTGTCGCCGTCGGACATGACCACGTGCAAGTCGCGGGTCGCCAGGACGTAGGGAGCGTTCTTGATCTGATCGCGGTCCAGCACCGAGGGCTTGGACATGAACGCCGCCACCGTTTCGTACGGAATGGTGGTGACCGCCTGCTCGAAGGGTTCGCTGCGCACGCGCGGCGAGACTTTCAGCGAATCTCCGCGCTGCAGCACGATTTTCGGCTGGCCATCGATGAATACCAGGCGCAGGGTGTCGCCCGGATAGATAAGATGCGGGTTCTGGATCTGCGGATTGACCTGCCAGATCTCGGGCCAAAACCACGGATCGCGCAGGAACACCTTGGAGATGCCCCACAGAGTGTCGCCCTTCTTGACCACGTAGCTGTCGGGGGCATTGGGCGCCAGGGCCACCGAGTCGCGCGGCGCGTCAGAGGCGGTGACAGTCGATGACGGCGTTCCGGCATCCACCGCCGCTTCCATAGCGGTTTTCTCGTCACCTACGACGATACCGTCGGCCACAGGCTCGGCATTGGCGATGGGGACCGGCGCTGATTTCGGGGCCTCGGTCTGGCACCCGGCGATCAACACGGCCGTTACAAGTGTCAGGGCTAGTTTCTGATGACCATACATTCGTTTTGCTCCCATTCAGCTACCGTCTTATGGTGCCGGGCTCACTGATATACTGCCGAACTGCTGCCTAAGACTGGGACGTAAGCCCCGTTTTTTGCCGTTTTCCAACGCTTTTGGCACTGGTAAGAAAGGCATTAAGTTAAGCAGCGGCGGAACTTTAGCAACAATCCTCAGCCAAAAACACGACACTTCTCTCATAACTCCCATGACAAAACTCGTAATTCTCGAGTATCCCGATCCACGTCTCCGCAAGACCGCCGAACCCGTGACGGAGGTGGATGACGCGGTGCGTCAATTGGCGGACGACATGCTCGAAACCATGTATGCCAGGAATGGGGTCGGCTTGGCGGCGACGCAGGTCGATGTTCATCGACGCGTCATCGTGCTCGACGTCAGCGATACCCGTGATCAACCGCTGTTATTGATCAACCCGGAACTGCTCAAGCTCGAGGGCAAGGGGCCCGGCGAAGAAGGCTGCCTGTCGCTGCCCGGGATTTACGACAAGTTGTCCCGCGCCACCCACATTCGGGTGCGTGCCCTGGACCGCCATGGCAAGAGTTTCGAGATGGATGCCGAAGGCCTGCTGGCGGTGTGCATCCAGCACGAAATGGATCATCTGCAGGGAAAATTGTTCGTCGACTACTTGTCTGAGCTCAAGCGCCAGATGATTCGCCGCCGCCTGGAAAAAGAACGAAAAAATCGCGCCACCGGAAGCGAGTCTCGTGTAGCGCCCCCGAGCGCCGCTACGCCCGCGCTTTGAGCTTTGAGCAACGCGACTTCTTCATTACGGCTGGGCTTCGCCGGCACGCCTGAGTTCGCCGTCCCGGCCTTGAGCCGGCTGGCGGCCACTCAGCATTCCGTTGAAGTGGTGTTCACGCAGCCGGATCGTCCCGCCGGGCGCGGTCAAGCGCTGCAAGCCAGCGCGGTCAAGAAGAAAGCGTTGGAACTCGGCATTCGGGTGCAGCAGCCCGCGAGCTTCAAGTCCGCGGAAGCCCTTGAATCGTTGCGCGCCGCGCAGCTCGATGTGTTCGTCGTGGTGGCGTATGGACAGATACTGCCGAGCGCAGCGCTTGGCATCCCCTCCCGCGGGTGCCTCAACATTCACGGCTCGCTGCTGCCGCGTTGGCGCGGCGCCGCGCCGATACAGCGGGCGATATTGGCGGGCGACTGCCAGACCGGTGTCACCATCATGCGCATGGAAGCGGGCCTCGACACCGGCCCGATGCTGCTGGCGCGCACCGTTGACATTGGCCTGCGCGACAATGCGCAAACCCTGCACGACAAGTTATCGCAGCTCGGCGCCGAGTTGATCGTGGAGGCGGTGCAAAGCATGGCCGCCGGCCACCCGCGCGAGGTCGTGCAGCCGGCGGATGGCGTGACCTATGCGGAGAAGATTGCCAAGGCCGAGGCGCCGATCGACTGGCGCCATGCCGCCGGCCAAATCTCGCGCCAGGTCCGCGCCTTCAATCCCTGGCCGGTCGCACAGACGCAATTCAATGGCGAAGCGTTGCGCATCTGGGATGCCGAGAGTGTGGATCTGCATTTTGCGGGCGCCGGCCGCGATGTGCCGCCGGGCACGGTGATGGCCGCCACCGGCGAAGGCATCGATGTGGCCTGCGGCACGGGGGTGCTGCGAATCCTGCGCCTGCAACTGCCCGGCCGCAAACCGCTCACCGCCCAGGAGTTCTTACAGGGACAGCGCCTCACCGGCGCCATCTTCGCCTCCGCATGAGAAGCGCCGCCAGCGCTCGCTCGCTCGCCGCGCATGCCGTTGCCCGGGTACTGCGCGAGGGAGTGACCCTCGATGCCGCGTTGAAACACGCCTTGGTCGCCGCGGATCCCAAGATGCATGCCTCGGTCCGGTCGCTGAGCTATGGCGCGGTGCGCGGCTATTTCCGCCACGAAGCCATCTTGGGAAAATTGCTGTCGACGCCGGTGCGCTCGTTGGATTTCCTGGTGCGCGCCTTGTTGTCCGTGGCGCTGTTCGAAATCGAAGATCAACGCACGCCGGAGTACGCAGTGGTCGATGCCGCGGTGGCGACCGCCAAGGCCACCGATGCGGTGCGGGCGTCGGGGTTGATCAACGCCGTGCTGCGGCGCTATCTGCGCGAGCGTAAGACCATCGACGCCGATATTGCCAGCCGTCCGGCGACCCGGCATGCCGCGCCCATCTGGTTGAGCGACCGGCTGCACGCCGATTATCCGGTGCGCTGGACGCAGCTGTTGGCGGCGTCCGATACGCAGGCGCCGATGTGGCTGCGGGTCAATAGCCGGCTGTCGAACACGGCCGACTACCTGCGGCTGCTGGAAGAGGCCGGCATGTCGGCGCGCGCGGAAGAGCGTGTTCCCTATGCCATCGTTCTTGACAGCCCGTGCGATGTTCATGACTTGCCGGGCTTCGCGACCGGTGTGGTGTCGGTGCAGGATTTGGGCGCGCAGTGTGTGGCGTTTCCATTGGCGCTGGCCCGCGGACAGCGGCTGCTCGACGCCTGCGCGGCGCCGGGCGGCAAGACCGCGTTGATTGCCGAGCGCGAACCCAACCTTGAGAATTTAGTGGCGTTGGACGTCGATCCGCATCGTCTGGTGCGGGTCAACGAAAACCTGCGCCGCGGCAATTTGGCGGCCGAGGTCATTCATGCCGACGCGGCCACGCCGGCAAAGTGGTGGAATGGCGTGCCCTTCGATCGCATCTTGCTGGATGCGCCTTGCTCCGGGCTTGGCGTGATTCGCCGTCATCCCGACATTCGCCTGCGTAAGTCCCCGGCCGATATCGACAAATTGCCGCAGCTACAGGGCCGGCTGCTGCGCTCGGTCTGGGAGATGTTGGCCCCGGGCGGGCGGCTGGTGTATGCCACCTGCACCGTGACGCTGAGCGAAAACCGCGGCGTGCTGGCCGAGTTTTTGAATGACACCCCTGAGGCCAGTATCATTCCCGCGGAAGCGTGGGAGGGCTGGCCCGGATTCGGGGAGGCTGACGCATGTGGCCGGCAAATCCTGCCCGGTGAAGCGGGTGCGGATGGCTTCTATTATGCTGCCCTGACAAAACAATGAATGCGCCGCGTGCCATAACCTTCGGCCTGAAACGCTGCCGGGCATCCCTGCCGCAGCGTCTGGCATGGCTGTGGATTGCCGTGGCGGCCTTGTGGATGCAGCCCTTATGGGCCGACGGCCTGGAAGGCCGCTTCGAAATCCGTACCGCCGCGCTGGAACTGAAAGACAGCGTCTATCAAATGAACTCGCGCCTGGCCCTGCCCATCAGCGAGTCGGTGCGACGCGCCCTGGCCGAGGGCGTCCCCTTGAGTCTCGAGCTCGATCTCAACATCAAGCGTGTACGCCAGCTGCTGCCCAACTCCACCATTGCCGAACTGACGCAGCGCTATCACCTGCAATACAACGCGGTCAGCGCCCGCTACATCCTGAAAAATGACAACAGCGGCCAACAAGAATCGTTGGGCACGCTCGATGCGGCGCTCGAACAGCTCGCCGACATCAAGAATTTACCGGTGCTGGACCGGGCGCTGATCCAGTCCGACCGCCGCTACGAGGCCAACCTGCGTGCCAAGGTGGATTTCGGCACGGTGCCATTCACATTGCGGTTGCTGATGTTCTGGGTCAGCGACTGGCATCGCGACAGTGATTGGTACGCCTGGACGTTCCAGCCATGATTCGCAAGTACGGTTCTACCTTCCTTGGCAGCATCGGCGTGCTGCTGTGGCTGATTGCCCTGTACCTGTTGGGTTCGGCGGTGCAGAACCCGGAAAAATTCGACCGCTGGCTGCCGTGGATATTGTTGGTCAACATCTCCGGCCTGTTGACCTTGTTCGTGCTGCTTGCGATCAAGCTGACCCGGCTGGTGCGCGACTATCGGCGCCACGTTCCCGGTTCGCGTCTCAAAGGGCGCACCGTGGCGATTTTCAGCGCGCTGGCCGTGACGCCGATTCTGGTGGTGTATTACTTCTCGCTGCAGTTCTTGAATCAAGGCATCGACAGCTGGTTTGAAATCGAAGTCAGTCAGGGATTGAAGGACACGCGCGAGTTGTCGCACGCCGCGCTCGAAGTGCGCGTGCGCGAATTTTTGCAGCACACCCAGGTGGTGGCGCACTCGTTGTCCGGGACACCGGATTTTCAACTAGGCGGTGTGCTCGACCAACAGCGCCGCGACAGCACCGCGGTCGAGTACACCATCTTGGGTCCGCAACAGAGGATCGTTGCCACGAGCTCGGATCGGCCGATGGACATGTTGCCGGTGCCGGCCACCGACGAAATGCTGCTGCAGCTGCGCCATGGCCGGCCTTACGTGAGCCTCGATACCGACTCGGTCGGCGGCTATGTGATCCGCGCCGCGGCGCCCATCGATGACAGCAACGGCACTTCGCGCGTGCTCATTGCGTTGTATCCGGTGCCGCAGCAGTTGAGCCAGTTGGCGGACACGGTGCAACGCTCCTATACGCAGTACGCCAACCTGGTGCAATTGCGTAAACCCCTGAAGGGCACCTTCGTGCTGATTTTGTCCTTCGTCGTACTGATGTCGCTGATCGCGGCGGTGTATGGCGCCTTCTTCGCGGCGCAGCGGCTGGTTCAGCCGGTGCAGGATTTAATTGCGGGAACTCGCGCGGTTGCCAAGGGTAACTACGACACCAAGTTGCCATTGCCCGGCCGCGATGAATTGGGCTTTCTGGTGACTTCCTTCAACGACATGACCAAGCGCCTGGGCCGTGCTCGCGAAGAGACGCGCCGCAGTCAACAGGCGGTCGAAGCCGAACGCGCCGGCCTCGCCGTCATTCTCGCGCGTCTGTCGACCGGTGTCGTTTCATTGGAGCCGGACTTGAAAGTACGCACCGCGAATCAAGCGGCGAGTGCCATCCTGGGCGTTGATCTGGAGGCGGCCATCGGCAAGCCCTTCGATGAGTCGATCAGCGACACCGGCTTGTTCAGTCAATTTCTCGCCGCCATCAAACAGCGGCTGCAGCCGGACGAACTCGATTGGCGCGAACAGATCGAGTTGTTGACCGAATCCGGCAAGCAGGTGCTGATGTGCGCCTGCACGGCCTTGCCGAACGAGGCAGGCGGCGCGGCCGGCGTGGTGCTGGTGTTCGATGACATCACCACCTTGCTGCAGGCGCAGCGCGACGCGGCCTGGGGCGAAGTGGCGCGCCGCCTGGCGCACGAGATCAAGAATCCCCTGACGCCCATTCAACTGTCGGCCGAGCGCATGCGGCGCAGATTCTTAGGCTCGATGAACGAGCAGGACGCGCAGATTCTGGAGCGCGGCACGCACACCATCATTGCGCAGGTGGATGCGATGAAGCAGATGGTGAATGCCTTCAGCGAGTACGCGCGCGCGCCCGACATGCAATTCACGCGCTTCGATCTGAATCAACTGATCACTGAAGTCGTGGATCTCTATCGGGCGCAGGACAGCAGCACGGAACTTAAACTGAATTTAAGTCCGCAGCTGCCGAACATTTCGGCGGACCGGGTCCGCATCCGCCAGATCCTCAACAATCTGGTCACCAATTCGCTCGAGGCGCTCGAAGGCCGGGCGGGCGCGCGCGTCGAGGTGGAAACTCATCTGTCCGAAGAAGGTCAGAAGCAGGGGGGATCGGTCACCATTTCGGTCACCGACAATGGGCCTGGGTTCCAGCGCGACCTGATCGGCACGGTTTTCGATCCTTATGTCACAAGCAAGCCCAAAGGCACCGGACTTGGGTTAGCTATCGTGAAGAAAATCGTCGAGGAACACGGCGGCCGCATAGAGGCGGATAATCAACGTACCGGGGGCGCCCGCATCAGAATTCTGCTGCCCCTGGGCGGCAGTGCGCGCTCCACCGGGACCCGCGAGCCGCGCAAGGGCGAACATAGGAGAGAACGCGTATGACGGCTTCGAGAATTTTGGTGGTTGACGATGAGGCTGACATCCGCGGCCTGCTCAAGGAAATTCTCTCCGAGGAAGGCTATGACGTCGAAATCGCCGCCGATGCCACCCAGGCGCGCTCCTCGCGTGCCTCGCAAGTGCCGGACTTGGTGCTGCTCGACATTTGGATGCCGGATACCGACGGCATCACGCTGCTGCGTGAGTGGTCGGTGACCGATGGCTACGACTGCCCGGTGGTCATGATGTCCGGCCACGGCACGGTCGAGACGGCGGTCGAGGCCACTCGTTTGGGTGCCTTCGATTTCGTCGAGAAGCCGCTGTCGCTGACCAAGCTGCTGCGCACCGTGGAGCGGGCCTTGGATGCCGGCCGGCGCAAGCGGCTGTCAGTCCGTGCCCAGGGACCCGGTCTGGCCGTGCCCATCGGCAAGGCCAAGGTCACACAGATGCTGCGTGAGCAGGTTCAGCATGCTGCCTCGAGCGCGTCACCGGTGCTGCTGATCGGTGAGCTCGGTTCGGGGCGAGAAGCCTATGCCCGTTATCTGCATTCCTTGAGCGCCCGCGCCAGCAAGCCCTTTTTGACCGTGGTGGCCGCAAGCTTGGCGCAGGATCCCGCCTCGGCGCTGTATGGCAGCGAGCGCGACGGCAAGATCGAACCAGGCGCCTTTGATCAGGCGGCAGGGGGGTCCTTGTACATCAGCGGGATTGAGGATTTGAACAGTGCGGCCCAGCGCGCCTTGGCGGGCGCCATCGAACAGAACGGCTACACGCGGGTGGGCGGTCGGCAACGGGTGCCGCTCAACGTGCGTTGGATCAGTTCAGCGCAGGAAGGGTTCGAATTGCGTTCCTCGCCGGAACCCTTCCGGCGGGACCTGGTGGCACAGCTCAACGTGATCACGCTGCGCGTACCGCCGCTGCGCGACTACGCCGAGGATGTGCCCGATCTGCTGCGTTACTACGTCGACCGGTTGGTGGACGAGCAGCACTTGCCGCTGCGCCGCTTCAGCGTTGCGGCCCAGAATCGCCTGCGCAACTACCCCTTTCCCGGCAACATCGCAGAACTGAAAAACCTGGTACAGCGGGTGCTGATTTTGGGGGTGGGCGAAGAGATCCGCCTGGACGAGATCGAGCGTGAGCTGGCCGTCAAACTGGCGGTCGATGAACCCCTGGTCAAACAGGATCTGTTGGCCCTGCCGCTGCGCGAAGCGCGGGAGCAGTTCGAGCGCGCCTATTTGCAGCAGCAGCTGTTGCTGTGCAATGGAAAAGTTGGGCAGCTGGCCAAACGAGTGGGAATGGAGCGAACGCATTTGTACCGCAAGTTGCGGGCATTAGGCGTCGATTTTCGACAATTAGGCGAAGATTAAGCTCGATTGTCTTAGTTTGGGATTTTCGCGGTGATGAGCGTGCCTTCGCCTTCACGCGACACCACGGCGATGCTGCCGGCATGCGCCTCGGCAATTTGCCGGCATAGGTACATGCCGCGGCGCCAATTGGGCGAAAAAATTTGCGCCCGGTCGGCGGCGGCAATCGGTTCGCCGTCACTCCAGACTTCGATTACCAAGTAGCCGTCGTCGAGACTGGCCACCGCGCCGATGGGACCGCGCGGAGCGCCATGGTCGATCGCGTTTCGCAGCAGCAAGGTCAGCAGTTGCCTGATCCGCCCCAAATCACATTGAACGGGGGTATGCACGTTCATGTTCGAGATGATGCGAACGTCCGGGTGGGCGCGGCCGATTTCCTCGACCACCTCATCGAGCGCTTGCGCCACGCCCTCGTTGACTTCAATGCAGACGGGCAAGCCGTTGCCGAAGCGTGCGTTGGAGAAGTCCAAGGCCTCGTCGATCACGCGTGACACCCGCTGGAACTCCGCGCGAATGTCGGCGGCGACCCCGGTGTCGAGTTGTTCGACGATGGCGTCGAGATTTCGCAGCGGTTGGCGCAGGTCCTGGCCCAGCACCTCGTCGAATAATTCGCGCATTTCGCAAACGTCGCGTTCCGCCAGCAGCGTTGCGTAGGTGCTGGCAGAGACCTTCTTCAAGTCCAGTTGGTCGGCGATCAATTGGGCGAAATGGCTGAACATGGAAACGACTTTTGGATCGGAAATGAAGATCGGCTTCGGATCGATCGCACAGAGATTGCCAAAGTAATCGCCGTTCGCGAGGATGATGGGCACCGAGATGTAGCTCTGAAAGCCATAAATCCGGGGTGTGTGATGGTTGCAGTAGCGGGGATCCTTGGCCACGTTGTCGATCACAATGGCCTCACGCGTCTCGCGGCTTTCGATGCACAACGTGGTAGCCACTTCCAACTGGCCGCCCGGCGCGATGCCGAGATTAATGTTGTCGCGCACTGCGCAAGCGGTCCAGGTGTCCGCCGAGACGCGCGCAACCGCCGCGAACCCCATGCCCGTGCTGTCGCACAAGACTTGTAAAAGGGTTGGAACCGCATCAATCTGCCCGACCGCGAGTACGTCGCTATCGATTTCTTTTTGTGTATCTAACAAAGTCAACAATCCTCGACCATCCGCCAAAAAGGGCGCCGGAGGACCGCTCGAGACACTGCGGATCCGGTGAAGGTATCGTCGCTTCCGTGCAATTTGTAGGCGTAGATTAGACGTCTAACGAATATTATCCAGTTATATTTGAGTTCTTAAACGCACCAAGGGACCCCGATGCAAGAAGAAGCAGAAATCGCGATTAATGGGGTAAAACTGAGCGATTCGGAATCCATGACCGTGCGCGTGGCCATCGACACCCTGGCCAATGTGCTGGCGGCCGGCATCGATGAAACCGAGGGCCGCGAATTGACCGAGATTTACTTGGCGGCCTTGAGCAGCATTCAAAACCTGCTGGAGAACCGACCCTCGCGCAAGCAGTGAAATGGTGCGTTGCGGCTCGGCGCCCCCGGCTGGGCGCCCGCTCTAATCCCCCACCTGGATGACCAGCACGTCGACTTCGGCCTTGTGCAGGATTTGCCGCAGGCGATTCAGCTCATCGAGATTCGAAATGGGTCCGACGCGGATGCGGTACCAGGTGTCTTGATCGACTGACACCTTCTGCACTTTGGACTCCACGCCTTGCAGCGCGAGTTTGGCGCGCGAGCGTTCCGCATCGGCATCATTTTTGTATGAACCCGCCTGCAGCACGTAGGTGCCGCGCCGGGTTTCCGGAACGGTTTTGATGTCGTGATGAACGTTCTTGTCTTTCTCCGGGACCACGACTTCAAATTTCGGAAGCATGTCGTAGAAGTCGTAATTCTTGCCGCTGTCATCCGCGCCGGTGTCGGTGGCCTCGGAAGAATCGCCGTGCGGCTTCTTCTTGACGGTGCCCTGTTGTTTGACGGCGGCGGCATAGGGTGCGTCGAGGCGCCGGTCCTTCAAGTACACCACGCCGGCCGCCGCAAGACCCAGTCCCAATCCGCAGGCAAGCCCAAGCCAACCGGAAAATCCACCTGATTTCTTTTTCTTGGTTTTGTAGTCGCGCGCCATTGCTACATGGTGTCGGGCGCGGAGACGCCTAGAATTTTCAGGCCGTTGCGAATCACTGTCTGCGTGGCCAATGCCAGATCCAAGCGCGCATCGCGCGTGCCGGCGTCATCGACGATGAACTGATGCGCGCTGTAATAGGTGTGAAAGTCGTTGGCGAGATCGCGCAGAAAATGCACCAGCATATGCGGCGCTCTCAAGCTCGCGCATTGTTGCACCACCTCCGGATAGGCGCTCAGGCGTTTGATCAATTGCAGTTCCTGCGGTTCGCTCAGCTTGCTCAACGACTGCAGACCGTGTGTGACATCGTGGGTCAGTCCGCGCTCCCGTAGCTGACGCATGACGCTGCTGACGCGCGCGTGGGCGTACTGAATGTAGTACACCGGATTATCGTTGGAACGCGCCTTGGCCAGCTCCAAGTCGAAGTCCAGGTGCTGATCGTTGCTGCGCATGACGTAGAACAAGCGGGCGGCATCGTTGCCGACCTCCTTGCGCAGATCGCGGAGCGTGACGAACTCGCCGGAGCGCGTCGACATCTGGGCTTTTTCCTCGCCGCGATACAGGGCGACGAACTGCACCAGCCGTACTTCGAAGCTGTCCGGCGATCCGCCCAAGGCCACCAACCCGGCGCGCAGGCGCGTGATATAGCCGTGATGATCCGCGCCCCAAATATAAAGAATGTGTTCGAAACGGCGTTCCAGCTTGTTGAAGATATACGCGATGTCGGACGCGAAGTAGGTCTTGATGCCATTTTCGCGCACCATGACGCGGTCCTTTTCGTCGCCGTATTCGGTGCTCTTGAACCACAGCGCGCCGTCCTTGAGGTAGGCCTTGTCCGCGGCTTTCAGGGCCTCGAGGGCCCGGTCCACCGCGCCGCTGTCGGCGAGGGATTTTTCCGAGAACCAGCAATCGAACACCACGCCGAACTCGATCAAGTCCTCACGGATGTCGCCTAATATTCCGTCGAGCGCCAATTTCAACACCCGCGCATAAGCCGCGTCGCCGATCAAGGAACGCGCCCGCGCAATGACGGCGTCGATGTAAATATCCTTGTCGCCGCCCTGCGGCTCATCGGCCGGTAAATCCTTGAACACTGCTTGCGCCGGATGGCGCAGCGCCATGCCGTCCGTGGCAAACAATTCATCGGCAATGGCGATGAGGTACTCGCCGCGATAGCCGTTGGCCGGAAAGGTAAAGCGTTCGCCGCAGCGCTCCAGATATCGCAACCAGGTACTGACTGCCAGGATCTCCATCTGTCGTCCGGCATCGTTGATGTAGTACTCGCGCTGAACGTCATAGCCCACCGCGTCCAGGAGATTCGCGAGCGTTGCCCCGAACGCGGCATGCCGGCCATGACCGACGTGCAGCGGCCCCGTGGGATTGGCGGAGACGAACTCCACTTGAATCTTCTTGCGGGCACCGAATTTCGAACGTCCGTAATCCGCGCCGTCGGACAGGATCTTGGCGATCTGCGCGTGATAAGCAGAGTCGGCCAGGAAAAAATTGATGAACCCCGCGCCGGCGATCTCCACTTTGACGATTGCGTCATCAGCCGGCAGCACACGCAGCAGCGCTTCGGCAAGTTTGCGCGGATTTTGACGCGCGCTCTTGGCCAGCCGCAGGGCAAGGTTGCTGGCGAAATCGCCATGTTGAGCATCGCGGGTGTTTTCCACTTCGATGGCGATGTCGCGGCCCGCGAGCGGCAACACGTTTCCGGGCAGGGCGTCGAGCGCTTGCTTCAGCAGGGATTCAATCAAAGTCTTCAAAAGCGGATCCGTATGGTGAACGAGGCAAAGGGCGGAGAGTTTAGCGCAAACCGCTCAATCCACTTCCAACGGATCCACGTCGATGGACCAGCGCAGTCCGCTCGGACCGGGCAGGGTTTCAACGCGGGGCAGCCAGCGCTGCAAAAAACGTTGCAAGGAGGACCGCGCCGCTGTTTCGATCAACAGATGCGCCCGGAAGTGGTCGGCGCGACGTGCGATCAAGGCCGCGGCCGGGCCCAATAGTTTTACGGTGGGATGGGCGGGATCGCTGGATTCGTCCAACCCCTTGCCGGACTCCAAGGCGGCATACAAAAACGCGTCCAAGCCATCGCGATCCTTGGCTTCGGCACGCAGCATGGCCAGTCTCGAGTAGGGCGGCCAGCCGGCCTCGCGCCGTTCCTGCAGCGCGCTCAAGGCAAAGCTCTCGTAGCCCTCGTCGATCAGCCGATGCAGCAAGGGATGCTCGGGAAACTGGGTTTGAATCATGACCTCGCCGGTGCGTGCGGCCCGCCCGGCGCGCCCCGCCACCTGGGTGATGGTCTGCGCCAAGCGTTCGGTGGCGCGAAAATCGCTGGCGAACAGTCCTTGATCGGCATCGACGATGACCACCAGCGAGACATCGGGAAAATGATGTCCCTTGGTCAGCATTTGCGTGCCGATCAGAATTCGCGCCTCGCCGCGATGCACCCGATCCAGCACGTCCTGGATGGAACCTTTGAGCGAGGCGGTGTCGCGGTCGAGGCGCGCCAGCGGCGCATCCGGAAACAGCCGTGCCAAGGTTTCCTCGACTCGTTCCGTGCCTTGGCCGACCGGCATCAGCGCCTGCTGACAATTGCCGCACACCACCGGGATCGGCGCATGCGCGCCGCAATGATGACAGCGCAACTGCTGTGCGCGGCGATGCAACGTCATGCGCGCGTCGCAGTGGGCGCAGGGGGCCACCCAGCCACAGGCGTTGCAAAACAGGCTGGGCGCATAGCCGCGTCGATTCAGAAACACGATCACCTGGCCGCCTAAGTCCAAGTGACGGCGGATGGCTTGCAGCGCCGGTGTCGACAAGCCTTGTTCCAGGGCGTGCCTGCGCAGGTCGACCAGCGACATTCGCGGCGGCTGCGCCGCGCCCGGCCGTTGCGGCAGCATATGCTTGGCATACCGGCCGCTGGCTGCGTTCTCCAGGGTTTCCAGCGACGGCGTGGCGGAGCCCAAAATAATCGGCACGTTCGCGCCACGCGCCCGCATGACCGCAAGATCGCGCGCGGAGTAGCGGAAGCCTTCCTGCTGCTTGTAGGAGGCGTCATGTTCCTCGTCCACCACAATGAGCGCGAGCCGCGGCATCGAGGTAAACACGGCGGAGCGCGTACCGATGATGATGCGGGCTTCGCCCGCGTAGGCCGCGCGCCACGCATCGCGCCTTTCGGTGTCGGTGAGTCCCGAGTGGACTGATTCCACGCCGCCGCCGAAATAGCTGCGGAACCGATCCACCAACTGCGGGGTCAGCGCGATTTCCGGCACCAGCACCAGGGCCTGTCCGCCAGCTGCGATGGCGGCGTCGATGAGGCGCAGGTAGACCTCGGTTTTGCCGCTGCCGGTGACGCCATACAGCAGATGCGCCGCAAATTTATGCAGCGAAGGGACGATCGAGTCGACTGCGGCCCGCTGTGCCTCGGTGAGATCCAATTGCGGGCCCGCCGCCTCGCGCGACGGGGTGGAAACGCTGCGGGGCGGCGCCGCGGCGGTTTCAGAGGATACCCAGCCGCGTTTCAGCAGGGATCGCAGATGGTCGGTCTCGAAATGGGCGGCGCCCACCTCCGTCGTGGAGGCGCCGTCGCGTTCCGCCAACCAGGCTAGCAGCGAGCGCTGGATCGGCGCGCGCTTGGAGCTGGGTTGTGCGATCTCCGCCCGGCCCACCTCGGTGACGCGCCACCGCTCGGTCGATTCGGCCACCGGCTGCCCGGCGCGCAGGTTCACCGGCAGGGCTGCGGCGTATACCTCCCCGACCGGGTGGTGGTAGTACTCGGCAGCCCAGCGCAGCAGGTCGAAGGTCACGGGATCGTAGACAGGCGCCGCATCCAAAATTTCGGTCACCGCTTTGAGCTTCGACGCCGCGACACTGGAGCTGGCCACGATGCCCACCAAAATTCCAATCAGGCGCTGCCGGCCGAAGGGCACGCGCACCCGTACGCCGAGCGGCGGCTTCGCCATCGAGCCCGAGAGCTCCGATTCTGGCGGTAAATAATCGAACACCCGGCGTAGCGGCGTATCGATTGCGATTTGGAAAAACATCAATCCTTTTGTCCACAAAAGCTGTGGATAAGTCTGTTGAAAACCCGGGTTCTTAGGGCCTAAGTGCCCGTTCCGTTTCGGGTCACTGTCAAAATGGCGAAAATTTACGCTAAATCGAAATGATCCTTTCTAAATCAATAGATTAGGAGCGCCTCTGGATGTCGTCCGGAGGTATCGATCGCAAATATTGCAATGGAAGTCACATTCGATGTGCGTAAGTCGCTGATCTCAAGGACGGCCGGCCGTCAACCCTGAGCAAGCGTAGGCGTTATACCTGTGAATGGGAATGCTCTAAATAGGCCGAGAGGACGCACATGACTTCGTTTGATAGGCTCAACGCCGCTTGGATGGTCTGGGATACTCCCGCTCCAGCATCTAGGGGAGCAATTCTGGAGTACACGAAGGAGCTGGAGAAATTCCTGGCGGAGATCGAGCGTCGAGCATTTCGCATGGCGCAGATGGCGCTGCGGGATCCGGACGATGCGCTCGATGTCGTGCAGGATGCGATGATCAAGCTGACGCGCAACTACGCCTCCAAGCCGAGCGCCGAGTGGCGTCCGTTGTTCTACAGAATTCTCGAGAACGGCATTCGCGATCTCCAGCGGCGTCGTTCGGTGCGCAAGCGTTTCATGACCTGGCTGCCGGGCGTCAAGGAAGATCCCGAGGGCGAAGCCCAGGATCCCCTGGACAATGTGGCGGATGCAGGGCCGGCGATTCCAGAGACCCTGATGCAGGATGAAGCGATCGAGAAGTTGGAAGTGTCACTGCGCGCTCTGCCTGCGCGCCAGCGGCAAGCCTTTTCCTTGAGGAATTTTGAAGGCATGGACGTGGCCGAGACGGCCAAGGCGATGGGCTGTTCGGAAGGCAGCGTGAAAACACATTACTCGCGTGCGGTGCATGCCTTGCGCGAACAACTGGGCGAGGCGTGGTAATGACTGAACAACTGAATAGTCCTCTCGAGGAGCGTAGCCGCGCGCTGTTTAGCGACAGCGTCGAGAACATGGAGTTCGCGATGCGTTCGCGCCTGACTCAGGCGCGAGTGGCTGCGCTCGCGGCTGCCGAACATCCGCGGCCGTGGTTGCTGCGCTCGAGCACCTGGGCCCCCGCTGCCGGGGTGACCGCGGCGGCGGTGCTCGGCGTGGCGCTGTGGTTCGGCTCCCCCTTAAATCATCAAAACGGCGTGGTGGCTGACAATTCGAGTCTGGAAGATCTGGAGTTGGTAGCATCCACCGATGATAATTCGGCCGCTCCCCTCGAGATGTTGCAGGACGACATTGATTTTTATGACTTCGCGGACAAGGCGGCTGGCTCGGAACCGGCCGCTTAGGTGATTTCCAGTTGAGGTCGGGAAGGGGGTGGCTGCTGCTGAACGCCGTGTGTGCGATCGCAAATGCCGGGCCGCCGCCGCCCGCCCCATCGCCGACACCACCCCCTTCCAAGCCGCCGGCGTCGAAGGCGGATGCGCCTGACGAAAGTTTTTTGGAATTTTTAGGTTCGGACGACGTGGGTGATTCAGCGGTGTGGGAATACTTGAAGAGAGCGCCGGCGCCTGGGAGCAATCCTCCGCCGCCGCCGCAGGATGCAAAGAAATGATCAGGGCCGTGGTTCTATGCGCAACTTTGATGCTCGCCGCCGCCAGCGGCTGGGCGCAAAGCCCGGCTGCAGAACCCCCGGCCACGCCCGCCGCGGCGCCGACCTCGCCCAAGGCCTGGAACTCCTTGTCCGCGGATCAGCAGAAGGTGTTGCAGAGTTATCAGGGCAAATGGGACAGCCTGCCCCCCGAGCGCCAGCAAGCCCTGTCCAAGGGCAGCGAGCGTTGGATTTCCATGACGCCGGAACAACGCAGCGGTGCGCAGCAACGCTTCTCGCAATGGCGCGCCATGCCGCCCGAACAGCGGCAACAGATTCGTCAGCGCTGGCAGCAATTTCGCAGCCTGCCGCCCGAGCGTCAGCAACAGGTGCGTGAATCCTATAATCGATTCCGCCAGATGCCGCCCGAACGGCGCCAGGAGTTGCGCCGTCAGTGGCACCAAATGAGTCCTGAACAGCGGCGCCGCTCGGTGCAGCACGCAGCGCCCGCGCCGCACGCGCCGCCGCCAGCGCATCGGCCGCGTTAGTTCGCGGCGCGGTAGACCACCGTTCCGCCAACCAGCGTTTCTTGTACGTTGACGTGAGCAATGTCGTCCGCGGGCACGGTCAACGGATTGCGATCGAGCACGATCAGGTCGGCGAATTTGCCCACTTCCAATGAACCGGTGAATTCGTCTTGGTGCAGCTCGTAAGATGCGTTGACGGTTGCGGCGCGCAGCACGGCTTCCCGGGATAGTCCGGGATCATCGCCCAGGCGTCCGCGTAATTCGACCGGCGAGTCCGGCGCGTTGGTGCGGGTCACACCCACCTTGAAGGCGAACCACTCATCCAACGCGTCCACCGGCCAATCGCTGCCGAAGGCGATGCGTGCGCCGGCCGCTTCGAGTCGGCCGCTCGGCTCCAGCATGCGCATGCGCTCGGGACCAAAATAATCGGCGAGTCCCAGCGTGTCGCCCGCAGGCTTCTCCCATTGAAAGGACAACACAGGAATCGCACCCAGCGCCTTGAAGCGAACGAAGTCCTGCTCACCCACGAGTTCGTCGTGAGCAATGGCGGGACGAATGTTCGTATGGGGCAGCGTGTTACGCAGCACGCCGATGGCGTCGAGCGCCGCATGAACGGCGCCGTCGCCGTCTGCATGCATGTGCGGATCGATGCCGGCCCGCGCCAGCGCCACCAACAGCTTCGACAGTACCTCCGGCGGAAAGTACACGGGCGGCCCGCGGTTGTCGCCGTCCACCCAACTTGGTTGCTCAGGCGTGCCGATGTTTTTGCGATACGGCTCCAGCACCGAACCGGTGAATGCCGGCGCGGAGATGACGCCATCGAGAAACATCTTGGCATTGCGCACGGTGACCGTGGGAGTGGCCACGAGGGGACCTTGGTCATACTTCTTTCGGTAGCCCAGGATTCTGGACACCGCTGCATCGAGCGCGCCCGCTTCGGTCGGCTCAATCAAGGGTGCGAAGTGCGCGCGTGCGGTGAGTTTTCCGGACTTGCTCAACGTTGAGAAGGACGCGAGGTCCAAAGGGTAGGCATGCGCGTCGAGAAAGCTGGTGACGCCTTGGCGGTTCATGGCCTGCAGAGCCGCGACCGCCGCCTGAACACCTTGTGCGGGCGTCGGCTTGGGTACGAGGGTGGCGAACACATCGAAGGCCGAATCTTCCAGCAGACCCGTGGGATTGCCATCGGCGTCCCGCCATACTTTTCCGCCCAGCGGGTCAGGGGTTGCGGCGGTGATCTTCGCCAGCGCCAACGCACGCGAATTGGCGAGTACGGTGTGCCCAAAGGAGGAGCTGACGATGATGGGACGCCGCGTGTTGAGCGCATCGAGCGTGGCACGGCTGGTCTTCACGCCAACGGGCAGCATGCCTTCCTGAAACCAGTTGACGATTTCGAGCCAACCGTCCGGTTCCTTGCCCTTGCTGGCGTCGATGCAGGCCTGGATTCTGGTTTGAACTTGCGCCACGGTCAGCGCCTCATAATTCAAGCTGCATTTGAGCAGCGTCGTGCCGGCCTCCTCCGGATGCATGTGTCCGTCGACAATGCCCGGCATTAAAAAGCGTCCTTTGAGATCGACGCTGATGGTCGCGGGACCTGCGAATGCCGCGACGCCGTTATCGTCGCCCACATAGACGATTCGGCCGCCGCGGATCGCGACCGCTTGGGCGCGCGTGTCGGCCGCATCGGCAGTGAAGATGACGCCATTGCGGTAAATCCGTTCCGCAGGCGAAGGCGCCGTGGCCGCAGCGGCGCATACTGCGTGGCAGAGGATGAGAAAAAAAACACGGCGCAGCCGGTGAATCGTCACGGTCAATCGACTCCTCGTCGTCATCGGAGATTTACGGGTGGTAGCTGCGCTCGGCGTGTGCGCGCACATCCTCGGGTGTGAACAACACATCGCGAAATTGGCCTTGGCTGAACATCAGGGCTTGGTCGGTGAAGTGCGCGGAGACGGGATCGCCGCTCTCGCCGCCGCTCATAATGGCCTTGGCATGAATGGTGGGCCCGAAGTC
>CAZZWE010000033.1:0-33080 GCA_964657675.1 uncultured Steroidobacteraceae bacterium
GACGCTGAAAAATTCGGTCAGTTGCGCCATGAACAACTGCAGGCTTCTTAACTGCAGCACCTCATCGACGACCCAGTTCAGCCGCACCAGCGGATCACCGAATTTATCGGTCTTCTCGCCATCCAGGGATATTTGACTGTCGCTGACCGGACGCTGTTCGCAGTGCGCGATGACGGAAATTCCCCGATCCGCAATGGCGAGAATGCGGCGGTGACGCAGATAACGCCACATCAATGGGAACCAAACATGACCGAGCGAGGCCATCCGCCTGAGCGACTGCCAGGGCTTATCGACTCGAGACCCTTTCAATAGCGACTTGACCATCTGCTTTAACATTTGAATGTCCTCGGCGATGGCGGAGTCGAAACGCACCGTACAGGCGAGATTCAAACACTCGAGCGACCGCAGGACAGCGTCTTTCATTCTAACTTTGGGCTGGTACTTAAATCCCTCGATGATCGCATTCTCGAAAGTATTGGCGAATGCAGTGCGATCCGTCAGCTCAATTTTGCCGATGGTCAGGTCGAGGTGATCTTGAAAATAGCGCCCGATGTTCTCATTGCTTGCCCAGGCCACCCCCGGATTGCGAAGCGCCGATAACAGCAGCAGGCGCGAAATCTCAATGGTTCCGCATGCCAGCACCACATGCTGCGCGGCGAACTCATGCTCCTCCCCGAGTGCCGACACCGCTTTGACGCCGCGCACCAGGTCCCCGCCAGGCGCCGCAAGAATCTGCCTGACGTGACACTCAGGAACCACACTCAGCGACTCCAACCCCGCCAGGTCTTTGGCGAAATAGCGGCCTAAATTTGCTTCGCGCAGCCAGCGAGTGAAGAAAATCTCACAGCCCTCGGCGTCCCCGCCTTCCGGGGTGTGCAAGCGTTCCAGCACAGCGGCATCGTCGAGATAGCGGACGTCCAAACCCAGCAACTTCGCGACATCGACGTAGAACGGCGCCACCTGGTCGAAGCGCAACGGCCAGTGACGGTCGGTCATGAACTGCCGCGCCGAAAAATCGTAAGGTACAAACCGGGTGAGCTGGCCGCCCCACAGAGTACTGGTGCCTCCAATGGTCCGAGCGCGACCGTGCAGCGCGCCGCCGTGCGGTCTGCCGGTCAGCACCGTTTCGTTCAGGTCTTTTGCATCGCCATGGTCTTTCGAGCCACTCTCGAGCAACAACACCTTTTTGCCGGCGCGCGCGAGCGAAACCGCGACTACCAAGCCTACCGGACCCGCGCCGATGACAATCGTATGCCACTGCGTCGCGGCAGCGTCGGCTAGGTGCTCGCGCTCTATAAACATGTTCTAGCCTGGGAGACCGCGCAACACACCGATCAATGTTCGGTGATGACGCTTCCTATGACGTTGACGCCGCTCTCCGTCAAATTCTTCACGGTGGATTGCAGCTGGCTCTGACGAGTGTGGTGCTTGCGGGCGAGCACGATGGTTGCATCGGCACGTGCTGCGACGATTTGCGCGTCCGCAACCTCCGCGCAAGACGGCGTGTCCATGATGACGATGTCATGCTGCTCGGCAAACAGCTCCAACACCAGATCAAACACCGGCCGCCCCAAAAGCTCCTGGGGATTCGGCGGCGCCGCGCCGGCGGGCAGCACAAACAACCGCAGCTGCGGATGAATGCGCACTACATTTTTGCTGCCGGCCCGGCCGGTCAACAGCGCAGATAAGCCCAGCGTGTTGTTGAGATTGAATAACTGATGCTGGCGCGGATGGCGCAAGTCAGAATCGATCAACAAGGTACGTTTTCCCATCTGCGCGTAAACGGTCGCGAGATTTGCGGCCAGCCAGCTGCGGCCCTCGCCGCGACCTGGACTGGTGACCGCCAGGATCTTGTGATCACTGGCCCAGCGAAGATTGAGTTGGCTGCGCAGCGCACGCAACGGTTCAATCATCTCGCTTTGCGGCATATAAGCGGCCACCACCTCATCGGTGACGCCGTGCTCGCCGTTGCGCGGCAGCACCGGATAATTGAATTGCTGCGAAATCGCCATGTCGATGTCGGCTTGAGCAAGCAATCCCAGTCGCAGCGCCGCATCGCCGAAGCGCATGGCATTGCCGGCGGCGAATCGTTGGATCTCCTCAACCTCGGTGGAATTCAAACGTCCCTGCTCCACCAAGATCGCGCCAATCGCACGGCCACGATCACGAACAGGCTCCGATAACTTTTCCGTGCCGCCCGAACTTATTTTCGGTATTTCCATGGTTCTCTTTGTTGCCATTCTTAGCTGTCTTACGTGCCCGCAAGTCGAGTGGCCAGGGATGTTCCCTTGCCGCGCGGCGTAGCGTCGGGCTTGATAGTGCCGATCCTGCCGAGCACCGGTGCGCCGACGATAGCAAGCAGATCGCTCTCATCACGCAGCCGCTTGTTCATCATCTCCAGAATCAAGACGCTGCCGATGCCCATCACCAGGCCAAGGAATAAACCCGCGGCGATGAATACCAGGATCTTGGGGCTGGAGGGGTCGAGCGGCACTTGCGCCGGAGACAGGAGAACCACATTGGTCTGTTGTGCCTGGCTTTCCAGATTGCTGACCGCCAAACGCTGGCTGACAGCATCCAAATCGCGCTGCGCCGCCGTCACATCGCCGGCCAAAATGGCGGCCTGATCGTGCGCGGCTTTGAGGTCCATAACACGCTTTTTCTGCGCTTCGAGCGCGGCTTTGACGTCGCCCTCGCGGCGCAGGTTGACCTGCGTGGTGCTGCCCAAGGAGGAAACGATCTTTTGGGTTTCCGCCGCAAGGCGCGCACGCAAGCTGACCACTTCGGCCTCGGCGGCCTGATAGTCGGGATGATTCTTGCCCAGCCGACCGGCAACTTCAGTGCGTTTGGCCTCAGCCAGGGTTAACGCGTCCTTGAGACTTGCGATCAACGGACTCTGCAGCACTTCGGGAAGGAATTCGTTGCCCGCCTCGCCGACTTGCCGCTGACGCGACTGCGAATCCTGGCGTTGCGACTGAATCGCAAGCAACTGCGTGTTCAATTCATTTAGACGCGTATTCTCAACGTCGAGCTTCTCGTCGGTAGCAACAATACCGGTGGCGTTCTGGTAATCCGAAAGGCGCTTCTGCTTCTTTTCCAAGTCCGCGCGCAAAGCAGCGGACCGTTCGTTGAACCACGTTGCGTACTGGCGCGCCGGCTCAACCTTCAATTCGATGTTGGTTTCGATCGCGGTATGCGCGAAGCTGTTGGCGAGCGCCGCCGCCATCACCGGATCGGTCCAATTGACGGAAATTTCGATCACATTCGTCTGGCGGGTGGCGCTGGCATTGGCCGGCGGCGCCGCCAGCACCTTTTTGCCCGTCAACAAGTAGTGGGCCAACCACTGATCGATATCTCCCTGACCGTTGGTTTTCTTCTGCCACGATTCCTGGAATGACGGGAGCTTGTCTAGCCCGACGTCCTTGGCGACTCGAGCGGCAACCCGTTCGCTGGTGATGACGTCAGACTGAGTGTTGATGTAACTCGCCATCACCGCTTCAGGCAAACCCGCGGCGCCGGATACCGGATCGATTTTCGCGTCCACCACGATGGAGGCGACGGCCGTGTACTTGTTGTGCATCGCCAGTGGCAATGCAGACACTACCAGCAACACCGCGGCAAAAATCAATGCGGCGAGACGCCAGCGCGCCTTGAGAATGCTGAAAACCTGTTGAATAGTCATTTAGAACAAACTTTCCTTGACGTAGATGACGTCTTGATCGCGCACATCATCATCCAGAGTGACGCTTTCCTCTTTAACCTTGCCGCTGGCATCGCGTCGATGCCGGACGATACCGCGGCTCGTGCCCTTGCCGGTGACGCCGCCGCCGGAGGCCAGCGCCTGCATGACCGTCATGCCGCGCTCCAAGCGCACCTGACCGGGCCGCTGCACCTGACCATAGATATAGAACATCGGCGCACGGCCCACGAATACCGTATCGCCGCCCGCTAACTGGATATCGTCGGCATTGTTATTGGCGCCCAACGACATGGCCACGATGTCGATTTCGCGTCGAAACGGCTTGCCGCCTCGAGTGCCGCTGACGATCACCGTATCGGCGCCGGTGGATGCGATGCCGCCGGCGACGGCCAGCATGCCGGACAGATGACCGCCGGCCGCCTCGAGCGAGTAGCGCCCCGCCGTCTTGACTTCGCCAATCACGGATACCAATCCGTTGAATGCCGTGGTCAGCAAAATGTTGACCTGGGGATTCAGAACGAACCCCCCTTCCTTCAGCAGCTCAGCTATCTTTTTCTCCGCCGCGGGCAACGTCAGGCCCCCCACCGCCACGGAGCCGATGAGCGGATAGCTCAACGTACCGGCTTCCGACACGCGCCCATCCAAACTCAAGTCTGGGTTTTTAAAGACACTGATGCGTAATACGTCGCCAGGACCGATCAAATATTGCTGCTGTGATTGCTGCGCCGGTGCGCTGTGGCCGAGGAGTAAAAAGAAACATCCGAAGGCCAGCGATGCGAATAGGCTGGTCATGCGCCTTGCGGCGGCAATCCTGGCCAAATGATGTCGAGCGAGCAGCAAACTAGTTCTCCAGTAACCGGAGGAACCGTCAGTTACGCCTTGATTATTACCGTTGTTCATCTGAGTCCGCGAGTGAATGAGAGCAATTTAATGAGAACCCTACTGCGGGGAGGCCGTCACGCCCGAGGGCGGTTTTGGTACATCTTGGCCGGACCACGCACTGAAGTAATGCAAGTACAGCTGGTAGGGCTTGTTGGCACCGTGGTTCTGGTTGTTCATGAGTAAATAGTAGTGGTGGTCATTGACGAAGCTTGGGACATCCGCGGTACTCGCCGAACCGGTCGACTGGCCATCGACCCACCAAGTCACCTGCTTCGCTTTCGGGTCGTAGCTCAGTCCAAACACATGCGCTTTTGTCCTATCCATGCCAAAGGTCTGCGGTGGGTCGTTGCTTTTGGTTGTGTGTTGATAATTTGGATAATGCCCGTACCAGCTGATCATGGCGCCATGGTGGCCGGCATTGTAACCGCCTTCGTCGATGTCCAACTCCATCCAACGCTCGTCACCTGCTGGATCTGAGGACAGGTGATCAGTGTGTTTTAGATTATGTTCCTGAGGCATCAACCAAACCGCGGGGAAATGATCGGTATCGTTGTCCGAGATGCTTTCGCTGAATTCAACATAAAATCCGGCGGATGCCAGCAACAGCGGAAGCACGGCCGGCGCCGATGATCGCGTCTCGGTCATCAGACCACCGCCATTGGCCAACGCCAGCGTTGAACCGCTCATGGAATATTTCGACAGCGGGATGGGCGCCGCGGCGTACCAGGTGCCGCTATACAGCTTGGCCATCGCGCTGTCCGTGGGCGCGATGTCAGAGAGGGTCGGCGCGACGCAAAACAGCTGCTTGGTGTAGCCCAGCGCTTGGGCGCCCGCGGGCGGAGTTGGATTGCTGGGACAAAGTTGCGATGCCGCAAAACCCAAAGCTGGCGCGGCCAACGCCAGGGATGCCACACATGATCGTAAAGCATTCAATGTCATAGCCATGGTTACCCTCTTCCGTTAAACCTCAGAACACGAACTTCGCGCCCACCGTGGCGAGACTGTCGTCATAAGACCTGGCATCCAGATTCGAGCTCACATTCGAGCTGCGTTGCTCATGATGGATAGATGCATTGATAGACAATGCGCGCGTTGCAGTGAAAGTCACGGTGGCGATCTGGCCATTGATCGTATCGTGCCGAGCCGCTGTATCAGTCACGGTCGCGTTCGACCCGATGTACGACTGCGCTTCCCTCGAGAAGGTAACGCTGAGGGCGATGCGCTCGGTCGGATTCCACAGCGGCGTCAAACTCACGCCAGTCGCTCGGAAATAATTGGACTGATCGTTCAGATAAGCCTGCAGATTGCGGTATGTGGTCAGCTGCAGCTGCGTTTTTTCAGTGGGCGCCCAGCCCAATGTGGCGCGCCAAGTCGGACCTGAGAATCCGCTGATCTCAGAATTCGCGTAGTCACGTCGCAGAAAGCCCACCGCCACATCGAGCGTGGTCTTGTCCGAAAGTGGCCGCTTGAGCAGAAATCGGACTCGGTCCTCGCGAAAATCCGGATCAGACGCCAGAGCAGAGGTGACGATATCGCCCGCGTCCGTCGCCGTGCTAAGCACAATGCCGCGCGGAAAACGCGCGTCGGTATAGCGGTAGTCCATCCCGATGGTGCTATCAGCGTCGGTGGCGAACTCGGCGCCGAGGTCGACGGCCTTGGTTCGTGAATCATTGGCATTGGCCTGCGCAACTGCCGCGACCGTGTCGAGAATGCCGCCATACAGCGTCCAGTGAGGGCCTACTTGATAACGCAGGGTGCCAAAGTACTGCTGCTGCTCATAGATGGTCGGAGCGAAGCCGATGGAATTGACAAAACTGATCAGGTCGCGCAAATAAGTCGCGCCCACTTGGCCGGACAAGACGCCGCCCAAGCCATAATTCCAAATGACATGATCGTTGGTGGCCAGATTGTTGAGCGGCGTATTGTTGAAGTAGCGATTGTCCTGCACGTCGATGCCGACGTTGAAAACCTGGCGGTTCAGACCCCACTGGCCCGAAAACCCCGCCTCAGGCGTGTTGTACCAGTCGCTGCGCGACGCACCGGCACCGACCAAGTCCTTGACGTTCTCATCCTTGGGCAGGCGGTACACGTTCGAGTCGTAGGATTGATGGTCGGCGACCGAGAAATTCCAGGAATTCGCATCAGACCCGCCCAACAGTGACGGCCCGGCCACCGCAGTGTCCAGAGTATCTCGCGGCTCGAAGATTTCGACGGCCGCGTAAAGCGTATGGGAACAAGCTAGCGAAAGCACCGTCGCGGCGCCGAGCGAAGTTATTTTTGGGAGCATCTTTTTACGCCGCAACGTCGTTGGGAACACTGTGCTCATCATCCGTGTAAGGAGCAAAGATTCTGCCGAGTACTGCATCGCGTTCGAAATGCGCCTCAGCGTATTGGCGTGCTGCACGGCCCAGGCGCGCGCGCAGTGCGGCATCGCCCGCCAGCGTGCAGACTGCATCGACCAAGGCTTCGCTGTCTTCGGGCGCGACCGCCAGACCGCAGTTGGCCACCACCGCATGAAGCTCCGTGTCGGGATGGCAGGTGGCGATAACCGGCCGACCGCTTGCCAACATGCCCGACAGCTTCGAGGGCAGCACCAGGTCCTGAGCCTGACTGCTTTGCGGCAGCAAATGCACATCGGCCATGCACAGTAAGTCACCAAGCCGTTCAAAAGGTTGCAGCGGCAGGAAACGTGTGTTTGGCAGATCCGCACATGCCGTCTCGAGTTGCGGCTTCATGACGCCATCACCGCAGATTACAAACACGATATCTTTGCGCTCGGCAAGCGCGCGTGCCGCAGCGGGTACGACCATCAGCCCTTGCTTGTCGCCCAACGAGCCGGAAAACAACACCACCGTCGTTTCGGGGGCAATACCCAACATCGAGCGATAACTGGTTGCATTGCTGGTGGTCTTGATGGAACTAATGTCGACCCAATTAGGAAAAAATCGGATTTTCTTTGCCTCGACACCCTTGTGTAGAAGCCGGTCGACCATGCGGCCCGAAATGGTCGATACCACGTCGAAGCGCTTGAGCAACCACCCCTCCATGCGCATAACCACTCGTTTCAGCAAATCGCCGCGCAGCAAGTTCATCTGAAAGGCAATGTCGGCTTCGAAATCTTGCATATGTAACCAAGCGTCCGCTCCCGACGCCCGCGCGGTCAGCAACGCTACCGGGGCGCAAATGAATGCGGGAGCCACCACCATGACCAACTTAGGCCGCCACGCAAGCTGGTACAGCATCAAAGGAAATGACGTCATGGCGAACGAAAACAGATGCAGGACGCGCTTTACGCCGCTCAGCGTTTTCGGAATCCAGATGGCTGAACGCCAAACACTGACGCCGGCCCAAGTTTCGCGCTGAAATAGCTTGCCGCGGTATTTCGGGTCGACTTCCCAACGGGGATAGTACGGTGGCGAGCACACAACACGAACTTCATAGCCATGTTCCGCAAGCCAAGCAGCCATTTCGCCGGAATATTTGCCGATGCCGGTTTGCTCGGGCGCGAAGTTCACGCTGTAAATCAGAATTTTCAATAATTTGCCCTTCAAAATGGCGCGATTCTTTGGCGATCGTGCGCCGTGCACTCTTTAACGTACGTGGGTCTAGAGGGATGACGCAATTAATTCAGGTTAACCTATTTGAGTAGCGCCAGCGACGCAGCCTGGGACAAGCTCGATGTCAGATTTGTACTACGCCCATTTACCATTACCTACTGTCGCAGCATGTATGCACATGTCGGTGAATTGCGACCCATAAGAATGCTAGGCTATTTGGCCGCCTCATGACGCCGAAGCAGACAATGGATGGGACAATTTTTCAGCAGGCGCTTTGTTTCACAGAAAGATCGAATTATGTTGAGTAGGCTGCTGCGTGCAAACCGCACGTACCGGGGTTCAGGAATGAATACGCGAAGACCAATGCCAGGGAATGGCCGTAAGATGTGCGATGAACGCTGAACGACGGCCAGACACTGAAGCGAAACCGACCAGCGGGCTCGCTGAAGCGTTGTATTTCGACTCGAACGACAAATGGTTGTTCGGGTGGTTACACCAGCCGAGCGGCGGCGCCGCAAGCCAGGTCGGCTTGGTTATTTGCAGCCCCTTCGGTTATGAGGCCACATGCGCGCATCGCAGCGTGCGCAGCTTTGCGGAAATGGCCGCCGCTATTGGTATCCCCACCCTGCGGTTCGACTATCTAGGCACGGGCGATTCGGAGGAAATTGACGCCGAGGCCGATCAACTCACTACGTGGGCGTCCGACATAGAAGCGGCCGTCGCGGAGTTGCAGCGGCGTTCCGGTGTGCAACAGGTGGTGCTGCTCGGAATCCGTTTGGGCGGACTGTTAGCGGCGCTGGTCAGTCAACGATGCCCTGCGGTTAGCGCTCTGGCTTTGATTGCCCCGGTCCTAAGTGGGCCCAAATATTTGCGCCATTTGATGACCACGCGGCTGGCCGCCGCCGCCCTGGCGGGGCCTGGCCCGAACAACGAAGATGCGCCACTGTCATCGACCGATTTATCGGGTCCGATCGAGGTGAGCGGGTTTTCTTTGTCGGCGGCGACCCTGCGTCACCTGGCTGAGATCGACTTGAACGCGGCGCCCTCTAGTCCCTCTCCCAGGACTCTGGTCATCGACGGCGAATCGCTTCCTACCTCGCGCAGCTGGGCTCAGAAACTGGCTGCCGGCAAGGGTCACGTCAGCTACCTGATGCTTCCGGGCTTGGTCAGTATGATTTTCCGCTCGCCGCTTCGCGCGGTGGTACCTGTCGCGATGCAAGAAGCGCTGCGCGAATGGCTGCTGGTAAGGCAACAGGATCGATCGCCGCTGACTTCCATGCCGATCCGCCGCGATGTTGCGGTGAATTACAAAGAGTCATCAACCGTATTGACGCTGCGACATGCAGACGGCACTTCGCCGGCCATCACCGAGCGTCCGGTATTCATACCGGCCGATGCCATGATGTTTGGCGTCGTCACCGAACCCATGGTTGGCGAGCGACGGCGCCGCGCGGTCTTGCTGCTCAACTCCGGCGCCGACAATCACATCGGCGCCAACCGCATGCATGTTTCTCTCGCCCGCCGCTGGGCCTATCTGGGGTACGTCGTGCTGAGGCTCGATCTGGGCGGATTGGGCGACAGCGCTACTCGCTCGGGCGGCAAGGATGACGACGTATTTCCGCCGACGGCAGTCGATGAGATTCGAGCCGCCATGGATTATTTGCGCGCGCAATACGGCACCGAAAAATTCGCGCTCGCTGGCGTGTGCTCAGGCGCCTATCACGTGCTGCGCGCGGCGGCGGCCAAGCTACCGGTGACATTGATGTTGATGATCAACCCGCAAAACTATTTCTGGAATGAAGGGATGCGCATCGATGAGGTGCAGCTGGTGGAAGTCGTGCGCTACCCGACCGCGTATCTGCACCGAATTTTTTCTCGCGCAGCGTGGAAGAAACTTTTGACCGGCGGCGTAAGCATTCCACGCGTGACGCAGATCTACATGCAGCGGCTTTACCTTGCGATCGAGTCCACGGTGCGTGACTTGGCGCGCGGACTCGGCATTCGCTTGCCGCAGGATTTAGGCTCCGATTTACAGGCTATTGCCGCCGATGGAATTTGCATGTCATTCATCTTTGCGCGCAATGAACCGGGCGTTGATCTATTGCATTTGCAGGCGGGGTCAGCGGTCAAGCGGCTCGGTGATCGATGTCGCATTCATATCTTGAAAGGCGGCGATCATATTTTCAGTCAGAAAGTTCATCGCGTCGCATTAGAGGAACTGGTCACCAGCGAATTGCTGTCGCGACACGCGCCCGCAGCTGTCGGCGATTTGAGACCTGTGTCTCACATCGGCGACTCGACCTAATCGCAAACAACTACGCGAGCTGCGAACCCGTTCGCACAATCTGTTTTCGCCGGCGTTATGTTGTAGGTCAATTTTTGTCACTGCTGTCAGCCATCCCCGACAGATTGTAGGAGCTTGCCTACGCGTCTAACTTCGAAATCTCTACAGGAGGTTTTCGAATGCTTGGATCGCGCAAACGCTTTACGCTGCAGATGGCAGCACTACTGGCCGCTTCGATTATCGTGGTGGGGTGCTCGGATGACGACAGCACGACTGCGTCGAATAGCACCAGCGGATCGACGTCGAGCTCCACTGGCTCCACGGCACCTCCCGCGCCCGAGACGATTACTCTGCAGGGAACACCGCCGACAACTGTGGAAGCAGAAGCCAACTATTATTTTGAGCCGAAGCGATCTGCCAGCAGTTCCATGGTGACATTTAAAGCCACTGGGTTGCCGACTTGGGCGCATCTTGATTCCAGCACCGGCGCGCTCAGCGGCATTCCGGGTCTTCACGATGAAGGCACCTCAGGGCACATTGTGATCACGGCTAGCAATGACACCAGCTCCACATCCATGGCGCCATTTGTCATCAAGGTGACTGCGCCCGCGGCCAGCAACGGTTCAGTGCTGTTGTCTTGGCAGGCGCCCACTGAGAATGTAGATGGAACGCCTATCAGCAACTTGGCTGGATACCATATTTATTATGGTAAGGACGCCGAAGACCTTACCTCGACCATCACCGTGAACAGCGCCAGCACCACCAGCTACGTGGTCAAAGGACTGGAAGACGGCGCCTACTACTTCTCAGTGGTGGCCTTCAATACGGACGGTTTGGTCAGCGGCAAGTCGAACCTCGCCGATCAGATGGTGGGTACTTAAGCGGACGGCAGCACGGGGCCGGGCTGCTGAGAACGGCCTATACCAGTGATTCGCTGCGCTGCACGCATCGCGCCAATCGCAAGCAATGCGAACTTGGGTACCGGATTGCGGAAAAATGCGATTTTGCGAATGTACTTATCGACGGTCCATTCAGCGCGGGATCCGGCGCGGAACAGTATCGTATCTCCGGCCGACACCAGCTTGGTCTCGCCCGCTGCGTTCTTGATGTGTGCCGAACCTTCGATGACATACACCGTTTCGTCGATGTCGTAAAACCAGTTAAAGCGTCCCGCCGAACAGTCCCACACCAGAGTGCGCGCAGTCCCATCCGAGCTGCGGGAAATCACCTTGGCATTCGCCGTGGGAGAGCCCTCCAATACCCATGCGGAGTTAATGGGCAGCGGATCCAGGCTCACACCTGCGGTGCCGAATTCAATGGGGTTTTCTATAGACATGCGGGGGTCCTTGAGCGATGCGAGAGCCAATCTAGCCGCTAATTCTAACCGAGCGGTCTGTCTATAGAGCGCAGTTTTTTTTTCGCGCCGACGGCGTAGGACTAAAGACTACGTATGTAAAACGCGATGCACCTGTTGTATGCAGGCGGAGCCTTCGCCGACGGCCGCGGCCACCCTCTTGATGCTGCCGCAGCGCACGTCGCCCACCGCGAAAATTCCTGGAATGTTGGTTTCGAAGAATTCTGGGTGGCGGCTCGGCCAATGCGCTGACGACAAATCCGCATCGAGCAAATCGGATCCGGTGCGCACGAAACCCTTTTCGTCAAGAGCGATGCATGAGTGCAACCAACCGGTGCAAGGCAACGCGCCCATCATCAAAAAGAGGTGGCCAATATCGTGGGTCTCCGGCGGCTGTCCGACGGTCTGCCAAACCAGTCGAGTGAGCTGCTCATCCCCCTCGAGACCCGTGATTTCGGTGCGCACATGCAGAGTGATATTGGGCTTTTCGTTAATGCGACGAATCAGGTATTGCGACATGGTGTCTTCCAGTCCCGGCGCGCGCACGACCAGATGGACATGACTGCAGGTGCCCGAC
This sequence comes from uncultured Steroidobacteraceae bacterium, assembly GCA_964657675.1. Lineage (GTDB taxonomy): Bacteria > Pseudomonadota > Gammaproteobacteria > Steroidobacterales > Steroidobacteraceae > Bog-1198. Next base: position 12,355 of record CAZZWE010000033.1, read on the forward strand.
AGATATACAGCGGCCTGTCCTGCAGAATTTCCTCCGCCGACCACCACGACCTCGCCCGTGCCGGCGCGCCGCGCTTCAGTGCTGGTTGCCGCATAGTAGATTCCCATGCCCAAGAACCGGGATGCTTTTTCCAAGTTCAGCTGACGGTATTCAGCGCCGGTCGCGATGATGATGGCGCGCGCATGCACTGAATGGCCATTGCTGAATTCGATCGTATAGGGCTGTGCGTCGCAATGTAGGCGCGACACCGGATAGGCGGTCCGAATTTCCGCACCAAACTTCTGTGCCTGGATCAGCGCTCGTGCCGCCAATGCCAAACCGGAAATACCGGTGGGAAACCCCAGGTAATTTTCGATCTTCGAACTCGAGCCCGCCTGGCCGCCCGGTGTTCCGGTCTCGAGCACCAGTACATCGAGTCCTTCCGAAGCGGCGTACACCCCCGCCGCAAGCCCCGCGGGCCCCGCGCCAACCACAATGACATCGCGCACGCGGTCATCATCGATCTGCTGATTCATCCCTAAGGTGGCGGCAACCTCCTCATTACTGGGATTCTTCAGCACCACCGCCCCGTGGCATACCAGCACAGGGAAATCTTCCACACCCACGTGAAAGCGCTCCAGCAACTCTCGCACTGACGCATCGGTGTCGATGTCCAGATTCACATAGGGATAGCTGTTGCGGATGAAGAACTGCTGCAACCGTAGCGTGCCGGCCGAACGCCTGGAACCGAGCAACACCACATCGCTGCTTCCCGCTGTCATCATCGCGACACGCCGCAGGATGTACGCGCGCATGAATAGTTCGCTGAGCTGGGAATCCGTTTGGACGATGGCGCGCAAATCTACGTTATCAATGGCCAGCACCTCGCCGCCGTCGCGGACCCGCATTCGCACCACCGAACTGATGCCGCGCAAGGTGCCCACATCGCCGGAGAAGCTGCCCGTCGAGTGCAGCACGATGAGCGTCTCGCCGACCAGTGTGGGCTGGATGACTTCGACGCTGCCCGACAACACGACGTACATTGGCATACGGTCGCCCGGCTCAGCCAGGATCTGACCTTTCTGGGTGACCAATTTGCGGCCATGGGCAGCCAAACGCGTGATCTGCTCGTGGGTCAGGCGCGGAAACATCTGCGCGCTGCGACCCGCGTAAGGCGATTGCGCGATTGAACCTTCGAGGGGGAGTTCACTGCTCATGCGGGTTCATATGATAGTCCGAAAAGTAAGATTCACTCGTGGCCCGCATGGGCGAGCCTGCTTGTTGATGCCGTGTTTCCAATTGGCCTGGGTATCCCCCGCCATCAGCAGAAAACTCCCCGGCTCCAAGCGAATTTTAACGGTGGGTAAATCGATGCGCTTCTGATGCTTGAATATAAGCGTCCGCGGGTCGCCTAGACTGAGTGATGCAATGACGGGCTGGGGGCCGAGCTCGGGCTCGGAGTCGCTGTGCAATCCCATGCTGTCGCGGTTATCCCGATAGTAATTGATCAATACGCTATTGAAGAGGACTCCCGCCGCGGACTCGACCCGCTGCTTGAGATTTAGCAGTCGCGGCGTCCAAGGAAGCGGTTCAAGCTTGATTCCCGAGTAGGTGTATGTTTTCCCTGGATCGCCATACCACGCCATCAACCGAGGCTGATCATAGGTCTTGCCCCAAACCGTTATTTTTTGCGCACGCCACGGCGTGAGTAGCAAGAGATGTTGCAGCAAGGTGTCGCGGGGTTCGCCGAAGCCAAAGTCATCCGCGTAGGAAACATCCGCATCCGCCATATCGAGGCGTCGCAACTCGCTCCCGCTTTGAAACAGATCGGCCATTACCTGCGATTCCCAGCGTGGATGGTTATTTAAGCCGCCAGTAGAGCGCCAGCTCGATGGACGCGACGGCAATGCCATCGCGCGGCTCTACTTCGGCTGGATGCACCTTTGGAGAGTAGGCAAAGACTGATTCAAAAAAGCCGGAGTCCAAACCGCGGCGCTTTCCACCGTCAGATGTGACGTATCGGAGGTGGTAAGCCCGTCGAACTGCGGCGCGATTGCCACCCCGCCGGTTCTCTGCGCCAGAAACTGCGCCAATCCGTCGTCCTGCTCGCTGTTGGGTACGACGGTGAAGATCACACATTTTGGGTCAGTCCCCGCCATCGAAATGATGGCGCGCGCATTTTGCAAGTAGCCGGCGAACGCCTCAGTGTTCCACGGCGGTGGTTTTCCTATTGGAAAATGCCCCGCCATTGCCTTACCGAACCAAAACCTCTCGGGCCCATACGAGAAAACACGTCCGTCCGCATACGCTCGGTAGGATGAGGTCGTACGCCCGCAGAGCCAGCCAATGAATTTACAATACTTCGCGTGGCTGTCCATGAACGAGCGCGTTTCAAGTATCGCTGCAAGTTCGCGGTCGGGATTAGCGGCGATCGACTGTCCATGCAAACTTAACTCACCGGTAAAATAGGGATCGACGTTAAATATCAATACCGCCGGGTGCGGCTTAAATTTTTTCAGCAGTTGCTGAGCCAGACCGCTCTCAGCTCCTCCGCCGAAGGCAAGCAGATAGGATTTAAGATGATGAGCCAAGAACCATTCCGAGCCATTTCCGCGGGAGTAAGCAAATTCGATCCGGCTATCGCCGAAGACGAGTACGTCGGCTGCCTGCACAGCCGCCGGCACTGATTTTTCCAATCCGAACCAGACCACGCTCTCATCGATACCGCCCACTTGCTCCGACGCGCAGCTACTCATCCAGCCATCCGCCGGCCAAACGCCATTGGGTGCTACACAGCCAAACTTGACTATCTGCACGGCTGCTTCGCGGCCGCCGAACAGAATCGCAGTCACGATGAGTACGAGCCACAAATATCGAGACAAGGACATTTTCAATAGACCCGTTGCGCTAAAACTGAAAATATAAAAACCGGCCCGGTTGGTCGAGCTGCGTCAAGACGTAATAAAGCGACACGGCGATCAACAGGCCCCAAACGACGTTCGGCTTCCAAACGAGGAACCGCCATCGAGTGGCCGGAATTTTCTGAAGCGCGGGCGACGCCAGCCCCATGAGTTGAATCGAATTGGGCGCGCCCCAAACGATCAGCGCCATGCCCATGATCATCAGGCTATTCACCAGCAGCGGCTTGGTGACCGTGTCCCACAGCGTATGCGTCGGTGAAAGCACGATGAGCCCATGGCGATAGAGAAATTCGCCCGCCGGCCCGAATCGGTTCAATCTGAAGCCTGCGACCGACAGCGGCAGATCATAGCCGTGACCGCCGACGACACCCGCCAACAGCTTGCGCGCATCCGCCACACTGTCGGCCCGAAAAAATATCTGTGCCAGCAACACGCAGGCATAGGTGAGGATCACGCGCCATACATGATCCACTGCCGAGAGCACCCTGGGGGCAGCAGAGCTCAGAGGCTTTGGCCCGAAGATGCGCCAGGCGTGATTGATGATGAGATACAGCGCATGCAGCCCTCCCCAAATGACGAATTGCAGCCCCGCGCCGTGCCAGACACCGGCCAGCAGCATGGTGACGCATGTGGGAAAAGCGACGAGGGATACGAACCCCTCCAAACTATGAGACGCTTTTCGGTTGGCGGGGAGGCCTCTCGCCATTCGATGCCGCGTTATCCATAGCGAAATCGGATTGTAAATCAGCAGCGTCAAATACCGCGTCAGGGTCATATGCCAGCGCTGCCAGAAGTCGATGATTGATGTCGACTTATAAGGCGAATTGAAATTTAGCGGCAGCCGCACGCCGAACATCGAACCCAGACCGATCGCCATGTCGGAATAGCCGGAAAAATCGAAATAAAGCTGCATCGAATACGCAAGGATCGTGGACCAGGTCGTCAGCATCCCAATCTGGCCGGCATGCGCGAATCCGGATTCAGCCCATGGCGCTATCGAGTCGGCCATTACGACTTTTTTTACCAAGCCTATCGCGAACAACGTCAAGCCTGACGCTACCTTGCTGGAGTCGAAACGATAAGTCGATCGATCGGCGAATTGCGGCATGATTTCGCGGTGATGCAAAATCGGACCCGCGATCAGATGAGGGAAAAATGTGACAAACAAGGTGTAGTTGAGGAGGTTCTTTTCTTTCACCATTCCCTGCTGGCTGTCGACCAGGTAGCCGATCTGCGTGAAGGTGAAGAATGAAATGCCCAGCGGCAGGATGACGCGGCCGAAATCCGTCGATAACCACGCATGCGCATGGAAGAACTGAAGCGCCACAAATAAGTATTTGTAGTAAACCAGCACTGAGAGGTTCAAAACAATTCCGAGCGTCAGCAGCATCCGCTGGCGATCAGCGTGCGCCTCCGCGTCGAGGATCAGCACGCTCAGCGCATAGTTCACTGCAATCGAGAGCAACAAGAGAACGACAAACGCGGGATTCCACCAGCCATAGAACACGAACGAGGCGATCGCCAGCCAGAATTTGGCCGCGGTTGAACTCGCGTAATGCCCTAACGAGTAGTAACCAAGCAGCGAAACCGGCAGGAACACCAGTAGAAAGATGTACGAATTAAAAAGCACTTTGGCAGCTCAAACCTTTTGTTTCAGCTTCTGTTCGACAAGGTCCACCAGTTCGCCAAAATTTCTCAATGTCTCGACTTCCGCGGTCTTGAACTTGATTCCGAATTTCTGTTCGGCAGCGACCACGATGGTGATGTGATTCAACGAGTCCCATCCTTCGATTTGATCGGCGGTACTATCACGCGAAATATCGAGCCCGGGTTGGTCCAGAACATCCCTGATGATATCGGCGAGCGCGCCCTCGACCTGCGACTCATTCATCTTAACTACCTCGTGTGACTTCGATAAACGTGGGAAAAGGCGTGTAGCTCTGCAGCTCGAGTTGCCACCGTTGGCGGCCGTCGGGGACATCCTCGATCAGCTCGAAACCGAGTTTTTTGTAGTGATCTCGCACCATGCCGTTTTTGGCCGTGGGCCAGTACTCTCCGACGATCCTGCTCATGCCCAGTTCACAGCACAGCGCGCACAGTTGATTCATGGTCGCCTGCTCGACCTGGCGGCCGAGAACGCGGCAACTCATCAACCATGTGTCGATCAGAAATTCCCCGTCGGCGCCCGGCGAACCGATGACGACCGCGATCATGCCATTGTCCCCGAGGCCGTCCTGCAAACGAATTTGCATGGTCACGGCACGCGGATCGTCCATGAACCGGCGGACGGCGGCCTCATCATGTCGCCGGGTCGTGAGATTGAACTGATTGGTCTTATTGATCAGCTGGACAATCCGCGACAGCCCGACTGCGTCGAAAGGCGACCACACCATCTGCATGTTCAAGCTCTTCAGATAGCCTGCCATATCAGTGAAAGACTCGCGCGCACGCTCGCGCTCGAGATTCGCCTGATATTGGTGTACTCGATTCAAGTCATCATCCGTCACGCGCACCGATTCGAAGGATCCAGAGTTGGCGATGCACTCCGCGTAAAGTGCCGGATCTTCGGGCAACTCAGGTACAGCCACCATGGGCAGCTCGCGCCGGACGATGGTGCGCTCGAAAGGATTGTCATCAGCAAAAGCGATGGCATCGAGTCCGATATTCAAGCGCTCCGCAATTGTGCGAATGTTGCCGGGTTTGTCGTCCCAGTTCGCCACGAAACAGGCAATGTCCGGCATGCGCAGAATCATCTCCGGGTGCGAATCGAACGGCGTGCGAGCCACCGCATCATCGTTCTTCGAGCACACGGCCAGGATGATGCCGCGGCGCGAAAGATCCTTGCAGTAACGTTGAAATCCCACATGGGCCTCGCCCAACGCGCTGCCTTGACCCAGCTTGATGCCTTCCAAACCATCGTCCCCGATCACGCCTCCCCACAAGGTATTGTCGAGATCCAGGACCAGGCATTTGAACGCCAAACCTCGCCGCGCTGCCAACAAGCGCCCGAGCAAGTCTCCGTACACCGGCGCTGCCACAGGTGAAATTTCCTGCTTGGCACGATGCCAGAGCATCGGATCGTGAAAAGCGGCCAAGCCCGCCTGCGTGACAGCATCGTCGATCGCCAAAAGATCAACACCTTCGGCGTCGGCCATCTGCCGAAAACGTGAGTTCGTACGCGTAACCAGGCTTGCCTGGGAGCCTCCCAGCCGGTGCTCATTGCTGCCCATCAAGGCGGGGAATCGTGGCAGCAGAGTTTGCTGAATGACCTGGCATCCGAGCCTCTCGCGCGCGAGGCGCCACAAGCCAGTCACCCGATCCAGCGCACTGTTGAGCAGGCTCTCTGATTGGGGAATGGTCATCCCGGGGTCGGCGTCGCCGAACAGGTGTGCGGCGTCGAACGCAAAAAGTACAACATCCACCGGCTTGCCATAAAGCACTGAGCTGCTGTCCAACAGCTCTTGAGCGTATTGGCCGTAATCACCGGTCACGATATCGATCCACAAATTACGCCGCACGGCCGCCACTCGAATAGCCGGCAGCAAATGATCGACAGTGCTGGAGCTGAGGATCGCGAGGCGGATCGGCTTCGCTCTCAATCCCGACGGAGGCTGCGGGAATACACGCCGTACTAGACTATCCAGCCGATTGGTTTTGACCAAATCCAGTCGAAAATTGGCCAGATCCACCAGATCCTGCCACTGGGGTGTCGCGGAACCCGCGGCGGCACGTAACTTCTCGCTCCAATCTGAACTCGCAGGCAACCAACCAAGATTCGTTAGACTCAACGAGACAACCTCTATGCGATAGGAATGGTCCTTGCGTCCAACGCCCACGAGCCCCCGAGTCAACGGTGCGCACGCGTCCAGGAAAATTGGTCGGGGCGACAAGATTCGAACTTGCGACCCCTTGCACCCCATGCAAGTGCGCTACCAGGCTGCGCCACGCCCCGACCGTGAGTGAATGATAGCCCAATCGGGCCTTGAGAACTTGGCTACGCTGTTTGGTTCAGCGCCGCAGAATCTTGATCAGCTCTTCGAGCTCCAGGCGCATTTGATGAATCAGCTGCTGGCTCTGATTGAGATCCACCTGCGCATCATCGCCGGTAAGCCGGTTGCGGGCACCGCCAATCGTGAACCCCTGCTCATACAGCAAGCTGCGGATCTGCCTGATGATCAACACGTCTTGACGCTGGTAATAACGGCGATTGCCGCGACGCTTCACCGGCTTTAACTGCGGGAACTCTTGCTCCCAGTAGCGCAGCACGTGCGGCTTTACACCGCACAAGTCGCTCACCTCACCGATGGTGAAGTAGCGCTTGCCGGGGATCGGCGGCAGCTCGCTATTGTTGCTTGGTTCCAGCATAGGCCTCGACGCGCGCTTTCAGTTTTTGACCAGGACGGAAGGTGACAACGCGACGGGCGCTGATGGGTATCTCTTCACCCGTTTTTGGATTACGCCCGGGGCGCCGGTTTTTATCCCGCAAATCGAAATTCCCGAATCCGGACAGCTTGACCTGCTCACCGGATGACAATGCGGCACGAATTTCCTCGAAGAACAAATCCACGAGTTCGCGGGCTTCACGTTTGTTGAGCCCTAGTTGATCAAACAGGGCTTCGGCCATCTCTGCCTTCGTCAGGGCTGCCATGCTTATTGATCTCTTATTGTGGCGCTCAAAACATCCCTTAACCGCGTGACTACTTGGGCCACTACGGCATCCGCGTCAACGTCGGTAAGAGTGCGTGAGGAGTCCTGTAAAATCAAGCCTAAAGCGATACTTTTTCGTCCAGTTTCTACATTGGGGCCACGATAGACATCGAAGACCCGCAACTCGCTCAAAAGACCTGATGCACTAAAGGTAACATTTTCACGTAAAACTGCGAGGGGCACCGTTTCGTCGACTACGATTGCAAGGTCCCGACGCACACTGGGAAACTTAGATATCTGCTTATATTGCAATAACTTACCAGAAAATGCTTGAGTAAATTCCAGCTCAAACAAAAACACGGCTGAATTAAGGTTGAGTTCCTTCGCAATTTGCGGATGCAGCTCGCCCATCCAGCCGATTGGTACTTCCCCGCGCAGAATTCTCGCGGCTCTTCCAGGACGAAGCACCGGCAAAGCCGCGGCCTCAAAGCGCACATTCGCGGCGTCACCCGTCAATGCCATGACATCCATGATGTCGGACTTCACATCGTAAAAGTCCAAAGGCTCCTTGGCAGCACCCCATTGCTCAGGCAAGCGAGGCCCAGTGGCAACGCCAGCCAGGGTTTCAACCTCACGCAGCGGCTTCGGGCCGTCTTGCACCAAAAATTTATTGCCGACTTCAAACAACCGCACGCGACTCTGTTGACGGCGCAAGTTCTCGCGACAGCTATGCAGCAGGCCGGTCCATAGCGAGACGCGCATTTCGCTGAGCTCCGCCGAGATCGGGTTTGAAATCGCCAACGCCCGCAGATCTGGAAACAGCCGGCGTTGTAGCGTGGGATCGACGAAGGTGTAGGTGATCACTTCGCGATAGCCGCGATCGGCCATGGCGTTCAGTACTCGTTCGTGACTGAGCGACTTTTCGCTGGCTTCGCCGGCAATCTGCGGCGCACTGGCATGTTTTTCAGGAATGCTATCGAAACCGCGCAACCGCGCGACTTCCTCGATGAGATCCGCCTCGATGCGGATGTCGTAGCGATGCGAGGGGCGTAATACTCGCCACCCCGATCCGCTCGGTTCTACTGTCTCGCTGATGGCACTCAGTACCGATTGCACGTCAGCATCGGGGACGGGCGCTCCCAACAACCGCGTCACACGCTCGCGGCGCAAGCCAACCCACTCTTCAGCTTCAGCCTCTGCCGGCGCCAGAGTTGTTACTTGCACAGGGCCCGGCGAGCCACCGGCACATTCCAGCAGCAACTGCGTGGCGCGCTCAATGGCCTGCGCCGCCAATTTAGAATCCACGCCGCGCTCAAAACGCTGCGATGCATCGGTGAATAATCCCAACCGCCGCGCCCGGCCGGCCACCGCTGCGGGCGCGAAGTTGGCCGACTCGAGTACTACATCGGTCGTGTCATCGGCGATCGCAGTGCGCCGCCCACCCATGATGCCGGCCACTCCGACTGCGCCACTGTCATCGGCAATCACCAAAAAATCCGCTTCGAGCACGTGTTCCTTGTCATCCAACAAGGTGATGCGCTCGCCAGGTTTGGCCATCCGCACGGTGATGCCTCGATCCAGCTTCGCCAGATCGTAGGCATGCATGGGCTGGCCCAACTCCATCATGACGAAATTAGTCACGTCCACCGCCGCCGAGATGCTGTTGATGTCCACGCGTCGCAGGCGCTCGCGCAGCCACGCGGGCGCTTGTGCGCCGGCTTTGACTCCGCGGATAACCCGCGTAGCGAACACGGGGGAGGCCTCGCCCGCCTGCAGTGAGACCGGGAATACATCCTGATGAGCGGCCGCGACCGGTGTCGGCTGATACTTCAAGTAACGGCGCTCTTGAGCCGCGGCGTAATCCCGAGCAATCCCGAAGACACTCATACAGTCGCCACGATTAGGCGTCGCGTTCACTTCCAGCATGGCGTCGTCGAGATCTAACGCCGTGCGAAGCTCGGTATCAAGCGCCAGCGAGTCGGGCAACTCCATAATGCCATCATGTTCGAATCCTAAGCCCAACTCGCGCGCCGAGCACAGCATGCCATTTGATTCCAACCCGCGCAGCTTGGCTTTTTTGATATGGACATCGTTCGGCAGGTGGGCGCCGTCCTTCGCCACGGCCACCTTCAAGCCGGTCCGCACATTTTTGGCGCCGCAAATGATTTGCAGGCGGTTCACGCCATCCGTGGTTACCTGGCAGACCGACAATTTTTCAGCATCGGGATGCCGCGCACAGTCGAGCACTTCGCCGACCACCACGCCGGAGAACGGCGGCGCGACCGGCGATACCGATTCGACTTCCAAGCCCGCCAACGTGAGCTGCGCAGCGAGCTGCGCCGGCGAGACGGTCACCGAAGTCATTTCCGAGAGCCAACGATAGGTAATCTTCACGGGCGGTACCTGTCGCTTAAGGAAATTGCTTCAACATCTGCACGTCGTTCTCGAAGAACAGGCGCAGGTCATCCACGGCGTAACGCAGCATGGTCAGGCGATCGATGCCGACGCCGAATGCGTAGCCCTGCCACTTTTCACTGTCGTACCCAGCCGCATCCAAGACCTTCGGATGAATCATCCCGCAGCCCAAGATCTCCAGCCAACCGGTGTGTTTGCATACCCGGCAACCCTTGCCGCTGCAGAATACGCATTCGATATCGGCTTCAGCGGAAGGTTCAGTGAACGGAAAATAGGAGGGGCGCAGGCGCATGGCGAGCGGCCGTTCGAAGAATCGCTCAACGAAGGTATGCAACATGGCTTTCAAGTTGGCGAAGCTGATGTCCTCACCGATCACCATGCCCTCGACCTGATGGAACATGGGGGTATGAGTCATGTCCGAATCGATGCGGTACACACGCCCCGGCGCAATGATGGCGAGCGGCGGTTTTTGCGACAGCATGGTCCGAATCTGTACCGGCGAGGTGTGGGTGCGCAGCAACCTGCCGTCGCCAAAGTAAAACGTATCGTGCATGGCACGCGCTGGATGGTTTTTCGGAATATTTAGCGCTTCGAAATTGTGGAAGTCATCTTCGACCTCCGGTCCTGACACCACCTGGAAGCCCGCCTGAGAGAATATCTTCTCGATGCGAAGCCGCGTGCGTGTCACGGGATGAAGACTGCCCGGCTCCTGCCCTCGGCCCGGCAAGCTCACATCGATGGTGCCCTTGGCGAGTTCCTGCTCGAGGGCCGCCGCATCCAAGCGGATACGATGCATCTCGAGCGCCGATTGAATGGCGGTTTTCGCCTCGTTGATGCGCTGGCCCGCGGCAGGACGTTCGGCGGCCGAGAGGCCGCCTAACGCTTTGAGTTGCTCGGTCAGCAACCCCTTCTTGCCCAAAATCCGCACGCGCACTTCATCCAACGCGGCGAGATCGCTCGACGCGTCGATATCGGCGAGCGCCTGATTAACAAGCGCCGAGAGAGAATCCGCGGAGCTCAAGGCCTTAAGCCGCGAGGCTGGCCTTGGCTTTCTCCGCGATGGCCGTAAAGGCCGGCATGTCATGCATCGCCAGATCCGCAAGCACCTTGCGATCGATCGCCAGACCCGCCTTGTTGAGTCCGTCGATCAACGTGCTGTAAGTCATGCCGCACAGACGCGACGCTGCGTTGATACGGGTGATCCACAACGCGCGGTACTCGCGCTTCTTCTCGCGCCGGCCGCGATAAGCATATTGACCGGCCTTGATGACCGCCTGCTTCGCCGTGCGAAATACTTTGCGCCGGGCATTGAAGTAGCCCTTTGCTTTCTTGAGAATTTTCTTGTGCCGACGTCCTGCGACGACACCGCGTTTAACTCGTGCCATATTTTATCTCCTGATCCTTTAAGCGTTCGGCAAACATTGCTTGATGCGCTTAACGTCAGAATCACTGACGTGCATCTCGCGGCGCAGCTGACGCTTACGCTTGCTCGGCTTTTTCGTCAGGATATGACGACGATGGGACTGACCGCGTTTGAAGCCATTCGCTGTTTTGCGAAAACGCTTCGCCGCAGCCCGCTTAGTCTTTAACTTGGGCATCTCGACTCCTAATTTTACTAGCCCTGCTCACAAGCAACGAAAACCCGCGAGGGTTTATCTTTGCCGCTACAGGCGGGACGGCGAACTTGTTACGGTCTGCCGCTCACTTCTTTTTAGGCCCGAACACCATGATCATCTGCTTGCCTTCCATCAGCGGGTTCTGCTCCACCACCGAATACGGTGCGAGGTCTTCAGAAATCCGCGTCAACAAACGCCGACCGATGTCTTGATGCACGAGCTCACGGCCGCGGTAACGCAATGTCACCTTGGCCTTATCACCCTCAGTCAGGAAACGGATGATATTACGCAGTTTGACCTGGTAATCCGCCTCTTCCGTACCGGGACGAAATTTCACTTCCTTAACCTGAATCTGCTTCTGCTTACGCTTCGCCGCGTGCGCCTTCTTGTTTTGTTCGAACAAGAATTTGCCGAAATCCATGACTCTGACCACCGGCGGCTCTGCCATCGGGGAGACCTCTACCAGGTCCAGAGTTTGCGAGGTGGCCATTAGCAGCGCTTCTGCGCGTGTCATGACTCCTGCTTGGCTTCCATCCGCTGCGATCACACGCACCGAAGGTGCGGAGATCTCCTCATTGCGCCTAACGCGCTTCGACGTAGCGATACACGATCCTCCTAAACAAGACGGCCGCGGCCTGCAACGTCTTCACGAAGCAGGTCATAGAGCTTGGAAAGCTCCATGGTGCCTAGGTCTTCGCCAGCGCGCGTGCGTACGGACAGGGTGCGCCCCTCGACTTCCCGATCGCCAGCGACCAGAAGGTAAGGGACACGTTTAATTGTATGCTCGCGGATTTTAAAGCCAACCTTCTCATACCTCAAGTCCGTTTCGACTCGAAGCCCCTGATTTTTCAGGTTTTCCGCAACTTCCAGGCAATATTTGTCTTGCTGGTTGGTAATTCCCATCACCACGGCCTGTACCGGAGAGAGCCAGGTGGGCAACTTGCCGGCGTGATGTTCGATCAAAATGCCGATAAAGCGCTCTAAAGAGCCAAACATCGCGCGATGCAGCATCACCGGGGTGTGCTTTTGGCTGTCCTCACCCACGTAGCTTGCCCCCAGGCGCACCGGCAGGTTGAAGTCCACTTGCAGGGTCCCGCACTGCCAATCCCGCCCAATGGCGTCGCGCAATACGAACTCGAGCTTCGGGCCGTAGAACGCACCCTCTCCCGGATTCAGCGTGGTCTCGATGCCGGCCACCGCGCAGGCGTGTTGCAAGGCCGCTTCAGCCTTGTCCCAAATCTCATCCGAACCCACCCGCTTGGCGGGCCGGTCCGAAAACTTGATGCGCACATCGTCGAAACCGAAATCGCGGTAGATGCTTAAAATCAGCTGGGTCACTTTCACCGATTCTTCGGTGATTTGATCGGCGGTGCAGAAAATATGTGCATCATCCTGGGTAAAGGCCCGCACCCGCATCAGACCATGCAGCGCACCCGAAGGCTCATAGCGATGCACCTTGCCAAACTCCGCCAGCCGAAACGGCAATTCACGATAGCTGCGCAGGCCCTGCTTGAACACTTGGATGTGCCCGGGACAATTCATCGGCTTGATGGCAAACACCCGTTCATCCGGGGTCTGCGTCATGAACATGTTCTCGCCGAAAGTCTCGATGTGGCCCGACTTCACCCACAGCTCACGATCCATGATCTGCGGGGTGTTGACCTCCTGATAGCCGGCAGCCGCCTGCCGCTGTCGCATGTAGGCCAGCAGCTGCTGGAACAGCGCCCAGCCATTCGGATGCCAGAACACCGCGCCAGGCGCCTCTTCCTGCAGATGGAATAGATCGAGTTCCTTGCCGATCTTGCGATGGTCGCGCTTTTCGGCCTCTTCCAGCCGCGTCAGGTAATCCTTCAGCTGCTTCTCTGTAGCCCAGGCGGTGCCATAGATCCGCTGCAGCATTTCATTGCGCGAGTCGCCGCGCCAATAGGCGCCGGCCACTTTCATCAGCTTGAAGGCCTTGAGTTTGCCGGTGCTGGGTACGTGCGGACCGCGGCATAAGTCTTCCCAATCGCCCTGCCCGTACAGGCTGATCGACTCTCCAGCAGGGATCGCCGAGATGATCTCGGCTTTATAGTGCTCGCCGATGCGCTTGAAGTGCGCGATCGCTTCATCACGCGGCAACACCCGGCGATTCACCTTCAAATCCTTCGCCGCAATCTCCGCCATGCGCTTCTCGATGGCAGCCAGATCGTCCGTGGAAAAGGGTCGCTTGTAAGCGAAATCGTAGTAGAACCCGTCCTCGATGACCGGTCCAATGGTGACCTGTGCATCGGGAAACAGCTCCTGCACCGCATGAGCCAGCAAATGCGCGGTGGAGTGGCGGATGACATCGATGCCATCCGGATCCTTCTCGGTGACTATGCTCAAGGAGGCGTCGTGATCGATGACCGATGAGGTATCGACCAGCTTGCCGTCTACTTTGCCGGCCAGCGCGGCCTTCGCGAGTCCCGGACCAATGCTGGAAGCCACCTCGGCCACGGAAACATCATGGTCGAAGCGCTTTTGGCTACCGTCGGGAAGGGTTATGAGGGGCATACAAACATCATATTAAACAAGGGTCCGCCACCCTCGCTATGAGGATGGTGCGCGCTAGTGGGATCGAACCACTGACCCCCACCATGTCAAGGTGATGCTCTACCGCTGAGCTAAGCGCGCTCGAAGGGCGCGAAAGATACCGGAATTGGCGCCATCAGGCAAAAATCACTCCGCCGGGGGCAATTCGGCAGCCGCCGGAGCCTCAAGCGCCCCGCCTTCAGGGTGGGCTGCAAACTTGAAAACAATGTCACCTAAGGTGATGACATCCCCCTCGCTTAAAACATGCCGGGTCACTTTGCGGCTGTTGACGATCACCCCATTGGTGCTATTCAAGTCCTCGATAATGACCTCGCGCGGCCCCACCACGATCAAGGCGTGATGGCGGCTCACCGAGCTTGAGTCGATTTGCAGCTCACAGGTCGACGCACGGCCAATGCGGGTGCGCCTCGCCAGGGTGTGACTGACGCTGCGCTCGCCGTCGATGCGGATCAGTTCCGGCTGCCATTCCGGCGTCACCTGCGCCGGGGTGGGCGTCACGGCCACGACCGATCCCAAGCGTTCCATGCTGGTCTGGATGCGTCCAAGCGCGTTGGCATTGTTGCTCTCGCTGCGCTCCAGCCGCCGAATCAGGAACTCGCGCTCTTCCAATGCGCCCTTGGTGCGTTCCAACGTCGCGGAGAGCTTCTTGTTTTCCTCGCTCAACGCGTCGATTTGCGCTGCCTTCGCCGCGATCTGTTCGGTCAAGCGGGCGACATCCGCCTCGATCACTTCAATCGGACGACGCGCCTCTTGGAGGTGTGCCATGAGCACGGCCATTTCCTGCTCTTGGTTTTCGGCATCGGACTGCAGGGCTGCCAGCTTGCCCGCATGCTCTGCCTGTAGCTTGGTGATCTCAGCGGCGTGTTCGGCCCTGCCCCGTTCCGCCGCCGCCAACATCTCGGTAATGCGTTGCACGTCGCCGCTGGCGGCCGCGCGGGCCTCAGCCAGAGCCTTGTCACGAGCGGCCAGCTCGGCCGTCAAACTCACACACTGCGCGTCCAGGGCGGTCAGCTTGGCCCCCACCTCGGCATGCGCCACTTCGCGAAGCTTCAGTTCACGCGATTTCTCGGCCAAAGCGCTGGCATGCGAGACCGCCGTGTTTTGCAACTTCTCGATGGTCGTTGCCTGCTCGGCGATTTGCGCCTCGAGTTTGGCGCGGTTGTCAGCGCCGCGATCGGCCGCACTGACACGGGCGTCGAGTTCGAGAAACAGGTTTTGATCGAAACCCGCGCGCCAGGCGCGGGTGCTCAACAGCTCGAGAAAGTGGGTGGCTCGGGACTTCGCTTCACCCAACTCGGCGCGCGTGCCGTGTGCCTCAGCCTCGTGACGTTGCATCTGCGCGCGTAACGCCGCAGCGCCTTCCCGCGCGGACTTCAGCTCCGCGGTGACCGCCGCCAATTGCGCGCGTGCCGCAGCCAGATCGGACTCCAATTGTACGGTCGATTTCTCCCGAGCCTCGAGCGTCGGCAGCATCTTGCCGTGCTCCGCTCGCAGCGCCGCCAGCTGCGCATCACGCTCACCCAACGAGTGCAGCACCTGTGCAATGGTGGCTTCGCGGCTGGCCAAGGTGTCGCGCAAGATTTTCGATTCGCCCTGATGGCGATCCGAGTCGCGCAGTGCTTCCTCGGCGCGCGTGCGCGCGGCATCGACTGCCGCGCTTTTGTCACTCAACGCTTTCTCTTGCTCGCGGCTTTTGGTTTTCTCCGCCTCAAGCGCGGTACGCAACCCCACGATATCCCGCTCCAGCGAAACGACCCGCGCGCTCGCCGCCTGCTCCGCCTCGCGCGAGCGTTGGAAAGAGCGATTCAAGGTCTCGTACTCGGCGTTCTGCCGCGCAATGCGCTCCTCGACGGAGCGGACGCTTTCAGCCAAGGACGGCAAGTCGATGGGCGAGGGCCGCACGAAATCTACCGGTTGTATGGGAGTTAGCGAGTTCTCCATGCGAACGGCGTCATCACCGTAGTCGCCGCCCAACTCCACACCTTCCAAGATTGGCAATCGATCGGTTCTGTCCAGATCGATTTCTTGGGAATGACCGTGTTCCGTTGCCATGAGAAAGTCCTCGAGTTATCCGGCTCGTGTAGTCGGCATGCCCAATGCCGAATTGCGCAGTTTGTGAATCTGGTCGCGTATCCGAGCGGCCTGCTCGAATTCCAAGTTGCGGGCCAACTTGGTCATCTCAGCCTCAAGTTTCTTGATGCGCTTCACCGCCTGCTCCGGCGACAAGGACGCAAAATCTATCGAAGAGTCCAAGCGCTCGGTTTCTTGCACCGCGCGCGCGCCTTCCATGACGTCGGCCACGGCCTTCACGATGGTGCGCGGCGTAATGCCGTGAGCGGTGTTGAATTCCACTTGCTTGCTGCGGCGCCGATCGGTTTCAGCCAACGCGCGTTCAATCGAACCGGTCCGCACATCGGCGTAGAGAATTGCCTTGCCCTTCACGTTGCGCGCGGCGCGCCCGATGGTTTGTATCAACGAACCCTCAGAGCGTAAGAAGCCTTCCTTGTCGGCATCCAATATGGCCACCAGGGAGACCTCGGGCATGTCCAAGCCCTCACGCAACAAATTGATGCCGACGATCACGTCGAACTTTCCCAGTCGCAGATCACGGATGATTTCCGAGCGTTCGACGGTTTCGATGTCCGAATGCAGATAGCGCACCTTTACATTGTGCTCAGCCAAGTATTCGGTGAGATCCTCCGCCATACGCTTGGTCAACGTGGTCACCAGTACGCGCTCGTTAACCACGGTGCGGGCACGAATCTCGGACAACAGATCATCTACCTGGGCTCTGACCGGACGGATCTCGACGACGGGGTCGATCAAGCCCGTGGGCCTTACCACCTGTTCGATCACCTGGGCAGACACCCGCTTCTCATAGGCGGCCGGCGTGGCTGACACATAAATGCTCTGTGGCGCCAGGTGCTCGAATTCCTCGAAGCGCAGCGGGCGGTTATCCAATGCCGACGGTAAGCGGAAACCATATTCCACCAAGGTTTCCTTGCGCGAACGGTCGCCTTTGTACATGGCGCCCAGCTGCGGAATGGTCTGATGGCTTTCATCGATTACCAACAGCGAGTCCTTCGGCAAATAGTCGAACAGGCACGGCGGCGGTTCGCCGGCCGAGCGACCAGACAAATAGCGCGAATAGTTCTCGATGCCGGAGCAATAGCCGACTTCGCGCATCATTTCCAAATCGAACAAGGTGCGCTGCTGCAGCCGCTGCGCTTCGACCAATTTGCCGGCGCTGTTCAGATCCTGCAGACGCAGCCGCAGCTCATCACGAATTTCATCGACGGCCTTGTACACCCGCTCTTTGGGAGTCACATAGTGCGAGGAAGGGTAGATGGTCAGGCGCGGAACCTTGCGCATCACCTCGCCCGTCAACGGATCGAAAAAGCTCAACGACTCGATCGAATCGTCGAACAGTTCCACGCGTACCGCTTCGCGCTCGGATTCGGCCGGGAAAATATCGATGACATCGCCGCGCACGCGATAGGTGCCTTGCTGCAAATCGATTTCGTTGCGCGTGTACTGCATGTCGGCCAAACGCCGCAGTAATTTGCGCTGCTCCAATTTGTCGCCGCGCGACATGTGCAGCACCATGCTGAGATAGGCGTTCGGATCGCCCAACCCATAGATAGCCGAAACCGTCGCAACGATGATGGAATCAGACCGCTCCAGCAGCGCTTTGGTCGCCGACAAACGCATCTGCTCGATATGCTCGTTGATCGAGGCGTCCTTTTCGATAAACGTATCCGAGGACGGGACGTAGGCTTCCGGCTGGTAGTAGTCGTAATACGAGACGAAATACTCCACCGAATTCTTCGGGAAGAACGCCTTGAACTCACCGTACAGTTGCGCCGCCAATGTCTTGTTGTGCGCGAGCACCAGCGTGGGCCGCTGCACCTGCTGAATGACGTTCGCGATGGTAAAAGTTTTGCCAGAACCGGTGACGCCGAGCAAAGTTTGATGCGCCAATCCGCTGGTGAGTCCATCCACCAGCCCTTCGATGGCCTGCGGCTGATCCCCCGCCGGTAAATAGTCGGAAAATAGCTCGAAACTCATACTGTGTATTCTCTCACGTTGCGGGTAAGTGCGGCGCACCAGTCAGCCCGAAAACCAGCCGCTTCAGTGGCGTGAAATAGACTTATTTCGTACACTGAGCTTGTTCCATTTAACATAGGAATTCCTCACTTGGCATCGACACTTTCCAAGCGCGTTCAGAAGGTTAAGCCCTCCCCGACCCTGGCCGTCACCGCCCGGGCAGCGAAGCTGAAGGCGGAAGGAAAAGACATTATTGGATTGGGTGCCGGCGAGCCTGATTTCGACACGCCCATCCACATTGCAGATGCGGGCGTTGAGGCCATTCGCAAGGGGTTGACTCGATATACCGCCGTCGATGGCACCGCAGAGTTGAAAGACGCCATCATTGCCAAGTTCAAACGCGACAACGGCCTGACCTACGAACGCGCCCAGATCCTGGTGTCGTCGGGAGCCAAGCAGACCTGCTTCAACTTGTGTGCCGCCGTGCTTGATCCAGGCGATGAGTGCCTGATACCCGCGCCCTACTGGGTCTCCTACCCCGACATGGCGCTGTTGGCCGACGGCGTGCCGGTCTGTGTCTATGCGGGGCCTGAGCAAGGCTACAAAATCACCCCGGCACAGTTGGCGGCAGCCATCACGCCGCGCACCAAACTGTTTTTCATCAACAGCCCCAGCAACCCGACGGGCGCTGCCTACACCAAAGCCGAGTTGCAAGCACTCGGCGCGGTGCTCGACCAGCATCCCCGCATCATCATCGCCTCGGATGAGATGTATGAGCACATTTACTGGGCGGCCGAGCCTTTCTGCAGTTTCGTTGAAGCGAACCCCCAACTCTACGGCCGCACCGTCACCATCAATGGTGTGTCAAAGGCCTATGCCATGACCGGTTGGCGCATCGGCTATTGCGGTGGACCCAAAGAAATCGTGGGTGCCATGTCGACCATTCAAGGGCAATCCACGTCCAACGCTTCGAGCATTTCTCAACGCGCCTCCACCGTAGCGCTCAATGGCGATCAGTCCTGCGTGGCTGAAATGAACAAAGCTTTCAAGGCGCGCCATGACTTTGTGGTTGCCGGTCTAAACGCTATTCCGGGCGTTTCCTGCTTGCCTGGCGCCGGGACCTTTTATGCGTTTGCGCACGTCGAGGGCGCCATGCACGCCTTAGGTATCAAGGACGACACTGAATTCGCAGAGTATTTGTTGGTTCAGGCCGGCGTTGCCGTGGTTCCGGGATCTGGTTTCGGCGCGCCGGATCACATGCGTCTTTCATTCGCCTGCAGCATGGAGACTTTGGAAGATGCATTGCGCCGCATCGCCAAGGCGCTTTCGCCGGTGGTTGCTAAACGGGCTTAACGACCCGTTATTTGCTTGCGGCCGCGGTGCATCCAAACCGCGGCCGTCTTCACCATTCTGATCATTCCCTAAACCTATGAAATACAATAACTTAGGCAATAGTGGTTTGAAAGTATCTGAACTGTGCCTGGGCTGCATGACCTATGGCGTCCCTGAACGGGGGGATCATTCCTGGACATTACCCGAGGAGCAGAGCCGCCCACTGATCCGCCAAGCACTCGAGGCGGGCATCAACTTCTTCGACACCGCCAACACCTATTCCGACGGCACTTCAGAGGAAATTGTGGGCCGCGCCTTGAAAGACTTCGCGCGACGCGAGGAAGTCGTGATCGCCACCAAAGTATTTTTCCCGATGAACAAGGGCGCGAATGCGACCGGCCTGTCACGCAAGTCCATCATGACCGAGATCGACAATAGCCTGCGCCGCTTAGGGACTGACTATGTGGATTTGTATCAAATTCACCGCTGGGACGCCCGCACGCCGGTGGAGGAAACGCTGGAAGCGCTGCACGACGTCGTAAAGATGGGCAAGGCACGTTACCTAGGCGCAAGCTCCATGTGGGCTTGGCAGTTCACCAAAGCCTTGTACGTCGCGCGGGCCAACCACTGGACCCCCTTCCTCACCATGCAGAATCACTACAATCTGCTGTATCGCGAGGAAGAACGCGAAATGATGCCGCTCTGCAAGGCCGAGGGGATCGGGGTCATGCCCTGGAGCCCCTTGGCGCGCGGCCGACTGACCCGCGCATGGGACGAGAGCACGAACCGGACCCGCACTGATCAATATGGCAGCAAACTGTACGTATCGGAGGTCGATGCAGACCGCCGCATCATCGAGGCAGTTGCTTCAGTTGCTGCGAACCGAGCCGTTCCCAGGGCCCAGGTCGCGCTTGCTTGGATTTCGCAGAAGCCTTTCGTCACCGCCCCTATCGTCGGGGCCTCAAAGCCAGAACATCTGACCGATGCAGTCGCCGCGCTCTCGTTAAAACTCGATGAGGCGGAAATTTCAGCGTTGCAAGCCCCCTACGTGCCGCATCCAGTTGTCGGGCACAGCTAAGAACTGATGGTTGTTTTCTTGACTTAGGGGCGCACCTTCCCGACAATCCGCGCCTCCTCCGCATTCCCCGGTAGCTCAGTGGTAGAGCGACGGACTGTTAATCCGTTGGTCGGCGGT
>CAZZWE010000034.1:0-32879 GCA_964657675.1 uncultured Steroidobacteraceae bacterium
CGATCCTCTAGGTCAAATCGTCCAAAATCTTGTCGATGCTGGTCGGCGTCAGGTTCTCGTAGAACACATGATCGACCATCATCATGGGCGCGCCGGTGCACGCCGCCAGGCATTCTTCTTCGCGCTTCAAATAAATGCGGCCATCCGGGGTGCTCTCGCCGGTTTTGATGCCGAGCTTCTTCTCGACATGATCGACCACTTCCTGCGAGCCGCGCAGCATGCAGGAAATATTGGTGCACACCGAGATGTGATGCCGGCCCACCGGCTTCACTTCGAACATGGAATAGAACGAGGCCACTTCGTACACCAGAATATTGGGCAGACCCAGATAATCGGCCACGGCGTCCATCAGCTCGGTGGTGAGAAACCCCTTATTCTCATGCTGCACGGCATGCAGCGCGGAGATCACCGCTGAGCGTTTACGATCAGGCGGGAATTTCGCCACCCAGTGATCGATTTCTTCGCGCACATGCGCCGATAATTCCACGCTCATCGATCGATCTCGCCGAACACAATATCCTGGGTACCGATCACCGCCACCACGTCGGCCAGCATGTGGCCGCGGACCATTTCGTCGAGCGAGGCCAAATGGGCAAAGCCCGGGGCGCGCACCTTCAAACGATACGGCTTGTTGGCGCCATCGGAGACCAAGTACACGCCGAGCTCGCCTTTAGGCGCCTCGACTGCGGCATACACCTCACCGGCAGGCACACAGTAGCCTTCGGTCATCAATTTAAAATGATGGATCAGGGATTCCATATCGCCTTTCATTTCTTCGCGCCGCGGCGGACGTACCTTGCGGTCATCGATCATCACAGGACCCGGATTGTTCTTCAGCCAATCCACACATTGTTTGATGATGCGGTTCGACTGACGCAGCTCTTCCACGCGTACCAGGTAGCGGTCATAGCAATCGCCGTTCACGCCCACCGGAATGTCGAAATCCATCTGTCCATAGACCTCATAGGGCTGCTTCTTGCGAATGTCCCATTCGACCCCCGAACCGCGCAGCATGGGACCTGAGAACCCCAGCTGCATGGCGCGTTCCGGCGAGACCACACCGATGTTCACGGTGCGCTGTTTCCAAATGCGATTATCGGTGAGCAAGGTTTCGTATTGATCGACGCAGGCCGGAAAGCGCTGCGTGAAATTCTCGATGAAGCTCAGCAGTCCGCCGGTGCGGCGAATGTTCAAGCGATCCGCATCTTTCTTAGAGCGCCACTGCGACACCTGATACTGCGGCATGGAGTCCGGCAGATCGCGATACACGCCGCCCGGGCGATAATAGGTCGCATGCATACGCGTGCCCGAGACCGCCTCGTAGCAATCCATCAAATCTTCGCGCTCGCGGAAGCAATACAAAAACACCGTCATGGCGCCGATATCGAGGCCATGCGCGCCCAGCCACATCAAGTGGTTCAGGATGCGGGTGATCTCATCGAACATCACGCGGATGTACTGCGCGCGCAGCGGCGGCTCGATGCCGAGCAGCTTCTCGATGGCGAGCACATAGGCATGCTCGTTGCACATCATCGACACGTAGTCGAGCCGATCCATATAGCCGATCGACTGGTTGAACGGCTTGCTCTCGGCCAGCTTCTCGGTGGCTCGATGCAGCAACCCGACATGCGGGTCGGCCTTTTGAATCACTTCGCCATCGAGCTCCAGCACCAGGCGCAGCACGCCGTGCGCGGCCGGGTGCTGGGGACCGAAGTTCATGGTGTAGTTGCGGATCTCAGCCATTGGGCGCCTTGTCGACCTTGGCAATGCTGGTGGCATGCGCCGGCGCGTTGGTCAGCTGGGGATCGTAACGATTGTCGTGGCGAATGACTTTGGGCACCAATATGCGCGGATCGATACTGACCGGTTGGTACACCACGCGGCCCTTTTCCGGGTCGTAACGCACTTCGACATTGCCGGAGAGCGGAAAATCTTTGCGAAACGGATGGCCGATGAAGCCGTAATCGGTCAGCAAGCGGCGCAGGTCCGGGTGGCCGCGAAACAAAATGCCGAATAAATCGAAGGCCTCGCGCTCGAACCAATCGGCGCCGCTCCAAATATCCGTGACCGAATCCACCATCGGCTGCTCATCATCGGCGCAAAACACCCGTAGGCGCAGGCGCTGATTCCAGGACACCGACAGCAGGTGGTACACGACAGCGAAACGCCGGCCCGGCTCGGCCACATCTTGGCGCAGCGCGCCGCGCGCAACGCCACGGCTGAAGCCCGAGGAAGTGGCATCTTGTGTGCGCCACTCGCTGCGGCCATGCGAAAAATAATCGATGCCGCACACATCCATGCACATTTCGAATTTCAGGCCCTGGGCGTCGCGCAAGGTTCGGGCGATCGACAGCCACTGCTCCGAGGCGACTTCGTAGGTCAGTTCGCCGCAATGATTGGGCACCGCCGTCAAGCCGTTGGGCACGGCTGCGTGAATTACCGCAGCCAAGGCTTCGAGGCGGTTCGGTGTTTCAACCGCCGCGAGAGTGCCTATCTCGGCGCTCATCGGATAATCGCCTTGTTACGCTTGATTTTGTTTTGCAGTTGAATGATGCCGTACAGCAAGGCCTCAGCCGTCGGCGGACATCCCGGCACGTACACGTCGACTGGAACGATGCGATCGCAGCCGCGCACCACCGCATAGGAATAGTGGTAGTAGCCGCCGCCATTGGCGCAGGAGCCCATGGAGATCACCCAGCGCGGCTCAGCCATCTGGTCATAAACCTTGCGAAGCGCCGGCGCCATTTTATTCACCAGCGTGCCGGCAACGATCATGACGTCGGATTGGCGCGGACTTGGGCGAAAGATGATGCCGAAGCGGTCCTGGTCATACCGCGCGGCGCCCAAGTGCATCATTTCCACCGCACAGCAGGCCAAACCAAAGGTCATCGGCCAGAGCGAACCGGTTCTTGCCCAGTTGATCAGATTGTCGAGGGTGGTGACTTCGAAGCCTCTCACGGTATCGGTGTCGGCGGACACGGCTTCTAATCCCATTCCAATGCCCCTTTGCGGTAGTCATAGACCAACGCCACGACCAAAACCAATGCAAAAATCAGCATCGCCACCAAGCCAAAGTTGCCGGTGTTCTTGAGCGAAACTGCCCACGGGAAAAAGAAAGCGATCTCCAGATCGAACACGATGAAAATGATGGCAACCAGGTAGTAGCGCACATCGAATCGCATGCGCGAATCTTCGAAGGCTTCGAAGCCGCACTCGTAAGGCGAAAGTTTCTCGGCATCCGGACGACGCGGCCCCAATACCCAACCCAAGGTGAACAAGGCCAGGCCCAATACCGTGGCCAGGCTCAAAAAAATCAAAATCGGTAAATACTGTCGCAGCATGGTCAGCCGTTCACTACACGGATTGACCATAATTGTAACAGCGCGAGCGTGCTGCGTCGCGCGTTGCTGCGGTGAAAAAAGATTTCTTCACAGTAAATGATGGTGCCGACGGCCGGACTCGAACCGGCACAGATTGCTCCACTAGCCCCTCAAACTAGCGCGTCTACCAATTTCGCCACGTCGGCTTGCATCACTTGTTCGCAGGTGCGGGAACTGAATCAGGCGCGGGCGCCGCTTGCGGCGTCACCACCGGTGCACTGGCCGGTGCGCTGAGCGGCGTTGTTGGTGCAGGCTTCGCGGCCGCAGCTTTCGCTGCACGCTCCAGCACCGAGGTCGGCTCGGCCGTCGAATGACTGCCCATGTACGCCAGGATCAAACTGGTGCAGAAGAACAGTCCTGCAAAAATGCCGGTCAACTTCGAGAACAACGTGCTCGCGCCGCGCGCGCCGAACACGGTACCCGAGGCGCCCGAACCAAATCCGGCGCCGGCCTCTGCACCTTTGCCGCGCTGCATGAGCACCAAAAAGATGATCATCAAGGCCAGCAACAAATGCACCGCTAGAATTATTCCACGCAACATATCAATCTCTCAATGATGAGCGGCTGACGCAGCCGCTGCACAAATCTGTCGAAACTCGTCGGCGCTCAATGATGCGCCGCCCACCAAACCGCCATCGACATCGGGCATGGCAAACAGCTCCGCCGCGTTGCCGGCCTTGACGCTGCCGCCGTAAAGGATCCGCAGTTGGCCCGCCATCTTAGCATCATGGCCCTTGATCCGATGCCGCAGGAAAGCATGCACGGCCTGCGCCTGCTCCGGCGTCGCGGTGCGACCCGTACCGATGGCCCACACTGGTTCATACGCCAACACCGCATTGGCCAAACCGCCGACGCCATGCATCGCAATCACGGCATCCAGTTGCCGTCCGACCACCGCCTCGGTGTGGTGCGCCTCGCGCTCTTCCAGGGATTCCCCCACACACAGCACCGGCGTCAAACCAGCCCGTTGAGCCGCCGCAAATTTTCGCGCCACCAAGGCGTCATCCTCGTGATACCAGCGCCGCCGCTCCGAGTGTCCGACGATGCAATAACTGCAGCCCACATCCTTGAGCATGGCGGCGCTCACCTGGCCGGTGAACGCACCGCCCGATTCGGCGCACACATCCTGAGAGCCGACCGCTACATTGCCATCTTTGAGAGCACGCACCGCGTCGGACAAATAAACATAAGGCGGGAATACCGCGATATCGATGTCCCAATCCGATACCAACTGCCGCTCCAACTCGCCCAATAAGGCGTGGTTGGTCGCTCTCGAGCCGTGCATTTTCCAATTGCCCGCGACCATTAGACGACGCATAGCTCACCCTCGGGCTTTGCCCTACCGGAAAGGCGGCGAAGATTAGCCGCCGTAGCCATTAACCGCAAGTCCTACGCGGAGTTAGGCCGATTTAGCGGCGCTTCCTTGGCGGCCGGCAGCCACAACGGCATCGGCGATCTCGCTGGCGGCTTTCTTGACGGCTGCGGCGTCGGCCCCCTCGACCATCACGCGAATGACGGGCTCGGTGCCCGAGGCGCGCAGCACGATACGCCCGCGGCCACCGAAACGGCGCTCCACTTCAGCCACGGCGGCGCTCACCGCCGGCGAGCTCAACGGATCGAATCGATTCGCCAAGGGCACGTTAATCATTACCTGGGGGTATTTGCGCATGGGCGCGGCCAACTCGGCCAATCCCGACCCCGTTTGTTTCATGACCGCCAATACCTGCAGGGCGCTCACCAGCCCATCGCCGGTCGTGGTCTTGTCCAGGCACAAGATGTGTCCCGACGTCTCGCCGCCCAAGGTGCCCCCGGCCTCATTGAGCAGGGCCATGACATTGCGGTCCCCGACCTGCGCGCGCTTGAATTCGATGCCACGCTCCTGGAAGGCATGCTCCAGCCCCAAGTTGCTCATGACGGTGCCCACGACCGGTCCTGTCAATTTGCCGCTGGCCTTGCGTGCCGTGGCTAAAATAAACAGCAGCTGATCGCCATCCACCGTGCGGCCCAGCTCATCGACCATGACCACGCGATCGCCATCGCCATCCAAGGCGATTCCCACCTGCGCCTGCACGCCCGGCACCGTCAGCTGCAGCAATGCCGGTGCGGTGGAGCCGCAGCCATCGTTGATATTGCGGCCGTTGGGCGAGCACCCAATGGGCACGATTTCCGCGCCGAGATCGGTCAGGATGCGCGGCGCGACTTTGTAGCCGGCGCCATTGGCGCAATCGATCACGATTTTGTAGCCATTCAAGTTCACGCCCTGCGGGAGGGTCGATGCGCAAAAGTCCTGATACTGCGTACGGCTGCGATCGATGCGGATGGCTTTGCCTAAGTGCGGCGACTCTTGCGTGACCACGGGCAGATCGAGCAGACATTCAATTTCTTGTTCGACGCTGTCGGAGAGCTTGCTACCCGAGGCATCGAAGAATTTGATGCCGTTGTCTTGGTACAAATTATGCGAGGCACTGATCACCACGCCGAAACTGCAGTGCAGCCGCTGCGTCATATAAGCGATGCCGGGTGTCGGCAGCGGCCCGATCAGCATGACATCCACGCCCGCGGCGACAAAGCCGGCCTCGAGTGCCGACTCGAACATGTAGCCCGACAAGCGGGTGTCCTTGCCAATCAACACACGGCCGCCGCCCGGCGCCAAGACGCGGGCCGTGGCACTGGCCAATCGCAAGGCGAAGTCCACCGTCATCGGTTCGGTTCCGACGCGCCCGCGAATCCCATCCGTGCCGAAAAATTTATTCAAACGCTTAAGCCTTGTAGAACCGCAGACACTGTGCCGATGGCATCGCAGGTCGCTTCGACATCATGTGTGCGAATGATGCGCGCACCGTGCGCCACCGCCAACGCCGCCAACCCTAAGCCGCCATACAGTCGATTGTCGACGGTCCGCCCCAATATCTTGCCGATCACGCTTTTACGGGACACGCCGATCAGCACGGGCAGGCCAATGGCCGCGAGGCGCGGCAGCTCTTTGAGCAGCGCCAAATTATGCGGCAATCCCTTGCCAAAGCCGAAGCCCGGGTCGATGGCAATGGCCTGCTCGCGCACCCCGGCCTGAAGCGCCGCATCGCGCTGCTCCACCAGGAAGCGCAGCACTTCGCCGACCACGTCATCGTAATGCGGACTGCGCTGCATCGTACGCGGCTCGCCCTGCATGTGCATCAACACCACGCCCGCCTGGGTTCGCGCGGCGACTTCGCGCGCGCCTGGGGCTCGCAGGGCGTACACATCATTGATGATGCAGGCGCCGGCGGCGAGCGCCGCCTGCATGACCGCGGGTTTGGAGGTGTCGATGGAGATCGCGACCTTCGAGGCCGCCGCAATTCCCTCGATCACGGGAATAACCCGCGCCAGTTCCACCGCTTCCTCCACGGCTTCAGCGCCGGGCCGCGTGCTCTCGCCACCCACATCGATGATGGCTGCGCCCTCCTCGATCATGCGCCCTGCGCGTGCCACGGCCGCCTCGGTGGAGGCATGGCGCGCGCCGTCCGAAAAGGAATCGGGCGTGACATTGAGGATTCCCATCACCACGGGTCGGGTGAGGTCGAGGCTGCGATTGAGGCAATGCCAGTGCATGGGAGGAAGCTTAGCCCATTAAATGAAAAGGCCGATGGGGTCCCCTTAAGGATCACCATCGGCCTTTGCGCTTGAAGAAAACTACCGGTAGCGGTTAGTGCTGCCCGGCCGGATTGACCAACGGCGGCGTCGGTTTTTCCGCCGAAGGACCTCGCGGCGTCGGCGTCGGTGTGTCGTCCCAATCGCGCGGCGGGCGCGGTGCACGGCCTTCCATGATGTCCTTGATCATCTCTTCATCGATGGTCTCGTACTTGATCAGGGCTTCCGACATGGTCTGCAACTTGTCCATGTTGGTCTGCAGGATCTTGTAGGCACGCTGGTAATTGTTGTCGATTACGCGGCGCACTTCCTCGTCGATCACATGCGCGGTCACATCCGAGACCTGTTTATGCTGGGTCACGCTGCGGCCGAGGAACACCTCGCCCGACTCTTCACTGTAGGTCTGGGGACCCAAGCGATCGGACAAACCCCAACGGGTCACCATGTTGCGGGCCAATTCAGTGGCGCGCTCGATGTCATTGGAGGCACCGGTGGTCACGGCATCGGCGCCGAATACCAGTTCCTCGGCGATGCGTCCGCCGAATAGCGTGGCAATGCGGCTTTCCAACTGACGCTTGCTGGTGCTGTAGCGATCGGCTTCCGGAAGGAACATGGTCACGCCCAAGGCACGGCCACGGGGAATGATGGTGACTTTATAGACCGGGTCATGCTCAGGAACGCTCAAGCCGACGATGGCATGGCCTGACTCGTGGTAGGCGGTATTGCGCTTCTCTTCCTCGGTCATGACCATGGAACGCCGCTCGGCGCCCATCATGATCTTATCCTTGGCGCGCTCGAACTCCTCCATGGTCACCGACCGTTTGTTGCCGCGGGCGGCAAACAAGGCAGCTTCGTTCACCAAATTGGCGAGGTCAGCGCCGGAGAATCCGGGCGTACCGCGCGCAATGACGGCCGGCTTGACGTTGTCGCCGAGCGGCACTTTGCGCATATGGACTTTGAGAATCTGCTCACGGCCACGCACATCGGGCAGCGGCACCACCACTTGGCGGTCGAAACGGCCCGGACGCAGCAGGGCCGGATCCAGCACGTCGGGACGGTTGGTGGCCGCGATGACAATGATGCCCTCGTTGCCCTCGAAGCCATCCATTTCCACCAGCAGCTGGTTTAAGGTCTGCTCACGCTCATCATGACCACCGCCCAAGCCGGCGCCGCGATGGCGGCCGACGGCATCGATTTCGTCGATGAAAATGATGCAAGGCGCGTGCTTCTTGGCCTGTTCGAACATGTCGCGAACGCGCGAGGCGCCCACACCGACGAACATTTCCACGAAATCAGAGCCGGAGATGGTGAAAAACGGCACTTTGGCTTCGCCGGCGATGGCGCGGGCCAACAAGGTCTTACCCGTACCGGGCGAGCCGACCATGAGGACACCTTTGGGAATCTTGCCGCCAAGTTTCTGAAACTTGCCGGGATCTTTCAAGAAGTCGACGATTTCGACCACTTCTTGCTTGGCTTCTTCGACGCCCGCCACATCGGCAAACGTGATGTTGACCTGATCTTCACCGAGCAGCCGTGCCCGGCTCTTGCCGAAGGACATGGCCCCGCGGCCACCGGAGGCACCCTGCATCTGGCGCATGAAGTAGGCCCAGAAGCCGATGAGAATGAGAATCGGGAACGCGGAGATCAGCAGCTGCAAGAACACTGACTGCTGCTTGGGCGCTTCACCGCGGAATTTCACACCCTGCTGCTGCAACGTGCCAATCAGCGCGCTGTTGCTGGTCTCAGGGTTGTACGTCACGAATTGGTTGCCGTCGCGCCGTTTACCCTCGATGAGCTCCCCTTTCAGGGTCACCGAGTCGACGTTGTTGGCTTTTACTTCAGTGAGGAACTGGGAGTAATCGATCGTCGAAGGCTGCCCGGTGCGCATGCCGAATTGGCTGAAAATCGCCAGCAGAATCACTGCCAATGCGACCCAGAGGAGAATTTGCTTCGTCAGATCGTTCAAGTTTCACCTACACCCGTAATACATTAAGACAATCAAGCCAGCGGGACGTTCACTACAAGAGTGCACAGCCTACGGGCCTCCCGAACTTACACCATCCCAAACTGCCGCGCCAACAGATAGATCTCCGGACTGCGGGACCGTGACGCTTTTGGCTTTTTGGTGACCACCCGGCCATAGCGGCTGCGGGCATCGCGAAGGAATTGATCGAAGCCGGACCCTTGAAATAATTTCACAAGCAAATCCCCGCCCGGCGCCAAAACGCGATCTGCGAACTCGAGAGCAAGTTCGGCCAAGTACATGGAACGGGGTTGGTCCACAGCATCTATGCCTGCCATGTTTGGGGCCATATCGGACAATACAAGATCAATTTTGTCGGCACCGACGCGTTGCAATACTTGCTCAAGCACCTCGGGCTCGCGAAAATCACCGAGCACGAAATCCACGCCCACAATGGCATCCATGGGCAGTATGTCAGTTGCAACAATGCGGCTGCTGCCACCAATGATCCGCGCCGCGTACTGGCTCCAGCCGCCGGGCGCGGCGCCCAAGTCCACGCAGCGAATACCGGGACGCAGCAGCTTTTCACTGGCCTGGATCTGCTCCAGCTTGAACACCGCGCGGGAGCGCCAGCCTTCCTTCTGAGCGCGGATGACGAACTCATCCTTGGCATGTTCGGCGAGCCAACGGGCACTGCTTTTTGAACGCTTGGGCATGTTCGCTGCGACTATACTGACCCGATGGCACTTTCAGAGAAACAAAAGAAACATTTGCGCCGGTTGGCGCATCCCATGCACCCCATCGTAATGCTGGGCAACGCCGGTTTAACCGACGGCGTGGTCAACGAACTGGAGCGCGCGCTCACCGATCACGAGTTGGTCAAAGTCGGCGCCCGCGTCGGCGATCGCGCCGCCCGTGACGAAGCCCTGACCACCTTGGCGAGCCGAACGAAGGCCGAGATCGTGCAACGCATCGGCAACGTGGGCGTGTTCTACCGCCGCAGCAGCGCCCTACCGAAGATCGTCATTCCAGACTAATACCAACGCCAGCAGGCAGGCGGCCAAGTACAGCAGCGCCGACACGCCGTGCCAGGCGCCGAAACCCAATCCCAAGGCAGTGCCGGACAGATGCGCCTGGTTCATCAACGGCTTCAACAGCCATTCGTTGACGCTCAGCAAAGCCGCGGCGGCATACAGCCACTTGAAGCGCATGCGCGCGGCGGGCAACCGCGCCGCGGTGAGCAGCGCAAGCACGCCGGCAACTAAGGTGACGGCGGTCTCGATACTGAACATTCGCGCCGCCAGCACGCCGGCCAGGTGCCGGTCCGGTTGCAGATAAAACAGCGTCGGCGCTACCCACGCCGCCAGCGCCCACAGGCTGCCGGCCCATAGCACCAGCACCGTTCGCAGGAGCTTCGGATAGAACGAAGACACGATTAGCGCAGCTTAGACGTAGCGAACCGAGACGATCTCGTAGCTGCGGTTGCCGCCGGGCGTCGCGACATCCACCTCATCGCCCTCGGATTTGCCGATCAGGGCACGGGCAATGGGCGAAGAGACCGACAGCAGGCCTTCCTTGATGTTGGCCTCATCGTCCCCGACCAGTTGGTACACGACTTTTCCGCCCTTCTGATCCTCGAGCTCCACCGTCGAGCCAAACACCACGCGGCCGGTGGCGGTGAGCGTTTTCACATCGATGATCTCGCAATTACTCAAGCGATTCTCGATCAGGTTGATGCGGCCTTCGATGAAACTTTGCTGCTCACGCGCGGCGTGATATTCCGCGTTCTCGCTCAAATCGCCGTGCGCACGCGCCTCGGCAATGGCCTTGATCACGTTGGGCCGCGCCTCGCTCTTCAATTGCTTGAGCTCTGCGCGCAGTCTCTCGGCCCCGCGCATGGTCATGGGGGAACGGGTCACGCCGTCAATTCCTTATGCAAATCCTGCAATCGATTCACTTCGATGTCGCCTAAGTGGTCCAGTGCGTCGCAGGTTGCGCGCGCGCCGGCCACGGTGGTGTAGTAAGTCACTTTTCTCGCCACGGCCTCTCGGCGAATCGATCGCGACTCGCGCACGGCCTGCTTCCCCTCGGTGGTGTTGACGATCAACGCCACCTCGTCATTTTTTATCATATCGACGACGTGGGGGCGACCTTCGCGCACCTTATTTACTCTCCGACACACCACCCCCGCCTCCTCCAGCACCTGGGCGGTGCCCCCGGTGGCGGCAATTTCGAAGCCGCGGGCGATTAACATTTGAGCGAGCAGCACGGCGCCCGGCTTATCGCGGTCGCGCACGCTGATGAAACACAGCCCGCGGGTCGGCAGGATGACGCCCGAGGCCGCCTGGGCCTTGGCATAGGCCTCGCCAAAGGTATGGCCCGTGCCCATGACCTCGCCGGTGGATTTCATTTCAGGACCCAAAATGGGGTCGGCTTCCGGGAACTTGTTGAATGGGAACACCGCTTCCTTGACCGAGAAGTAGGTTGGAATGCGCTCTTCGGTCACGCCCTGCATGGATAAGGTCTTGCCCGTCATGACCCGTGCGGCGACTTTGGCGAGCGGAATGCCGGTGGCCTTGGAGACAAAGGGTACCGTACGCGAGGCGCGCGGATTGACCTCGAGAATGTAGATCACGCCGCTTTGGATGGCGAACTGAATGTTCATCAGGCCGACCACATTCAGCGCCTTGGCAAGCTTTCGGGTCTGCACCCGCAACTCATCCTGAATTTCCTGCGACAAGCCATTGGGCGGCAGCGAGCAACCCGAGTCGCCGGAATGCACGCCGGCCTGTTCGATGTGCTCCATGATGCCGCCGATTAGCACGTCCTGTCCGTCGCAAATGGCGTCCACATCCACCTCGATGGCGAGATCCAGAAAGCGATCCAGCAGCACCGGGCTGTCGTTCGACACCTTCACGGCATCGATCATGTATTGCTTCAGATCATCTTCGTTGAACACCACTTCCATGGCCCGGCCGCCGAGTACGTAACTCGGCCGCACGATCAAGGGGAAACCCACTTCCTTGGCCATGAAAATGGCTGAGGCTTCATTGCGCGCCGTGGCATTCGCCGGCTGCTTGAGCTTCAGGGTATTGACGAGTTTTTGGAAGCGCTCGCGATCCTCGGCCACATCGATGCTATCGGGCGTGGTGCCGATGATGGGCGCTCCGGCCGCCGCCAGGGCGCGCGACAGCTTGAGCGGCGTCTGGCCGCCGTACTGCACGATCACGCCTTCGGGTTTTTCCTTGTCGATGATCTCCATGACGTCCTCGAACGTCAGGGGCTCGAAATACAAACGGTCGGAGGTGTCGTAGTCCGTCGAAACCGTTTCCGGGTTGCAATTCACCATGATGGTTTCGAAACCATCCTCGCGCAGCGCCATGGCGGCGTGCACGCAGCAATAATCGAATTCGATGCCCTGCCCGATGCGGTTCGGGCCGCCGCCCAAAATCATGATCTTGCGGCGGTTGGTGGGATTGGCTTCGCATTCCTCTTCGTAGGTGGAATACATGTACGCGGTCGAGGTCGAGAACTCCGCGGCGCAGGTGTCGACCCGCTTATAGACCGGATGCAGTTTGAGCGCGCGGCGCCGGCTGCGCACCGCGGCCTCATCGCGGCCCACCAACTTGGCAATGCGCGCATCGCAAAAGCCCTTGCGCTTCAAGGCGCGTAGGCGCGGCAGCTCCAGGCTTTCGAAACCCTCCGCCGCCAGGCGCGCCTCTTCACGCAATAAATCCTCGATCTGCGATAAAAACCATGGATCGATCTTGGTGGCGTCAAATACCTGCTGCAGGGTCCAGCCGGCGCGGAAGGCATCGGCCACGTACAGGATGCGATTTGGTCCCGGCCAACGCAGCTCATAGGACAGCTTCTCAGAGGCCTCATCGCTCAACGGCAACGTCACCTGCTCGGTGAAGCCGTCCAAGCCCGTCTCCAGGCTGCGCAGCGCCTTCTGCATGGATTCCTGGAAGGTGCGCCCAATGGCCATGGCCTCGCCCACCGACTTCATCTGGGTGGTGAGGCGGGTGTTGGCACCGGGAAACTTCTCGAAGGTGAAACGCGGAATCTTGGTCACCACGTAATCGATGGTGGGCTCGAACGAGGCCGGCGTCGCTCCGCCGGTGATGTCGTTCTTCAATTCGTTCAGCGTGTAGCCGATGGCAAGTTTCGCCGCAATCTTGGCAATGGGAAAGCCGGTGGCCTTGGAGGCCAGCGCCGAGGAGCGCGACACCCGCGGGTTCATCTCGATCACCAGCACGCGGCCATCGTCCGGATTGATGGCGAATTGCACATTCGATCCGCCCGTGTCCACGCCGATCTTGCGCAGCACCGCGATCGAGGCATCACGCAACCGCTGGTACTCACGATCGGACAGGGTTTGGGCCGGCGCGACCGTGATGCTATCGCCGGTGTGTACGCCCATGGGATCGATGTTCTCGATCGAGCAGACGATGATGCAGTTGTCGTCATGGTCGCGCACGACTTCCATCTCGTACTCTTTCCAGCCGAGCACCGATTCTTCCAACAACACTTCGTTGGTGGGTGAGGCGTCCAAGCCCCGAGCGACGATGGCCTCGAACTCTTCGCGGTTGTAGGCAATACCACCACCGCTGCCCCCTAAGGTGAAGGACGGCCGAATCACCGTGGGGAAGCCAATCTCGGATTGCACCGCCAGGGCTTCTTCCATGCTGTGGGCGATGCGCGCCCGCGCGCACTCGAGTCCAATGTCCCCCATGGCGCGACGGAACAGCTCGCGGTCCTCGGCCATGTCGATCGCCCGCTGCGACGCGCCGATCATCTCCACATTGAATTTATCGAGCACGCCCTCGCGCACCAGGTCGAGCGCCGTATTGAGCGCGGTCTGACCGCCCATGGTGGGCAGCAGCGCGCTGGGGCGCTCCTTCTCAATGATGCGAGCGATGGTGCGCCAGTTGATGGGCTCGATGTATACCGAATCGGCGGTCTCCGGGTCGGTCATGATGGTGGCCGGATTGGAGTTCACCAGAATGACTCGATAGCCCTCCTCTTTCAGGGCCTTGCACGCCTGAGCTCCAGAATAATCGAACTCGCAGGCCTGCCCGATGATGATGGGCCCCGCGCCGATGATCAGAATGCTGGACAGATCTGTACGTTTGGGCACTAGCCTTCCGCCGATTTAGGTTTGACGGAGTTGCGCCCCCGGGAATTGGCTTGCACGCGCTTCACCATCAAGTACATGAAGTGCTCGAACAACAGCCGCAAGTCATGCGGTCCCGGACTGGCTTCCGGATGACCTTGAAAACTGAAGGCCGGCTTGTCGGTGCGCGCCACACCCTGCAACGAGCCATCGAATAACGACCGGTGCGTGACGCGCAGATTGGGCGGCAAGGTCGCTTCATCCACCGCGAACCCATGGTTCTGACTGGAAATCAACGTGCGGCCCGAATCGATTTCCAGCACCGGGTGATTGGCGCCGTGATGACCGAATTTCATTTTCACAGTCTTCGCACCACTGGCAAGCCCCAGCAATTGATGCCCCAGACAAATACCGAAGATCGGAATATCGGTTTCTAAAAATCGTTGGATCGCGGTGATGGCGTAATCGCAGGGCTCGGGGTCACCCGGACCATTAGCTAAGAAGATACCGTCAGGATTCATCGCAAGTACTTGATCTGCCGGCATTTGCGCAGGGACCACAGTCATGCGGCAGCCATGCTCGGCGAGAATCCGCAGGATGTTGCGCTTCACGCCGTAGTCGTAGGCCACCACGTGCAGCCGGCTCTGGGGGCGTGGCGGCTTGGCGGCGGTCTTCCAAATCATGCCATCGTTCCACTGATAGGCCTTTTTGGTCGAGACCACCTTGGCCAAGTCCATGCCCTTCAATCCCGGGAATTTTTTGGCGGCGCGCACCGCGGCGTTCTCATCGATGGTGTCGCCCGTCATGATGCAGCCGGCCTGTGCACCCTTCTCACGCAACAGGCGGGTCAGCTTGCGCGTGTCGATATCGGCAATGGCCACCACTTTGCAGCGGAGCAAGAAGCTCTGCAGCGACTCGGTGGCACGCCAGTTGGAATGCAGCAGCGGCAGGTCGCGGATGACAAGACCCGAGGCGTAGACGGCGCCGGACTCCAAGTCTTCGGGCGTCGTGCCGGTGTTGCCGATGTGGGGATATGTGAGGGTAACAATCTGGCGGCAGTACGAGGGATCGGTCAGGATTTCCTGGTACCCGGTCATGGCCGTATTGAAAACTACTTCACCTGTCGTGTTGCCTTTCGCGCCTACTGAGACGCCTCGGAACACGGTGCCATCTTCGAGAGCTAGCACTGCAGGGGTCGACACTCCGGTTCCTCGCTTTGCATTACGGGTTTACCGTAGATGCGCAAAGCGGGAGGCGCTCTTGAGAACGTCTCCCGCTTTTTTGGGTTAATTCGCGATCAGTTTCCGGGCGCGAATATTAACGATGCGCACGGGTACTGTCTATGCTTTCTAAAGTCCTAACACATCCTTCATGGCATAAAGTCCTGGCGGGCGGCTTGCCAGCCACTGCGCGGCCCGCAATGCACCGCGGGCGAAGATCATTCGGTCGGTGGCCCGGTGGGTGAGTTCAATCCGCTCCCCGGCCGCCGCAAAGGTCACGGTGTGTTCGCCGACAATGTCCCCGGCTCGCACCACTGAGAATCCAATACTGCCCGCAGCGCGCACTTGGCTCGCCCCAGCGCGGTCGTAGACGGCCACCTCGCTGAAGGATTGGTGCCGGGCGGTGGCCACCGTTTCTCCGAGCTTCAAGGCGGTGCCGGAGGGTGCATCGCGTTTTTGGCGATGGTGCGCCTCGGAGATCTCGACATCGTAGGCCACGCCCAGCGTCCTGGCAGCCGTGGCGGCCAACTCATTGAGCAGGCCCACCCCCACACTGGTGTTGGGCGCCAGCAGCAGCGGAATGGTCTGGCCGATCACCGCAAGCTCAACCCGCGCAGCCTTATCGAAGCCCGTGACGCCGACCAGTAACGGCACTTTCGCCGTGGCGCACGCCCGCGCATGGTCGAGCAGCGCTCCGGGTTGACTGAAATCGACCGCCACCGCGGCCCCATCCAGGGCGGCGCTGGGATCAGCCGTCACGGCAATGCCCGTGGCGAGTCCTTCTGCAGCGGCATCCAGTCCCAACCGCTCGCTGTGGCTGGAACTCAACGCGCCGCTTAAACACAACGCAGCGTCTTCTCGAATGGCCCGAATCAACGATTGCCCCATGCGTCCGGAGATGCCGAAGATCGCAATGGGTAAGGCAGCCAACTAGTCGACCCCGTCGGTGAAGAATTTCTTCACGCCCTCGAAGAAACTGCGCTCGCGCGGCTGATGACTCCCGCGCTGCAAAGTCGATTCAAAACTGCGCAGCAACTCCTTCTGGGCCGAATCCAAACCCACCGGCGTCTCGACCACCACGCGGCAGAATAAATCGCCGGGCGCCCCGCCGCGTACCGGCTTCACGCCCTTCTCCCGCATGCGGAACACCTTGCCCGACTGCGTTTCGCTGGGGATCTTCAAGACTACTTCGCCGTTCAAGGTGGGCACTTCAACCGAACCGCCGAGCGCCGCGGTGGTAAAGGTGATCGGCACTTCGCAAGAGAGGTTGCTGCCCTCACGCTCGAATATCGGGTGCTCGCGCACGCGCATTTCCACATACAAATCACCGGCCGGTCCGCCGTTGCGGCCCGCTTCGCCTTCGCCGTTCAAACGAATGCGATCGCCGGTATCAACGCCGGCCGGTACACTGACTGCGAGCTTTTTCTCTTGGCGCACGCGGCCCTGGCCATAGCAGGTGTCGCACGGATTGCTGATGATCTTGCCGCGGCCTTTGCAATGCGGGCAGGGCTGCTGAATGGTGAAAATCGACTGTTGTACGCGCACCTGACCCTGGCCCTTGCAGGTATCGCAGGTTTTGGGCGTGGAACCCTTGGCCGCGCCGGATCCTTTACAGGTCTTACACTCCGCCAAGGAGGGAATCTGGATTTCGGTTTCGGTGCCGAACACCGCTTGCTCTAAATCAAGCTCCAATTCGTAGCGCAGATCCGCGCCGCGAAACACCTGCGAACGGCCGCGCTGGCCGCCGGCGAAAATGTCGCCGAACATTTCACCAAATATATCGCCGAAGGCTTCGCCGGCGGTGAATCCGCCGCCACCACGATTACCCTCGAGGCCCGCATGGCCGAATTGATCGTAGATTGCCCGCTTCTGCGTGTCGCATAAGACCTCATAGGCCTCTTTGCACTCTTTGAACTTAAGCTCAGCGGTGGGATCGTCGGGATTGCGATCCGGATGATGCTTCATGGCCAGGCGTCGGTAGGCCTTTTTAATGTCCGCCTCGGTGGCATCGCGGGCCACATCGAGGAGCTTGTAGAAATCCTGCTTCGCCATCACCCACCCATAACAACGAACCGCCGGTACCTTAATACCGGCGGTTCTATTTCAGCTAACTAACTCGTCTCACCGCGGTCCCAATGGACTTAGGCCTTCTTGCGGTCGCTGTCCTTGACCTCTTCGAACTCAGCGTCCAGCACATCGTCCTTAGGCCCGGTGTGGCCCTGGGAGGAGCCGCTTTCGCTGCCGGCACCCGGGGTAGCACCGCCGGCCGCCGCCGCCGACTGCTCATACATCTTCTGCATGATGGCACTGGAGGCTTGCTCCAAAGCCGTGGTCTTGCTCTCGATGGCATCCTTGTCATCGCCGGCCATGGCCGTCTTGACTTCGGCAATTGCCGCATTGGCCGAATTCTTCTCATCGTCCGACAACTTGTCGCCCAAATCCTTGAGCGCCTTCTCGATGGTGTGAACCGTGGCGTCCGCCTTATTGCGTGCACCCACCAATTCGCGAAACTTCTTGTCTTCCTCGGCATGTGCTTCCGCATCGCCGACCATGCGCTTGATCTCGGCTTCGGACAAACCGCTCGAGGCCTTGATGACGATGCGCTGTTCCTTGCCGGTCTTCACATCCTTCGCCGAGACATTCAGGATGCCGTTGGCATCGATGTCGAAGGCGACCTCGATCTGCGGCAAACCGCGCGGTGCGGGCGGAATGTCCGTCAGGTCGAAGCGGCCCAGCGACTTGTTGTCGGTCGAACGCTCGCGCTCACCCTGCAACACGTGGATGGTGACACCGGTTTGGTTGTCATCCGCGGTGGAGAAGGTCTGCGACGCCTTGGTCGGAATGGTGGTGTTCTTCTCGATCACCTTGGTCATCACGCCGCCCAGGGTTTCGATGCCCAGAGACAACGGGGTGACGTCGAGCAACAACACATCCTTCACATCGCCGGCCAACACGCCGCCTTGAATCGCAGCGCCCACGGCCACGGCTTCATCGGGGTTCACATCCTTGCGCGGCTCTTTGCCGAACAAATCCTTGACCGCCTTCTGCACCATGGGCATGCGGGTTTGACCGCCGACCAGAATCACATCGCCGATGTCCTTCAAAGAAATACCGGCGTCCTTCATCGCAATACGGCAGGGTTCCAGCGTCTTGTTCACCAGATCTTCGACCAAGGACTCAAGCTTGGCCCGGGTCAACTTGATGTTGAGGTGCTTGGGGCCGGCCGAATCCGCCGTAATGTACGGCAGGTTGATTTCAGTCTGCTGGCTCGAGGACAACTCGATCTTGGCCTTCTCAGATGCCTCTTTCAGGCGCTGCATGGCCAAGGGATCCTTGCGCACGTCGATGCCGCTTTCTTTCTTGAACTCATCGGCCAGGTAGTTGATCACGCGCAAGTCGAAATCTTCACCGCCTAAGAAAGTGTCGCCGTTGGTGGACAGCACTTCGAACTGACGCTCGCCATCGACTTCGGCGATTTCGATCACCGACACATCGAAGGTGCCGCCGCCCAAGTCGTACACCGCAATCTTGCGATCGCCGCCGTCCTTGTCGAGGCCATAGGCCAAGGCAGCCGCGGTGGGTTCGTTGATGATGCGCTTGACGTTCAAGCCCGCGATGCGGCCGGCATCCTTGGTGGCCTGGCGCTGCGAGTCATTGAAATACGCCGGCACCGTGATCACCGCTTCGGTGACCGGTTCGCCGAGATAATCTTCGGCGGTTTTTTTCATCTTCATGAGCACGCGCGCGGAGACTTCCGGCGGCGCCATTTTCTTGCCCTGAGCATCGACCCACGCGTCGCCGTTGTCGGCTTTGACGATTTTGTAGGAGACCATGCTCATGTCTTTCTTCACCACCTCGTCCGTGAACTTGCGGCCAATGAGGCGCTTGACGGCGGCGATGGTGTTGGCTGGATTGGTGACAGCCTGGCGCTTGGCGGACTGACCCACCAGCACTTCGCCATCCTTCGTGAATGCGACGATCGACGGCGTGGTGCGGTCGCCCTCGCTGTTCTCGATGACCTT
Source organism: uncultured Steroidobacteraceae bacterium (assembly GCA_964657675.1). GTDB lineage: Bacteria > Pseudomonadota > Gammaproteobacteria > Steroidobacterales > Steroidobacteraceae > Bog-1198. The sequence goes on from CAZZWE010000034.1 coordinate 19,329, forward strand.
GGGCTTACCGCCCTCCATGATCGCGACGCACGAATTGGTCGTGCCGAGATCGATGCCAATCATTTTACCCATAGTGAAACCCTCTAAAAATTCTACAACTGCCGTTTAATTGGGGATCTTTCATGCGTTTTTCAATTGCTTTCATTCACCGGACGATTTGCTGACGATGACCCGTGCGGGACGCAGCAACCGGCCGTTCAATGAATAACCTTTCTGGATCACCGACAACACCGTATTGGCGGGTTTGTCCGGCGCTTCCTGGGCCACCATGGCCTCGTGCCAATTCGGATCGAACGGCTGACCGGCCGGATCGATGAGCTTGATGCCCGCCTTCTCGAAAGCCTGGTGCAGTTGCTTCAAGGTGGCCTGAGCCCCCTCGAGCAAGGCGGGGCCGGGATTGGCGGCGCCGGCGGCGATACCCGCTTCCAGCGAATCACCGACCGTCACCAATTCCTGCGCAAAACGCTCCACGGCGTACTTACGGGCATTATCCAATTCGCGGTCCATGCGCTTACGGTAGTTTTCCATCTCAGCCACAGCCCGCAGGTAATTGTTGCGGCTTTCCGTGGCCTTGGCTTCGGCAGCCGCCAGCGCTGCATCTTGCGACGCATCACCGTTCAAGTTGGGTTCAGCCGCCTGATTAAAATCGTTCACACGCAGGCCCTCAAAAAAAGTCAGGCACTATATCGCCCGAAGAGCTCGAATTGGGGGCTATTTGCGGGCGTTCAAGGCTGAACCGAGCAGTTTGGCCGTCACGTCGACGATGGGGATGACCCGCTCGTAGGCCATCCGGGTGGGGCCGATGATGCCTAGGACCCCCACCACTTGGTTGTCCAGCATGTAGGGTGCGGTCACCACACTGATATCGTCCAATATCCGGTAGCCGGACTCCTGCCCGATGAAGATCTGGATCCCATCCGCCCGTAGGCAATTGTCGAGCAGCCGTAAAATGGCATGCTTTTCGTTGAACGCTTCGAACAAGCGCTTCAGGCGATCCACATTCGACAGCTCGGCGAAACCCATCAAATTGGTCTCCCCGGCGATGACATATTCCATTTTATCGTCGGTCTTGGTGTCGAACACTTTCTGCGCGACCTGAATGGCGTCCTTCATCAACTGATCCATGTGCTGGCGCGTCTCCTGCAGCTGCGCCACCAACAAGGCGCGCACATCGGGGAGCGAGCGGCCGGAGAAAGCCTCATTCAAGTAATTGGCGGCGCGGCGCAGCTCCTCGCTGGCGTAGTGCCGGTCCAGCTGCACCACCCGGTTCTGCACTTCGCGGTTGCTCATCACCATGATGGCCAGCGCGCGGTTCTCGGAGAGGCTGACGAACTCGATGTGCGACAAGGAGATGTAATTCGGATTGGGCAAAGTAACCAGGCCCGCCATATGGGTGACGCTTGAGAGCATCTGCGACACGGTTTGCACCAATGATCGGCCGCTGTTCACATCGTTGGTCAGGCGCCGTTCGATGTCCTCGACTTCCTCCTGATGCAGGGGCTTTAACTTCAGCAGCGTGTCGACGAAGAAGCGGTAACCCTTGTCGGTCGGAATCCGTCCGGCTGAGGTGTGCGGCGAGGCCACGAAGCCCAGGTCTTCAAGATCGGCCATGACGTTGCGGATGGTGGCGGAGGAAAGACTCAGGCCGGAATCGCGCGACAAGGTACGCGATCCCACCGGCTGGCCATCGCGAATATAGTTCTCGATCAGGGCCTTGAGCAGTTGCTGTGCCCGTTCATTTAAACCCTCGTCAGCGCCTTCAGTCATAACGCTCCATATAGCACGTCTGACGCTACCTAGCGCAGCGAACCAAAGTCAAGTCCTGGCCGGAAGGCAAAACAGGCTGTTCAGGCGCGTGACCGGCTCGTTGCCGTCATGCTACAAGGACTGACTTATGTCCCAATCCTTCCAATCCATCGCGCTCGTCGGTAACGCGAAGGATCTGCGCGTTGCCGAATGCATGCTGAGTCTGGTTGCTCATTTCTACGCTCGCGGCGTGCGTCCCTTGGTTGATCCGGGGGTCGGCTTGGGCTTTAAGCCCGATAGCGTCGTGCCCTGCCCCGAACAATCCTTCGCCTCCCGGGCGGATCTGATCATCGCCATCGGCGGCGACGGCACCCTGCTGTACGCGGCACGCTTGGTCGCCGGCCACTCGGTGCCGCTGCTCGGCATCAACCGCGGCCGCTTGGGATTCCTCACCGATGTCAGTCCCGCTTCCATGCTCGAGGATGTGGACAGCGTTCTCGGCGGGCGCTACACCGTGGACAAGCGCTCTCTGCTCGCCGCCCGCCTGGAGCATGGTGATGGCAGCGTGGCCAGCGCCTTGGCGCTGAATGATGTGGTGGTCAACAAAGTGGAAACCGGCCGCACCATGGATTTTGAAACCTCCATCAACGGCCGCTTCGTCAATTCACATGGCGGCGATGGCATGGTCATCGCCACCGCCACCGGCTCAACCGCCTATGCCCTCTCGTGCGGCGGACCGATCGTCGAGCCGGATCTGGATGTATGGGTGATGGCGCCGATTTCCCCCCATACCTTGAGCGACCGGCCCATCGTGGTGCGGGCCGGCAGCAAGATCCAACTGCGCATCTCCGACCGCTTCGATTCGCGTGCCCAAGTCACCTGCGATGGCAGTGCGCTTGGCGACTTGGGCCAAGGCGACACGCTGTTCGTGGAAAGCGCCGAGGTGCAGATTACCCTGCTGCACCCGCCGGGCTATGACTACTATCGCCTGCTGCGCTCGAAGCTCCATTGGGGGCGCGGCGCGGTCAACGGTTCCTCCGAGACTTGAAGTCATGCTGACTCATCTGCAACTGCGCGATTTGGTCATCGTCGATCACACCGAACTGGAATTCGGCGCGGGCTTAAGTGCGCTCACCGGTGAAACCGGCGCCGGCAAGTCCATCATTGTCGATGCCTTGCTGCTCATCTCCGGCGGCCGCGCCGGCGCGGATATCGTGCGCCAAGGTGCCGAGCGCGCCGAAATCACCGCGAGCTTCAGCGGCCTGCCCAAAGCCGCCACTCACTGGCTCGACGAGCAGTCCATTGAATACGAGGGCGAACTGGTGATACGCCGCGTGATCGGCGCCGACGCGCGCTCGCGCGCCTATATCAACGGCCAAGTGGTGCCATTGGCCTCGCTGCGCGAGCTTGCGGAATTTCTGATTGAGATCCATGGACAACAGGAATTCCAACACCTGGTCAACCGAGCGGCACAGCGCGAGTTGCTGGATGAACGGCTGGCGGATCCGGCGCTGCGCACGGGCGTCGCCGCCGTGTTCGACCGCTACAAGACTTGCAAGCGTGAGTTCGACGCCCTGCGGGACGCCGCGCAGAACCGCGACTCGCGTTTAGACGTGTTGCGCTATCAGGTGGCCGAGTTGAAAAACGAAGTCACGACCGTGGCCGCCATTGAAGCGCTGTTCGCCGACCAGAAACGAGTCGCCGGCCGCGGCCGCCTGGCAGGCGCCGCCCAGGTGGCCTTGACCGCCGCCTATGAGTCGGACAGCGACAGCGCCCATGATTTATTGGGCAAGGCCTCGGCGGCTTTGCGCGCCGTCGCTGACACCGACCCGCAACTGGCCGAGTCCGCCAAGCTGTTGGCCGAGGCCGCCATCTTGACCCAGGAGGCCTCCGAGTCGCTGCGCCATTACCTCGAAGGCTTGGATATCGATCCCGCGCGCCAGGAAGAAATCGAACGCCATGCGGCGGTGTTGGAAGCGCTGGCGCGCAAGCATCGGGTTGGGGTGTTGGAATTGCCGGCGCAATTGGAGAGGACTGAAGCGGAACTGGCGCAGCTCGACAACGCGCAAAGCAGCCTGACGGCGCTCGAGGCCCAGTTGGCGGCGCTGCACACCGAGTACACAGCGGCCGCCCAGAAACTCAGTCACGCGCGTATCGCGGCAGCCCATCAACTCGGGAGCCAGGTGACGGCCTTGATGCAAACCCTCGGGATGTCGGGCGGCAAGTTTCAGATTGCCGTCACGCCGGCCGAGGCCGGCATTTCCGCTACGGGCAGCGATGAGATCGAATTCCTGGTGAGCGCGAATCCAGGCCAATCCCCGAAGAGCTTGGCCAAAGTGGCTTCCGGCGGCGAACTGTCGCGCATCAGCTTGGCGATTCAAGTAGCGGGCCGCACCGCCAGTTCTTCCCTGTGCATGGTGTTCGACGAAGTCGATGCCGGCATCGGGGGTGCGGTCGCCGAGATCGTCGGCCGGCAACTGCGCGAGTTGGGTGAACGCGCGCAGGTACTGTGCGTGACCCACCTACCCCAGGTGGCCTCACAGGCTCATGCTCAGTTCCGCGTGACCAAATTGACCGACGGCAAGATCACCCGCACCGGGGTGAAAAGCTTGGGCGAGCCTGAGCGGGTGGATGAAATCGCCCGCATGCTCGGCGGCATCGACATCACCGATCAGGCGCGCTCGCACGCCCGCGAGATGCTGACGCGTGCAGGCCCTGCTGACTTGAAGAAGAAAAAACGCTCGCGCTAACCCCTACGAGGGAGTCTTGCCGCGCTTCTGATTGGGGCAATTCGGCTTACGGCAATGTCCGTACAGAATCAGCGAGTGATCGCTGATTTCGAACCCTAAACGCTTGGCCACTGCGTTTTGACGCTCTTCAATGCCGCCATCCATGAACTCTTCGACTTTGCCGCAGTCAACACACACGATGTGATCGTGGTGTGCGCCTTGATTCAATTCAAATACCGCCATGCCGCCTTCAAAATGATGGCGGGTGACGAGGCCGGCGGCCTCGAATTGGGTCAATACGCGATACACGGTGGCGAGCCCGATGTCCTCGTTGGACACCAGGAGCTTCTTGTAAATGTCTTCGGCGCTCATGTGTCGCGCGGAAGCGTCGGCCAGAATGTCGAGGATTTTGAGGCGCGGGAGCGTAACTTTAAGGCCCGCATTGCGCAGGTCGTTGCTCTCGCTGGTCGAATCAGATTTCAGGCGCTGCGGCATGCTGTGCCATCCGGTATGATGGGATTTCGATTATCGTTCATTTAACGGCTGTTAACCACTTTGATGAAAATCTTTAAGACTCTGCTGCTCGGCGGCGCTGTGAGCCTGGCGGTATCCGGATGCGTTTATCGCATCAATATCCAGCAGGGCAACTTCCTGAATCAAAGTGCCGTGGACGCCGTCAAGGAAGGCATGACCCGAAGCCAAGTGCGCTACCTGTTGGGTACGCCCATGGTGGCTGACAGCTTCAACAAGGAACGTTGGGACTATATTTACTATCTCAAGAAAGGTCGCTCGCGCCATGTGGATTCGCGCCGCGTGACCGTGTACTTCGACGCGGACAAAGTGGCCAGGCTCGACAAACCCTCGGACGCCGAAGCCGCCGCGCAGGATGCCTCGGCTGCCAAACTCAAGAACGGCCGGATTTACTAGAGACGCGTTGGCGCCGGGCCGCCTTGGGGTCCGTCTGCAGCGGCCGATAGATCTCGATTCGATCGCCGGCTTTCAGAGCCAGCTCGCGGCCGACGATGCGGCCGAAAATCCCCACCACGGCAGCGTCGAGCGGCAGTTCCGAAAACTTTGGGCTGCGCGCGGCTGCCTCGATGGCATCGCCCACGGTCGCGCCCGTCGGCAGGTCCAAGTCGAGTACGTGGGCCGCCTCTGGCAGCGCGAATACGACTTGCACCCTGATCGCATCCGGCGCCACGATCAACCGTAGACTTTCTGGGCGCGTTGGGCAAAGGCATCGACGATGTTCGCGCACAATGTCTCGAAGATGGCATTGAACGCCGTGGCAGTCAGTCGATTCTTGAATTCGAACTCCACCTTGAACTGAACCTTGCAGCCGCGCTCGCCGATGCCATCGAAGCGCCACAGGCCCTTGAGGTCACGGAATGGCCCATGCACCAGTTGCATGAGAATCTGCACATCCGGCTGCAGGCTGTTTCGGGTGGTGAACTCGGCCTGCAGCAATCCGCGCGCCACCTTGACGGTCGCCAGGCGCTCCAGGTCGGACACTTCCTGGGCATGCGCACCCACGCACCAGGGTAGAAATTCCGGGTAACTGCCCACATCGTTCACCAAGGTAAACATTTGTGCAGGGGTATATGTGACCAGCGCACTGCGCTCGACTAGCGGCATTAGGGGATTCTCCGGCAAAAGCGCAGGCACCGCCATCGCACAATCGGTAGACTGCGTCGCGCCGTGAAAACTCCCGAAAAACCCGAAAAACTCCCACCGATTGCCGTCAATCGCAAGGCTCGCTTCGATTACTTCATCGAAGAGAACTTCGAAGCCGGCATCTCGCTGCTAGGCTGGGAGGTCAAGAGCATGCGCGCCGGCAAGGCGCAAATCGCCGAAGCCTACGTGTACCTCAAAAATGGCGAGGCCTTCATCTTTGGCGCGCACATTGCGCCATTGAACTCGGCGTCCACCCACGTCGACACCGATCCGACGCGCACCCGTAAGCTGCTGCTCAATCGCCGCCAGCTCGATCACCTGCTCGGCAAGGTGGAGCGCTCGGGCTACACCTTGGTGCCCTTGCAGCTGTATTGGAAAGAGGGCCGCGCCAAGTTGGAGATTGGCCTGGCCAAGGGCAAGAAACAGCACGACAAGCGCAACACCGAGAAAGACCGTGATTGGCAGCGCGATAAGGGCCGCATCATGAAGTCCATGCGCCGTTAGGCGCTAGCCCGGGGCCCGCTGCAGGGATTTGGACCCGCCTGATATTGGGCGTAAACTAGCGTTTCGATTTGGGGCCGACCGGTTTCGACATGGGTTGCGAAACTACAGAGGCGTACCGAGGTGCAGGTTCCTCGTTAAACTATTTGCAAACTTATAGTTGCCAATCAAGACAACTACGCTCTAGCCGCCTAATCGCGGTTGAAACCCAGACGGCTCGTGCTGATGCGAACGTTTGGGTGTAGCGCTCATCAGATAGTGGAGCACACGTGCCTGGGGTGTGTTCGACGAAAATATACCGGGCTGGCTGCATGCTTTCCCTGCCCGTTGGGTAGCGCGTGGCGAGATCAATAGACTGGGCTACGTACGTAGATTTTGTAGCGTAGGACTTATGGACGGGGGTTCGATTCCCCCCGGTTCCACCACTTCAGTGCGAAGCGCCACCGCGACAGAGCGAGGCGCTTATGCGGGAACGCGACGCTCCGCGCGAACCGCCGTTGCCGGCGCGAGCGTTTGAGCGCTCACCCAAGCCATCACCAGCTGGCCATTGGCGCCGCGGCTCCAAAACGCCAACAGCTGGGAAGCTGGTTTCTGCGTCGTCGTCATAGGTGTATTCATGTTGAAGTCCCTTTTTGGTCGCCTAATAAAGCAATCGAAAATCGGACGCAAAATGAGACACGGGATGCAAAAATAATTCGAGAGAGGCTATGCTGCCCGTCCTTCTAGGCATTACAGAGGATTTCCTTCCCTCATGACTCGGATCGAAGTCCCGAACTCCGCCCGTACCCGTAGGTCCGGCAGTCGATTCGGACGCTGGCTACTCATTATTATTTTGCTGCTGATTGTCGGCGGCGGCTTGTGGACCTGGCTGACCTTGGCCTGGGCCTATGCCGAGGGCGAGCGTGCCGGCGTGTTGCAAAAATTCGTGCGCCGCGGGTGGTTGTGCAAAACCCAAGAAGGTGAAATCGCGCTGTACTACGGCGGTGGTCAATATATGGGGCCTGGCAATTCCCAACAGCTGTGGGACTTCAGCGTGCGCGACAAGGCGGTTGGAGAACAGCTGACCAAGGCGGTTGGACACCGGGTGCAACTGCACTACACCGAGCATCCCGGCATCCCGACGGCGTGTTTCGCCGACACGCGCTATTTCGTGGATCGGGTGACGGTGACCGATAATGAGCCGACCGCGCCTGTAGGGGCTGCTCCGGCTCTACCGGCGCCGCCGCCGGCTTCGGCGCCTGCGGACCCGGCGTCCGCTGCGCACTGATTGCCAAAGTCAGGCTTTAGCGAACTTTCCAAATGAGTTCGCGACCTGCTCGGTAATGCTCACGGCGGTGCGCAAGGCCAACAAGCCATCCTCGCCGGTCACCGGTGGCGCCTCGCCGGTCGCGACGGCATGTAAAAAGGCTTCGATTTCTGCCTTCAGCGCATCGCCCTGCTCGTAGGTATTTTCATCGATCGCCACCTGCGGCATGCCGTCCGCACCGACTCCGGCGCCTTTGCGGATGACGGTCAAAATTTTCTGCTGCAGATCGACCGAAATGTAAGCGTCGTCCTGAAACAGGCGCAGCTTGCGTTCGGTTTTCAAGCTGACGCGGCTGGCGGTGGCGTTCGCGACACAGCCATTGGCAAAGCGCAGCCGTGCATTGGCAATGTCGATCTCCTTGGAGAACACGCTGCTGCCGATGGCATCAACCGCCACCACCGGCGAGCGCACGATACTCAAAATCAGATCGATGTCGTGAATCATCAAGTCGAGCACCACGTCCACATCGGTGCCGCGATGTTTGAAAGGCGCCAGCCGCGCGGATTCAATGAAGCGCGGCACGGTGAGCGTGGGCTGCACCGCCTGTACCGCGGCATTGAAACGTTCGAGATGACCGACCTGCAAAATCCGCTTGGCCGCGTGCGCGATCTCAACCAACTGCTCGCCTTCGGCGACGGTCACCGTCATGGGCTTTTCAACCAGCACGCTTGCGCCGCTCTCCAAGAATGCCTTGGCCACCTCAAAGTGCAGCGGCGTGGGCGTCACAATGCTCACCGCATCCACCTGGCCCAATAGCTCGCGATAGTCGGCAATCGCAGGAACCTTGAGTTCGGCCGCGACGGCTGCGCGAGACTTTTCATTGGGGTCGCACACGCCGACCAAGGTGGAGTTCGGCAGGCTGGCGTATTTTTGAGCGTGGAATCGGCCCAGATAGCCGACGCCGATCACGGCGGTACGAATCAAGGCTTGTGGTCTCGCTGCCATTTGCTCTTGGCGCGGTAATCCTGGCGCATCTGCAGGGTGGCGCCGCCGACGATGGCGAGTGCCGCTCCCACGAAACAAAATAGACCGCGCCACACATTCCAGGAGCCGGCCGCCATCGACCACAGCATCATGCCGACGCCAAACAGCGCACCGACGCCGATCAGCGCCCAGGGCTTGGCTTCGTACAAGGTCTGCGGGATCCATGAACGCATGGACTAATTCTACAGCCGTAATCGACTTAAGCGGGATTCGTTTACAATCCCGCGATGAGTGTCCTGAGTTCCATCACCGAATTTACCGACGAGAATCCCTGGGCCGTCGAGCTGGCCGCGGCTGTCGTGTGCCTGGCGATCGGCGTGGCGCTGATGCCCGCGGCGATCTTTTACACGGGTGCTGCGGCCTTGGGCAAATACGAAGGCGCCAGCGTCGGCAACCTCTACTCCAGCGTTTTTACCGGAATCGGCGCCGGATCGGCCGCTGCCTGGGTGGTCGTTTTGGGGCCTTACGGCCTGTACCTCCTTTTTAAGATCCTCAGGCTGTGGTGGCGGGCGGGAACCGTCAGGGACTAGCTTCGGGCCGAAGGCGCGCTATACCCCAATTCAAGGTTTGTGCGGCGCGGACGATAACTGTCAATACCTAGGATATTGGCGGTCATGGCTGGAGTGCGCGTTTGAACCCCGAGATTGAAGCTCATCTGCGTTTGACGGTGAACTTCCCCTCCCCGCCGGGAGTGGCTACGCACATCATCGAATTGGCACGCGATCCGGAAATCGAAATGGGCAAGGTCGCCAAGGCCTTGAGCATGGACTCTGCCTTGTCGAGCAAAGTACTGCGCATCGCCAATTCGCCCTTGTATGCGCAGCGCCGTAAAAGCGAGAACCTGCGCCAGGCGTTGGTCGTCCTCGGACTCAATGCCACCCTGACACTGGCGTTGAGTTTCTCCTTGGTCAAAGGACTGCGGGGCGGCAAGTCCAACGGACTGAATTACAAACAGTACTGGCGTCGCGCGCTGCTGTCGGCCACCGCGGCGCGCGCGCTCGGCGATGTCATGCATCAATCCCTGGCTGAAGAGATTTTCCTCGCCGGATTGTTGCAGGACGTCGGCATGCTGGCCTTGGATCAAGCCGTGCCGGACTTGTATCGCGACACCGATGTCCTGCAGCAAAATCACACCGCCCTGGCTGAGCACGAGAAGAAGCGCGTGCAGGCGGATCACGCGCAAGTCGGCGGCTGGCTGATGCGCAGCTGGAATCTGCCAGACCGTTTGCATCGGGCCATTACCCACAGCCATCGGCTCGAGTTGGATTTCACCACCGACCCGGCCAAAATCTTCGAACGCTGCGTGGCGCTGTCCGGTCCGGTCGCCGACCTGTTTTTGCTTGATCCCGAGCAACGCCAGTTCGCCGAGACGGCGCTGTGCGCCGAACGCAGTCTGGGGCTCGACAAAATGGCGTTCGGCCAGGTGCTCGGCACGATTGGCGCAATGATTCCGGAAACCGAAGCCATCTTCGAAGCGGAATTGCTCTCCAAGCAACATCCCGAACTGATTCTGGAACAGGCGCGCGATGTGCTGATGCTGCGCAGCTTACATGCCTTGCGCGAAATCAATACGCTGCGCGCCGCTGCCGACACCGCCTCGGTGCGCACGGCGGAATTGGAAGAAGAAATTCGGCGCGATTCCCTCACCGGCGCTTACAACCGCTCCTACCTGGAGCAATTCCTCGCGCGTGAGTTCGAGAATTCCACCAAGCACAAATGGACGTTGAGTGTCGCCTTCGTCGACCTGGATAACTTCAAGCATCTGAACGAGGCCTTCGGCAGCCAGGCCGGCGACCGTGTGTTGCAAGCCACTGCTCGGCTGCTTCGCGGCAACACCCGAGAGACCGATATGATCGCCCGCTATGGCGGCGAAGAATTCGTGGTGGTGCTGCCGGCCACTGATGCGCAGACCGCACATCACATTTGCGAGCGCATCGTCCTGGCATTTCGCAACACCGGCCATGTGGTGGGTTCTGATCAGACCAAAGTCACGGTGTCGATCGGCTGCGCCACGCACAGTTCGGAAACTCCGTTCACAAACTACTCTGACTTCATCAAAGCAGCCGACCAAGCGTTGTATACGGCAAAGACGCGCGGCCGCAATCGCAGCGTGCCTTTCGATCGGCAGATTGCCGGTGCTTTAGCCCGCAGCGGCTGATTAAGTTCCATCGCAACGATCTTATGTCTGCATCGATTTGATGCACTTCACAATTTGAGCATCTCGCAAACTTTGCGCTGTCGCAATTTGGGAACATTCGCATCACGGTCAAATCACAACAGCTTGATCGGATGAATGGAGACGAGGTCATCATGTCGAGTCAGGGCAAGAATGAGGATTCTAATTTCAACTTCGGCGTACGCGAGATGCGTCAGGCGAAGCAGCGCAGCCCATTGAGCCTGGATACCGGCAAGCTCAAAGTGGTCCACGAAAATAGAGGCGCGGACCCTTACAACACCTCGGGCAGCTTCGATCGCACCAAGAACTGGACGCGCGTCGGCAAACGCTAGCCGACCGCTTCAGCGCGGACGGGTGATGCGGAATTCGCTGCTCGGATACCAGCGCGGAAAGCGCCGCGCGTGTGTCACCCGCAGACCGACCTCGTAATACATCGCCAAGTCGGACAGTGCGCCGCGCACATCCCAGTCAGGCGAGTACACGTCGGTCGGTTGGTGATAGCGATGCTGCCTAAAGTCATCCACCTGCGCCTGACCCCAGGCCGGACCCCGCGCTGAGTTGTCGACTCCGCCCTGCACGTACAGCACCGGCACGCCGGCGCGGGCAAAATTGAAACTGTCGATGCTGTAATAGCTGCCGCGCTGCGGCGTGGGTTCTGGCCGCGCTTCCCGGCCCTGCAGCAAGGCCACTGCCCGCGCGGTGTCCTCCACATCGGTGTTGCCGACGCCAAAGATGCTGACATCGCGCGTCGGCCCGCCGATCAGCAACGAGTCCAGCGCGATGACGGCCTCGGTCTCCCGCAATGGGATGACCGGATTGTCGACGTAAAACTCGCTGCCCAATTGATTGGGTTCGGCCGCCGTGGTGGCCAGGAACACCACGCTGCGGTCTGGGGCAGGCTTGGTGCGCTGAAACGATTGAGCCAAGGCGATGAGGCCGGCAAGACCCGTGGCATTGTCCTCGGCACCGTTGAATACATTATGGCCGGCGCGCGCCGAATCCACACCCAGGCCATCCCAATGCGCATGGTAAATCACGCACTCGCGCTTTTTACCGTTGCCGGGCAACACGGCAATGACGTTGGCGGAATTAAAAGCGCGGCTGGAACTGTGCAGTTGCGCATCCACTTTGATACCCAGATTCAAGGCCTTAAATCCAGGCCGTGCCGCTGCCGCGCTCAGGGCCGCAAAATCGCTGCCGGCATCGACCAGCAGGTCGCGCATCGAGTCATGGGTGACCCATCCTTCGACTACGGGCGGTGAAGGAGCGCCGGCCACCGCTGGCCGATGGAATTGCGGCCCCATCCAGGTGTTTTGCACCACATTCCAACTGTAACCAAACGCCTGCGCGTCGTGGACCAGCAATACACCGGAAGCACCCTGACGGGCGGCCTCTTCGATCTTGTAGGCCCAACGACCATACTGGGTCATGGCGCCGCCTTTAAAGACGGTCGGATCCTTCGACCCAAAGCCTGGGTCATTAACCAGCACCAGCACGGTTTTGCCGTGCACATCGGTGTCGGCGTAGTCATTCCAGTTGTACTCGGGCGCCACGATGCCGTAGCCGACGAACACCAAATCGCTTCGCTGCAGCTGCGCCATCGAGGCAGAACCTGCGCTCCAGATGACCATATCCTTGCCAAGCGCCAGGCTACGCACCCCGCGTTGCCCGGCGAACGACAGGCTGGCGTCCGGCGCGGTGATCGTTTCGATCAGCGGCACGGTTTGAATGAAGCTCTCGCCATTGCCGGGTTTAAGTCCAATCTTGCGAAAGGATTCGACCAGGTAGGCGATGGTCTTATCCTCTCCCGCCGAACCCGGCTTGCGGCCTAGAAAATCGTCGCCGGCCAGGGTGCGCAGCGCGCCCCGATACAGCCCCTCATCGATTTCCACGGAAGGCGGCGGCTCGCGGTGTGAGGCACAGCCGGCCATAAACATAAGCGCCAGGAATCCAACTTTAAGTCGCAAATGGATGTGCATGCCGCTAGTTTAGTTGCGGCGCGGCCAATACAACAAAACTACAATTCCCAGGGCAACGATGGTGGCTAAATGGGCCCAGCCACGCCAGGGCCGCTCGCGGATCTGACCGACGAAACTACCGGCGCTAACGGCTGTCAAAACTCCAAATGACGCCAGGCTGAGCAGCAGCCGCGGCATTTCTTGCGCCAGGTCAGGGTGCGTCCCGCCGAAAGTCAGTACGGCGAATACGATCAGCACCGTCCCTAAACCGAAGGTCGTAGAGGCCGCGGACCCCAGGACGATGCCGATCAAAACCGTGAACGGACGCATAACCTTAGGCTCATATACACTTGCTAGGAAGCATGCGCTTCTCTAGCCTTGATGGGTGGCGGGACTCGAAGTTTACAGGAGAACGGCGACGGTGATGACTACTAGGCCCAGGGCCAATCGATCGAAGTGGATTACCGGCATAGCCGT
>CAZZWE010000035.1:0-32491 GCA_964657675.1 uncultured Steroidobacteraceae bacterium
CAGGGCGCACCCTAAACGAACCGTTCGCCGATGGCTAGCGGTACATCGCGACTTGGGCCGCGTTAGACTGCCATCCATGTGTGGAATTGCCGGAATCATCGGACCCTCCGCGAGCGCCGAAATCGCCCAAAAAATGGCGCAAGCTCTCAAGCACCGCGGGCCCGATGGCGAAGGCGTCTGGAGCGAACCCGGCGCCGCCTTATCTCACCGTAGGCTTGCAATTCAGGATTTGACCGAGGCCGGCTTGCAGCCCATGCGCTACCAGTCGCAGGTGCTGACCTATAACGGCGAGTTGTACAACCACGATCGGCTGCGTCCCACGTTACCCGGGCCGTGGGCCTCCACCGGGGACACGGAGGTGTTGTTGCGCCTGGTGGCGATGCAGGGGATCGCGGGACTTCAGCGCGTGGCCGGCATGTTTGCCTTCGCGCTGTGGGACAGCGCCTCGAAGCGACTGATGTTGGCGCGCGATCGCCTGGGCATCAAACCGTTGTACTACCGGCAGCTGCCGCAAGGCATCGCCTTTGCGTCAGAACTCAAATCGCTGCTGCTGCTGGGAAAACCGGAGATTGACCCCAGTGCCGTGCGCGATTTTTTGTTTCACGGCTACATTCCCGCGCCCAAGACCATTTATCGGGGCATTGCCAAGCTGCCCGCGGGCCATGTGCTCCACTGGCACGACGGAAAATTCAACGTCGAGCGTTTTTGGGATGCGCCGTCTGAAGTGATCGAGCGCAGTGCCGAGCGCACTTTGGAAGACATGGATGGTCTGCTGCGTGAGGTCGTGCCCGAACATACGTTGTCGGACGTGCCGGTCGGCGTGTTCTTGAGCGGCGGCATGGATTCGGCGCTTACCACCTATTATTTGGATCAGCCGCACACCTACACCTTGGGATTTGAGTCTGGAAGGTCCGAGGCACAGGCTGCGCGGGCTGCTGCCGAGCACTTAGGCACCAAACACCTGGAGATGACGGCACCCGATGCGGACTTTGAAGACGCGCTGGACCTGATCCCCACGATGTTCGATGAGCCTTTCGGCGACAGTGCCGCCTGGTCAAATTATCTGGTGGCGCAGTTTGCGCGCCGCGAAGTGACGGTGGCGTTGAGCGGCGAGGGCGGCGATGAGATTTTTTGCGGGTATCCGCGCTATTGGTCGCGTATCGGCGCCCGCTCGAATTTCATGAAACGCGCGCTGGCGCAACACTTGCCGCCGCTGTCGCGCTTTGCATCCTCGATGCAGCGACATGCCTATGTGGGACTGCCGGCTTATGCCGCGGCGCTCGGCGGCATGACGGCCCAGCAAATCGATGCGCTGCTCGGCGATCGATGGCGCGAGAAGGACTACGACTACCTGTGGTTCTACCGGCAGTTCTGGCGCGAAGGCATGGAACCGCTGACGCAACTGCGCTGGCTCGATCTGCACACCGATTTGGCGGAAGGCCTGCTGACCAAGGTGGATCGAACCAGCATGGCGCATTCGCTCGAAGTCCGCCCGCCGTTGCTTGATCACCGATTGGTCGAATTCATGTTGAGCGTCAGTCCGCACTTGCTGGTGGACGAACAGACGCGCCGCGGCAAGCTGCTGGTGCGGCGTTTGATGGAGCCGAGGCTGCCCCCGGGACACTTGGAGCGTCCGAAATCCGGCTTCGGATTGCCGGTGCATCGATGGCTGAAGCGCAATCCGACGCTGCTGCAAGATGCGGTCAAACGGTTGATGGCGCTGGGCGTTTTGCGTCAGCCCGTGAGCAGCGAATTTCGCAGGGCCTGGTACTTGTTGGTGCTCGATCGTTGGTTTACGGCCTTTGGATAGCCGGACTGAGCCGCGAATTTTGTTCGTGCCGGTATCCGGACCGTTTGGTATGGGCGAATACGCGCGCAGTTTGGCCATTGCGCGAGCCTGCCAGACGCAATGGCCGAAGGCGCAGCTGCATTTCATGGTGAGCCGAGAAGCTCCCTATGCCGCCAGTGTCCCATTTCCCGCCACCTTGCTGCCTTCGTCGCCCACTTTTCATAGCAAGGCGGTGATTGCGCTGATGCGCAGCTTTCAACCGACCGTGGCGATATTCGACAATGCAGGCCGCACGGCGCAGTTGCGCGCGGCCCGTCGCGGCGGGGCGCGCGTGGTGTACATCAGCGCGCGGACGCGGCAACGGCGCAAGGCGTTCCGCTGGCACTGGCTCAATTTGATCGATGAGCATTGGATTGCCTATCCTGAGTTCATTGCCGGCCGCTTGAATTTTTTTGAACGGCTGAAGCTTCGTCTGCACCCGCGCGTCAAGGTTCGATTCCTCGATGTCATCTTGTCGCAAGCTCACGGTGCGCTGAGCGCGCCGCCTTTTGCGGCGGCGAGCTTCGTGCTGTTGGTGCCGGGCGGCGGGACTGGGCATCCCCGCGCCCGCGACGCCGTAAAGCAGTTCGAGCTCACCGCTCGTGGACTGGCCGCGCAAGGCATACCGAGCGTCATGGTGGGCGCTTCCGAGTCGGGGGACATACACACTCGCGCTCCGGGCGGCACGCTGAAGCTGCTGCCGGCGTTGCCGCAATCGGAACTGGCACAGCTGCTGCGCGAGGCGCGCCTGGTCATCGCCAACGGCGGTTCGACGCTGTTGCAGGCCATCGCCTGCGGTGCGGCCTGCGTCGCGGTTCCCATCGCCGACGATCAGGCGGCGAGGATCCGTCATTGCGTGGAGGCGGCCGTGGCCGTCGAAGCCGCATTGGACTCGGCCAGCATGCTCGCCGCCGCCAGCCAGCTATGGAACGATGAAGCCGCGCGCCGTCGATTGGCACAGCGCGCCGCTGACTTGAAGCTTGCCGACGGCGTGCAGGTGGCCCTCGCCGCACTCGAAGGGCTGGTCAATGCCTAACGCACTGTTACTGGGATACGGCCTGCATCAGCCCTCCTTCAGGCATCGCATGCAGACGTTGGTCGAACCATTGACTGCTGCGGGGTGGTCGGTCCGGACGGAGCAATTTCCGAGCGGCCGGTATGGACTGCGCACCTGGGAATTCAGACATCTGCTGCGTTGGTCCGATCTGTGCGTGCTGCACCAGATCAAGTTAAGCGGCTTGGAAGCGCGGCTGCTGGCGGCCTTCAGCCGGCGTCGGGTATTCGACATCGACGATGCCATCTATGTACGCAAGCCACGCCGCCTCGGCGAACCGGCCGACGAATCGGTGTGGCGCAAGAAGAAGTTTGCCGCGACTTGTCGTTGGGTGGACGCCGTGGCCGCCGGCAACGAGGTGCTGGCCGCCGCCGCCCGGCCCTCGGCGCGGCAAATTGCGTTGCTGCCCACCTCGATTGATGTGGCCTGCTACCAGCCGAGCACGGCAGGGCCTGATGAACCGCCGCGCATCGTGTGGATCGGCAGTCCGGAAAATTTGGTGTATTTGGAGATGGTGCGTCCCGCGCTGGCGCGCCTCACCAAGCGTTACCCCCACTTGTTGCTGCGCGTGATTTGTTCTCAGTTTCCCGACTGGGCCGATGTCGCCATTGAAAAAGTGAACTGGAGTTCGGCCACCGAGGCGCAGTCGCTGGCGGGTGCGCACATTGGCATCATGCCGTTGACCGATGATGCGTGGAGCCGCGGCAAGTGTGCCTTCAAGCTGCTGCAATACATGGCAGCCGCCTTGCCCTGTGTCGCCTCGCCCGTGGGCGCGAACACCGAAGCGGTGCTCGATGGCGTGAACGGCTTTCATGCCGTGAATGTCGATCAATGGGAGCAAAGTCTCGAGAAGCTAATTACCTCGCCGGAGCTGCGGGCGCGCTTCGGTGCGAAAGGCCGAGAGCATGTGCAGCAGCGCTATTCGATGCAAGCGTATCGCGAGCATTATCGCGCCTTGCTCGAGACGCTGACCGAGTCGAACTGAAATGCCGGCCATGCATATTTATCAGATCTACTATTCATCCGATCAGATGCTGGACCCGGGATTTGAGCCGCTGAACAACACGGCCAACTTGCGTCCTGATTGGTTTGAATACTGGCCGATGCGCGCTTTTTTATTGCGCGAAGCGTTGGACGATGAAGCTTTCTATGGTTTCTTGTCGCCGCGCTTCAAGCAGAAAACCAATCTAGATGCCGCGGACGTGCGGGAGTTCGTCGCGCACTGTGAACCTCACACCGAGGTCATACTGCTAAGCCCCAGCATTCACAATGCGGCCTTCTTTCTCAATGTGTTTGAGCACGGAGAATCCGAGCATCCTGGTCTGCTCGAGGTGGCGAGGCAGTTCTTCTTGCGCACTCATCAACCGCGGCCGCTCGAGGATTCGGTGTCGGATTCGCGCAATACCGTGCATTCGAATTTTTTCCTCGCCAAGCCGCGCTTCTGGCGGGCTTGGCTGGCGCTCAACGAACAGTTGTACCAGATTGCGGAAGATCCCAATGACCCACTGGGACAGGCACTGCGCCAAACCACCACGTATCGCGGCAGCGAGTCGGTGCAATTGAAAATATTTCTGATGGAGCGGCTCGCCACTTGGATCTTGATGAATGACCGCTCCTTCGCCGTACGCGTTCGCGATCCGTTCGCGGCGCGATCGCGTATCTACAAGCTACCGTTAGCCATCATGTGCGATGCGCTGAAGATTGCGTACTCAACGCAAGGCCGCGGTCAGTATAAGGAGGTATTTCAGTGGGTGAGCCGGGTGCGCCGGCGCTTAACGCTGCAGATCCGCATTGGCGGAATGTTGCGGATTGGCGGCGTCCGGCCATTTTTGCAGCAATTGAAATCGTATTGGGACAAGAAGGTTTAACGCATGCATTTGCATCCCATGATCGTGCATTTTCCGCTGGCGCTGATCGTCACCGCGACTGCGCTGCTGCTGGCCGCGCGCCTGCTGCGCAATCCGGAGTGGGCGGCGATTGTGGCCATCGTCGGAACGTGGAACTTGTGTCTGGGTGCGGCCGCGGCGCTCATCACCTTGGGTACTGGGCTGGGCGCGATCTTAGACCTGGATGTCAGCGCCGCCGCGCGTGAATCCATATCGACTCATGCAAAATGGGCCATCTTCACGACGCTGGCATTGATACTGCTGGCAGTGTGGCGCGGCGCGGGGACCGAGCAGCGTTCACGTCCCACGTGGGTGTTTATCTTCGTGCTCACGGCAGCCACTTGCGCCCTCATCACGACGGGATATCGAGGTGGGCAGAATGTGTATCGATTTGGTGTGGGTGTTGAGAAGAGGGTCGCGCTGCCTTAGACCCCACGGCGCTCCGAACATTGAGCGTACGGCATCGCCGACAGTTCGGGCGGCGAGCACGTCGCGCGCAATGCCGATCCACTGGTGCAGCCCAATTGTGACTGGATTCTCACGCGCCGCTGGCGGCGCCGCTCGGCGCCCTTAAACAAACTCATTTCCGCCACGAATGCACCGCAACACCGGTGTTGTGCCAACTGCGCACTCATGCGCTTTGCGTCCCGATGCTGTTATGGCCCGAGGGAAAATTCCAAGTATTCAAACCAGAAGCCATGCTTATGAAACTTATCTTACAAACCATCGGACTTATTGCGTTCGCATCTGTGACAGCGGTCGCGGTTGCGGATGAGTCGGTGACAACCTTCGGACCGGGTTATGTTTCAACGTTAGCGGGCGCCGTTTTTCCGGACAGGGATATTGGAACCGTGGGTCACGGTGCCACCGGCTCGGTCATTTTCGGCCGAGAATTCTCTCGCTACCTGTTGACTGAATTGAACCTGCAAGACTCGGTGTTTGAAACCGGTGTCGATGGCGGCACCGACTTATATCAATACGGCGGTACGGTCGATGTGGTCGTGCAGCTGCGCGATCGGCGCCAGGGTTTGTTCACGCCCTTCGTTCTGATCGGCGCCGGCGGCGCGTATGACGATTTCTATCCCAGTAGTCATCAGGGATTCGCGCCGTTGGTCGAGGCGGGAGTAGGACTTGTGACCCCGACCATCATGAAAACCGGCATTCGATTTCGGGTGGACGCGAGGTACGTGCACGATTTCCACGAAGGCGGTCATGCAGAGCCGCGCCTGCTGGCGGGTGTTGATATCCCATTGGGCAGTGTCGAGCATCGCATCGAAATTCGACACACCCAGGCGGAGGTCATTCACGAAGTGATTCGCGAGCCTGCTGCGCCGCCGCCGCCCGTGGTGGTGGCCGTTGTGCCGTTTCGTGATTCAGACGGCGACGGTGTGAGTGATGACCATGACCTGTGTCCCGACACGCCGCGAGGCTTGAAGGTCGATGCCACTGGATGCGCCCTCGCGGGTCAGTCGATTGCTTTGGAAGGCGTTAACTTCCGGTTCAACGATTCGCGGCTGACACCCGAAGCGATGCGCATCTTGGATCGGGTCGCCAAAGCCTACCGCGGGCAGCCTAGTCTGCAAACCGAGATTGCAGGGCATACCGATAGCGTCGGCAATGCCACGGCCAATATGGCGCTGTCACAGCGGCGCGCCGAATCGGTGCGCGAATACCTCGTTTCGAAAGGCGCGCACAGCGAACAGGTCATCGCGCACGGTTATGGCAAGACGCGCTTGCTCGTCGATCCGGAACGAACCGAATTAGATAGCCAGCGCAATCGCCGCGTTGAACTCAACATTTTGTCGCAATAGAGCCAAGCGGGAAAGAATTATGAAAGTCACTACAAGAATTTTGGCAGGCCCGCTGGTTGTCCTAGCGCTGGCGGCATTATTCGCCTGTTCAGCCAACAGCCCGCCCAGCAGCAGCGGCACCACGAGCATTGCCGCAGTTGATAAGCCCGTTGCGGTGCTGGTGTTAGATCCGATGACGCTCAAAGAAGGCCAGACGACCGATGCCAGCTGGGCCACCGAAGATGCCAGCAAGTGTATCGCGACCGGCGCTTGGAGCGGGTCGGTTGCACTCGACAGCAGCGTTACGCTCGGACCCTTCACTCAACCGGGTACCTATACCTACGGTGTCACCTGTGTGGGTACCGGCGGCAGTGTTTCCACCAGCCAGACGATCACCGTCGGCGCGGTGCCTGCGCCGGTATTGACGTTGGATATTTATCCGGCCTCTATGCAACCCGGTGCTTCGGCGCTCCTGGTGTGGTCGACCGCCAATGCCACAACTTGCACTGGCAGCGGTGGCACCGGTTCTGAAGGCTGGCAGGGCAATCAAGCGGTTAACAGCGATGCGGGCTTCAACACCGGCCCCATCACGACGACCGGTCAATACATCTACAACCTCACTTGTGTAGGGCCAGGCGGCAGCACGTCGCAAACGCGCGTGCTGTCAGTCGCCACGACCGCGCCGGTCTCGGCCCCCACCGTGACCTTCTCATCAACGCCGAGCGTGATCCAGTTGGGTCAAACCGCGAATTTCACCTGGAGCAGCACCAATGCAACGGCCTGCGCCGCGAGCGGCGGTAATGGCTCCGATGGTTGGAGTGGGGCTGAACCTACCTCGAGCACCGGCTTGGTCATTGGGCCCACCACCACTGCGGGAATTTACTCGTACACACTGACCTGCAGCGGAGCGGGCGGCAGCGCGGCCAAGACACTGACCCTCATCGTCGGTGCGTTGCCTCCTTTGGTGACGGTGGTCGTCGATGCGACGCCTGCGGTCGTGGTCGCGGGCAATGCAGCGGCGCTCACTTGGACTTCGCAGAACGCGGATTCTTGCGTCGCATCCGGATCTTGGAGCGGCACCCAGCCGGTCATCGGCTCGAATGTCAGCACCGGTACGCTCACGACGCCGGGACTCTATACCTATGCACTCACGTGCACCGGCGCAAGCGGCAGTGCACTCGGCAGCGCCACGGTGCTCGTGACGCCCGCGTTACCCATCGTCACGATTCTTTCCGCGAACCCGACCACCGTGCTCAACGGCGGATCCACATCGCTGCAATGGGTGGCGATCGGCGCAACAGCCTGTACGGCGAGCGGCGGCAGCGGCGCTGACGGATGGAGCGGCTCGGTTCCGATCGTCAGTACCGGTTACTCCGTGGGTCCGATTCCCGCGGGCACCTGGACTTACACATTGATATGCAGCGGGCTCGGCGGCACCGGCGCGCCGCAATCGGTCAACGTCACCGCGCAGAGTTCGAATCAACCACCGGCTGTGGTGACCTCATTCTCCATCACGCCGTCCACCACGATTCAAGTGCTGCAGGCCGCGACGCTTTCCTGGACCAGCAGCGGAGCAAACACTTGTAACGCGACGGGCGGAACGGGTCTCGATGGCTGGACCGGCTCTGTCGGCACCGCCAGCAGCGGCACCAGCACGGGTCTGATTCTGTTGCCGGGCACGTATACCTACACGCTGACCTGCACGGGTGCCGGCGGCACGGGGCCCTCGAGCTCGGTGGTGTTGAACGTACTTCCGTTGGTGCCTACGACGCCCACCGTGACGGCGTTCAATGCATTGCCGGCGAGCATTCAGACCGGTCAGTCCGCCTCGTTGTCTTGGGCCAGCGTGAATGCGACTTCGTGCACGGCTAGCGGCGGCACGGGTTCGGATGGTTGGACGGGGTCCGTCGGTACTGCGAGTCTGGGCTTCAACACCGGCGCCATCACCGTTGCCGGCAGCTACACCTACACATTGACCTGCTCAGGTGCTGGAGGGCCGGGCACGCCGAGTTCGGTCGTCGTCAACGTCAGCAGCGCGCCGCCTCCGCCCGCGGCCATCGCCGCCTTCAACGCATTACCCAGCAC
Source organism: uncultured Steroidobacteraceae bacterium (assembly GCA_964657675.1). Taxonomy (GTDB): domain Bacteria; phylum Pseudomonadota; class Gammaproteobacteria; order Steroidobacterales; family Steroidobacteraceae; genus Bog-1198. Next base: position 8,644 of record CAZZWE010000035.1, read on the forward strand.
CGTGGTCGCGGGCTCGAGCACCTCACTCAGTTGGGCGAGCACCAGTGCCAGCACCTGTAACGCCAGCGGCGGGACCGGATCGGATACCTGGACTGGCACGATGCCGACCAACAGCCTCGCCACGGTGATCGGTCCGCTCAACAATCCGGGCAATTACATCTTCACGTTGACCTGTTCCGGTCCCGGCGGCACCAGTTCGCCGAGTTCCGTCAGCATCAATGTCGTGGCGGCACCGGTCCTTCCCGTGATTGGTGTGTTCAATGCGCTTCCCACCGACGTGACCACCGGAGGTTCGACGACCTTGACTTGGACGGCGCTCAACGCCACGGGTTGCATGGCAAGCGGCGGTACCGGTGCTGATGGCTGGTCTGGATCGGTGGGCACGATCGGCGTGGCTAAGACCGTTGGGCCGATTTCTCCGGCCGGCGCCTACAATTACACGCTGACTTGCACCGGTCCGGGCGGATCCACCACCAATACTGTCACCGTCAACGTGGCCGATGCGCCGCTGCCCGCGACCCTGATCGCCTTTGTTGCCACGCCGACCGCGGTGCAGACAGGTCAATCGACCTTGCTGACTTGGGACAGCGTCATGTCAACGACGTGCGCCGGCGGCGGTGGCACGGGTAGCGATGGTTGGGCGGTTGCACATACCCCCGTTGGCTTGGGTACGGTGATCGGTCCTTACACCGCGCCGGGCGTCTTCAACTACACGTTGAGCTGCGATGGCAGCGGCGGCAGCAGCCAGACGTTGACCCAGACCGTGACGGTGACCAGCGCGCCGCCACCGGCCACCATCGTTTCTCTGGTCGCGACGCCGAGCACGGTGCTCACCGGACAATCGGTGTTGATGACCTGGGTCACCAGTGGCGCCAGCGCTTGTACGGCAAGCGGCGGCACCGGCTCCGATGGTTGGGCGGGCTCAGAACCCACCAGCAGCGTGGTCACGATGGTTGGACCTCTGAACACGGCAGGCACGTACGTGTACACGCTGAATTGCACCGGCCCTGGCGGCGCCAGCGCGCCGATGTCGACCAGTGTCACTGTGGACAGTGCCACGCCGGCAGCGACCATCGTTTCGTTCACGGCAGTGCCGAGCGTGGTCACCGTGGGACAGACCTCATCTCTGGCTTGGATCAGCAGCGGCGCAAGTTCCTGTACGGCGAGCGGCGGCACCGGCTCGGATTCCTGGCCGGGTACGGTAGGCACTTCGAGTCTCGGTACCATTGAAGGTCCGTACCCCGCGGCGACGACGGTCACCTACTCACTGGTCTGCACCGGGGCGGGTGGCTCGAGCACGGCCAGCACGGCCACGGTCACGGTCAATCCGGCAGCAGTGGGGCAGCCCACGGTCACGTTGAACGTTAACGGTAACAATCCGGGCCAGGTACAGCCGGGCACTCCGTTCACTTTGTCGTGGGCGAGTACCAATGCGTTGGCTTGCGTGGCCAGCGGCGGGACGGGCTCCGATGGCTGGAGCGGCGCCAAGCCGATTAATAGCAGCGGCGTTTCCATCCCGGGCATTGCCATCCCAGGCATCTACGCCTACACCTTGACCTGTTCTGGCCTGGGCGGCAGCGGTGGCGGCACGGTACAAGTCACCGTGATCTCCTCATCGAGCGATGACTGCGGCATACCCGGTATCCCCACGACGGCGCTGTTATCGCCGGCAGCCACGAGTGGCGACACCATCGATCTGCTCTGCTTGGGCTGCGGCGTCACCGGGCTTGGCAATGTCATCGTCGGCTCGACCACGGCACCCTCCGTCATTACAACGCCGCTCGGATTGCTTGGCGAGGGTGTTGCGCTGACCGTCACCGATACCGCGACGTCCTTCCCTGCGGGACGTCAGGCAGGCTTCATGTTGTCTGATGGCGGTTCAGCGTTGAGTCTGTCGTTGTTGAGCAATGTAAGTCTGGCGACGTACTTGCACGGCTCTTTGCAGGAGACGGCAACGACGTCGAACAATCTGCTCAAGTTGCAGGCGCTGGGATTGCTCTCGGTGGGCGCCAACGCCGGATACGTGGGATTCACGACCACCAAGCCGTTCGATGAGGTCTCGGTCAAAGTGCAGTCGGTGGCGACAGTGCTCTCCACCGTCAACGTCTATCGGGCCTGCGTGAGCTTGAAGTAGACATAATCAAACCGCAGTTACTGTGGTGCGCATCGGTCGTGATGCGCATCACAGGCGACTGGCACGAGGAGCGTTAAGGTGCCGGCAACAAGGAGTTACCTCATGCGCCAGGGTACGTTGCACACGCTGTTAGGATTGATCGCACTCGCCAGCCTTTCCGGTTGCGCAGCGACTCGTGAGGCGGTGACGCCGGTCAACGATGATGCCTATCACGTGCACACCACGGGAGCGCGTTATGAGACGCAAGCGGATACGAATCTAAAGGCGCTCACCGCGGCCAATGAATATTGCGGTACTCAAGGCAAGCAATTGTTGTTCCGCCAGTCGATCGAAACGGCTGAGCACGCCTGGTCGCCCAAGGCGGAGGATCTGACCTTCGTTTGTATCGACGCGAAAGATCCCAGCTATATGAATGCCGCCAATCGGCGCGACACCGCGGTCATCGCCAAGCAGTAATTAAAGCGGCCCGCTCGCGGCAAGCAGGGCGCCCATCTTCTGATGAATGAGGTTGATCGCCTTCAGCGGTCGCAGCATCACTTTGAATTCGGTCACCTGACCCGAATCATTCCACCGCAGCATGTCCACGCCATTGACCGCGATGCCATCGAGGATCAGCTCGAACTCGAGCACCGCATCGCGCTCTGACCTCAGTTCGCGGACGTAGCGGAAGGTTTCGTTGTAGAAGACAGACAAGGCCGCGGCCAAATATTTTTTGGTGATGGCCTTGCCCCGCTGCGGTGTGTGCACGACCGGCGAGAAGAAGATGGCCTCATCGGCCAGCAGCGAATCGAGGGCGCCGGTATCGCGCTGTGCAGCAAGTTTGTGCCATAGTTCAAGCGGATCGATGGCCATCAGTACCGTAACCCATTGATTATGGCGCTCCCTGCGGGATTCGAACCCGCGTACCGGCCTTGAGAGGGCCGTGTCCTAGGCCTCTAGACGAAGGGAGCGGACTTGCAGAACTCGGGGCGCCTGTACCCCGGAGGGCTGGTAGTATACGGGCCAATTTTTTGGACTCAAGCGAAACCCGGTTTTAGAACTCATTGTCGACACCTGCACCCCCATTAATCATTCCTCGGTCTGAGCACACGATATCGCGCGCCGCGATCTCGCCCAACGCACTCAAGGTCCTATACCGCCTCAAAGAGGCGGGTTATCAAGGCTTTTTGGTCGGTGGGGCGGTGCGCGATCTGCTGCTCGGCATCCGTCCCAAGGACTTCGATGTCGCGACCAATGCGCTGCCGGAGGATGTACGCCACCTGTTTCGCAATTGCCGCCTGATCGGACGCCGCTTCAGGCTGGCGCATGTGCACTTTGGTCAGGAAATCATCGAAGTAGCCACTTTTCGAGCCGCCGCCGCCCCGGAACGCGAGGATGCCGAGGTCGAGGACCCGGAAGTCGAAGGAATTGAAGCGGAAGATGAAAACGGCGATATCAACGGCAATGTCGGCACGCCGGACTACCAACCGCCCACGGATTCGGAGCATCGTGCCTTCGATCAGACGGGGCGAATCCTGCGCGACAACATGTACGGCACCATCGAAGAGGATGTCTGGCGGCGCGACTTTGCCTGCAATGGCCTGTATTACAGCATCGAAGATTTCTCGATCTGGGATTTCGTGGGAGGCGTGCGCGATGTGAAAGAACGCCGCCTGACCATGATCGGGGATCCGGAGACCCGCTATCGCGAAGACCCCGTGCGGATGCTGCGCGCGGTGCGTTTCGCGGCCAAGCTCAACTTCTCCATCGAAGAGAAAACCGAAAAACCCATCAAGGCCCTGGCCTATTTGTTGGACGGGGTGCCGCCGGCGCGCCTGTTCGACGAAGTCTTGAAATTGTTTTTATCGGGCTACGGAGCGCGCTCGTTCGAACTGCTGCAGCATTACGGCTTGTTTCAGCATTTGTTTCCCCAGTCGGCCGCTGCGTTCGACATGCCGCCCTATGCCTACGCCCGCGAAATGCTGGAACTCGGGCTGAAGAACACCGATGAGCGGATCGCTGCGGACAAAGCAGTCACGCCGACGTTCCTGTTCGCCGTGTTGTTGTGGAGCGCATTGCTGCGTGAGTTGAACGAACGGCAGGCGGGCGCCTCGCCGGATATGACGGTGCTGATGCAGGCCTGCGATGCGGTGTTGCGCACTCAGCAATCGAGAGTGGCCATCCCGCGCCGCTTCGGTGTGCCGATGCGTGAACTACTGATGCTGCAGCCGCGGTTTGCTCGCCGCAGCGGCGTCAAGGCCTTGAGCCTGTTGCAACATCCGCGCTTTCGCGCCGCGTACGATTTCCTGCTGCTGCGTGCATCAGTCGGGGTCGCCGATCCTGAACTCGCCAAGTGGTGGACCGACATTCAAGTGATGCCGCAAGAAGAGCGGGTGGCTTTGGTGCAGGCGCGACCGGCCGATCCGGTTTCCTCAGACAGCGGCGCGCCCGCACCCGGCCGACGCCGACGCCGCCGTCGCCGCGGTGGGGCGGCCCGTTCTTAAGTGATGGAGGTCCTGTGGCGCGCGGCCTACGCGGCGATCGGCAGCAACCTTAACAACCCACGCGCCCAAGTGCTTGATGCCCTCAAGCGCTTGAGCGAGCTTGCAGCCGTTCACTCGGTTCTGGCGTCGCCTTTGTACCGCAGCGCTCCCATGGGCCCGCAAGATCAACCCGAGTTCGTCAACGCGGTCGCCGGTTTCGTGACACGCCTGACGCCGCGCGAGCTGCTCGATGCGTTGCTCGACATCGAGCGCCGCATGGGGCGCGATCGCGGCGAGCGCTGGGGGCCGCGCATCATTGATCTCGACTTGATTTGGATGGTGGGTTCGAGGATGGAAGAGCCGGGTTTGTCGCTGCCGCATCCCGGAGTGTCGAGTCGCAACTTCGTCCTGTATCCTTTGGCGGACATCGCCCCGACGCTCACGATTCCCGGCCATGGCGTGGTGTTGGCGCTCAAAAACGCCGCCGGCGATACCGGCCTGTCGGTGTTGCAGTAGAGTCCTCCATGACAGTGACAGTCCCGCATAAATTCATCGTCATCGAAGGCCCTATTGGCGTGGGTAAGACGAGTTTGGCGCGCCGCTTGAGTCAATCGCTGGGCGGTCAATTGGTGTTGGAGCAGGCGGATCAAAATCCGTTTCTGGAGCGTTTCTACAAGAATCCCCGCGCCGCCGCGTTTCAAACGCAACTGTTTTTTCTATTTCAGCGTGCGCGTCAACTCGAGGATGTTCGTCAAGAGGATTTGTTTGGCGCCGTGCGCGTGGCTGATTATCTATTGGACAAGGACCGATTGTTCGCGCGCGTGACCTTGGATGATGCGGAATACGCGCTGTACGAGAAGGTGTATGAGCGTGTCGTGGTGGATGCGCCGAAACCCGATCTGGTGGTGTACCTTCAGGCGCCTGTCGATGTGCTGGTGGATAGGATTGCCAAGCGCGGCATTCGCTACGAGCAATCCATTGAGCGTTCCTACTTGGACAAACTCACCCAGGCCTATGCACGTTTCTTTCACAGCTTCGATGCCGCGCCGCTGCTCATCGTCAATTCGGCGGCCATCGATCCGGTGAATAACGATGGCGACTATCAACAATTGTTTGCCGAGATCACCAAAGCACGGCGCGGCCGGCATTTCTTCAATCCCGTAGGCAGCAGCTTGTTGCCTGGCTAAGGAGCGGGGACCAGGTGCTGGGCCTGTGCCCACTGCACGTGCTCACGCACCACCGCGGAAGGATGCTCGGCGCGCGCGGCCAGCGCGCCCAACAGTTCAGGCGTGGTCGGCGCATTGCCCAAGGCGATGGCGATGTTGCGCAACCAGCGTTCATAGCCGATGCGTCGTATCGCACTGCCGGCGGTCTTCTCCAAAAATTCAGCCTCGCTCCAGGCGAACAAGGCGGTGAGCGCGGCGTGATCCAGACCGTGACGCACGGCGAAGTCTTTCTCGGCAGTGGGCTTGGCAAATTTATTCCACGGGCAGGCGAGCTGGCAGTCATCGCAGCCATAGATGCGGTTGCCGATGGCGCGGCGAAATTCCAGCGGAATGGCGCCTTGCAGTTCGATGGTGAGATAGGAAATGCAGCGCCGGGCATCGAGGCGATAGGGCCCGACGATGGCTCCCGTCGGACAGGCCGGCATGCATGCGGTACACGTGCCGCAATGTGCGGTGGCGGGCGCGTCGATCGGTAACTTGAGATCGAGAAAAATCTCCCCTAAGAAAAAATACGACCCGGAGTTTCGGTCGATCAGGTTGGTGTGCTTGCCAATCCATCCCAAGCCTGCATTTCGCGCCAAGGCTTTTTCCAAGACCGGTGCGCTGTCGGTGAACACCCGATGGCCGAGCGGGCCGACCAACCCTTCGGCGCGGTCGCATAAAGCTTGCAGCTTGGCGCGCAGGACCTTGTGATAGTCGCGTCCCACGGCATACCGAGACACATAAGCCAGAGTGCCGTCGCCCAGGATATCTTGCGCATCGGCCGGCTCTTGGGGCCAATAATCCATGCGCACACTGACGCAGCTGACCGTGCCTGGAATCAACTCCGCCGGGCGGGTGCGCTTCAGGCCGTGGCGCGACATGTAGCCCATTTCGCCGTTGAAGCCTGCCTCGAGCCACTCGACGAAGAAGGGCTCATCCTGGGCCAGGTCGACATGGGTTACGCCCAGTGCTGAGAAACCCAGCTCTTGCGCCCACAGCTTGAGCTGGGCCACCAGGGCGTTGGGGTCGATATGGGCGAGGTCAGCAGTCATACGGCGGGCGGTCACTATAATGACCCGGGATGCCCGCCCGCAAAGGAATCCAATGGTTGCCGTCTCTTTGGAATTTAAGCTGCCCGACGCCGATGCAACCGAGACCCTGGGGCGCTCCCTGGCGGTAGCGCTCCCCAGCACCAGCGCCGGCGGAGCCGTGGTGTACTTACAGGGCGAGCTGGGAAGCGGTAAGACCACGACTGTGCGCAGCTTGCTGCATGCCTTAGGGGTCGCGGGAAAGGTGCGCAGCCCGACTTACACCTTGATCGACAGCTACGTGCTGCCTGCGCTGACCTGCTTGCACATCGATCTGTATCGGGTGCAGTCCTTGGGCGAGGTCGAGGAACTCGGGATTCGCGATTTAGCCGGACCAGGCAGCCTCCTATTGATTGAATGGCCTGAAAAAGGGCAGGGCGTCATTCCAAGTGCCGACCTAGCGATCGAGCTGGCCTATGACGACGCGGCGCGTCGCGTGTCACTGCGACCCCAGACGGCATTAGGCCTTGCTTGGACCTCAAAGCTACTGCAGGACGACAGCTTAAGTCCCTATGTATCTAATTTAACTTGAAAAAACTTTTCGATGGGCGTTAACTTATTGCGCCATGGGGATCTTTTCACCGCGATATTGGTTCGGAGTGCTGCTGGCGCTTGGCGTGTGCGCGAGCGCGCAGGCGGTCGATGTGCGCGAGGTTCGCGTATGGGCCAGTCCTGAAAGCACCCGTGTGGTATTGGATTTATCCGGCAGCGCGCAGCACAGCTTGTTGATGCTGCATTATCCGGAACGGGTGGTTCTCGATGTGCCCGGAGCGCGTTTGGCCAAGGGTGTGCGCGACGCCGTGGCGGGCGCCGGCCTGGTCAAGTCCGTGCGACTCGGGCACCGACCCAACGGCGAACTGCGCGTGGTCATGGATTTGTCGCGACCGATTTCCGCCAAGAGCTTTCTCACACAGCCGAACAATCAATACGGCTACCGCTTGGTGGTCGATTTCGGCGCCGGCGCGCCGGAAAAAGCCGTCAGGGCCAAACATGCGCCCGCGCAGGCGCGTGACTTGGTGATCGCCTTGGATGCAGGCCATGGTGGGGAGGACCCCGGTGCGATCGGCAAGAACGGCACGCGCGAGAAGGACATCGTGCTGGCCATTGCCCGTGAATTGTCCACCAAGATCAACGCTGAGCCAGGTATGAAAGCGGTGTTGACCCGCAATGGCGATTACTTCGTGCCGCTGCGCGACCGCATGCGCCGCGCCCGCGCGCAGCAAGCCGATTTATTTGTCTCCATCCATGCGGATTCGATCCGCGATCGCAGCATCGATGGCTCATCCGTATACATCCTTTCGCCCCGCGGAGCGACGGATGAAGCGTCGCGATGGTTGGCGGAGCGCGAGAACGCGTCGGACTTGATCGGCGGCGTGTCATTGGATGATAAGGACGATGTGTTGGCCTCGGTGTTGTTGGACTTGTCGCAGTCTGCCAGTTTGAGCGCCAGTCAAGTGGCCGCGGAACGGGTGTTGCACCAGCTGAACTTGGCGGGCGAGGTCCGAAAGCACGAAGTGCAGCAGGCGCGTTTCATGGTGCTGAAGTCACCCGACATTCCCTCCATGCTGGTGGAAACCGCCTATATCTCGAATCCGGAAGAAGAGATGCGTCTGCGAACCCCGCTGCAGCAGGCCAAGCTCGCTGCGGCGATTCATCGCGGCGTGCATGATTACTTCTATGCCAATCCGCCGGCGGGCACGCGAGTTGCGCAACTGGCCGCCGGCGCCGCGCATCCGATCACCGCAGCCGCGGGCGGCGCCGGCTTCTAAGCGGATTTATGCGAAAATGCGCGACGCCCGAGGTCGCCATTGTCCATTCAACTGCTTTCCGACACTCTCATTAGTCAAATCGCTGCCGGCGAGGTGATCGAGCGCCCGGCGTCGGTGGTCAAAGAGCTGGTGGAAAATGCGCTCGATGCCGGTGCCACGCGCATCGACGTGGAGTTGGAGCGTGGCGGTTTGGGACTCATAGGTGTGCGCGACGACGGCCTGGGCATCGAGGCGCATGAATTACCCATGGCCTTGGCGCGCCACGCCACCAGTAAAATTGCCTCGCTACAGGATCTGGAAAGCGTCGCCACCTTGGGCTTTCGCGGTGAAGCCTTGCCGAGCATTGCCTCGGTATCGCGTTTATCCATTGTCTCGCGCCCGTCGAGCGCGGCGCATGCGTGGACCGTGCAGGTCCGCGATGGACAGATCGGCGCGGTGGCGCCGGCGTCCCATCCGATAGGAACTCGAGTCGAGGTGCGCGATTTATTTTTCAATGTGCCGGCGCGGCGTAAGTTCCTGCGCACCGAGAACACCGAATACCAGCACATCGTCCGCATGCTGGAGCGCCTTGCGCTGTCGCGCTTCGAGGTGGGCTTCTCGCTGGCGCACAACGGCAAATCGATCTGGATGCTGCCGGTGGCGGACACCGCCGTGCAACGGCTGGAGCGTGTTGCGCGCATCTGCGGCGAGGAATTTGCGGCGCATGTGATCGAGTTGAACCATCAAACCGAGAGTTTGCGGCTGTCGGGATGGCTGGCGCTGCCGACATTCTCGCGCAGCCAATCCGATTTGCAATTTGCTTACCTGAACAATCGCTTCGTGCGCGACAAGCTGCTCGGCAGTGCGGCACGGCTGGCCTATCAGGATGTGATGTTTCATGGTCGCTTCAGCGCATACCTGTTGTATCTGGAGATGGATCCCGCGTCGGTCGATGTCAACGCCCACCCGCAAAAGCTCGAGGTCCGCTTTCGCGACTCGCGCCGTGTGCATGATTTTGTGTTTCGCACGCTCGAGAAGGTGTTGGCGGACACCCGTCCGCGCAGCGACTCGACGGGCAGCGCGTCTGCAGACTGGCTCACGGGCACGGCAGGCCTGGGCTTCACGCAATCCCGGTTTAGTCTACCCGAGCCACGCCCGGTCGGATCTTCTGATGCTTACCGGGAATTCGTGGGCGGCTCGGTTGCGCATGTACATGAGAGTGCGCTGCCTGATCAGCAAGCAGCGCCGCTGGGCTATGCCATTGCGCAATTGCATGGCGTTTACATCCTCGCTCAATCCGGCGATGGCATGGTGCTGGTCGACATGCATGCCGCGCATGAGCGCGTAATGTACGAAAGCATGAAAAAGCTGCTCGCGGGGGACACCGCGCAACAACAATTACTCATGCCGGAGGTCCTGCAGGTTACGCCTGCGCAGGCCGACCTCGCCGAGGAGCATCAAGAAGAATTTTCCCGCTTGGGGTTTCAGGTGTCGCGGATGGGGCCCGATCAACTGGCCTTACGCGCCATCCCCTCGCTGCTCGCCGGGCGTGATCCGGGCAACGTGGTGCGCGACGTGTTGTCGGATCTGCTCGAGCATGGCCATTCACGCCGCGTCGAGGAAGCCATCAATCATTTGCTCGGCACCATGGCCTGTCACGCGGCGGTTCGAGCGCAACGCAATTTAACAGTGCCGGAAATGAATGCCCTGTTACGGGAAATGGAGGGGACCGAGCGCGCCGATCAATGCAACCACGGCCGGCCCACGTGGGTGAGGTTATCGCTGCAAGATCTCGATCGGTTGTTCCTGCGCGGTCGGTAGTGCCGTTATCCCCTACACCGCGCCGCGCGGTTTTGCTGATGGGACCCACGGGATCCGGCAAATCCGACGTCGCACTTCAGTTGGCGCAGCGGCTGCCGGTGGAGATCATCAGCGTCGATTCGGCCCAGGTGTACCGGGGTATGGATATCGGCACGGCGAAGCCGGATCTCGCCACGCGCGCCCGGGTGAGGCACCACCTTCTGGATATTCGCGATCCCGTGCAGGGCTATTCGGCGGGGGACTTCATCCTCGATGCGCAGGCCGCGATGCAAGCCAGCTGGGAGCGCGGCCGGCTGCCGTTGCTGGTTGGCGGAACCATGCTGTATTTCCATGCCTTGAGCGAGGGTATCGCCGAACTGCCGGCGGCCGATTTGGCGGTTCGTGCCCGCATCGATGCGCAGGCAGCGAAGCAGGGCTGGGCGGCGGTGCATCACGAGTTGGCCGCGGTGGATCCGATTGCTGCGCAGCGCATTCACGCCAATGATCCGCAGCGCATCCAGCGTGCACTCGAAGTGTTCCATATCACCGGAAAACCGATTTCAATTCTGCAACAGTCGCGCGTGTCGGCGTTCGCTGACGTGAACGTCAAAGAAATTGTCCTTGCTCCCCTTGAACGAGGTGATTTACACCATAGAATCGAAGTGCGATTCCAGCGAATGCTGGAAAGTGGATTGTGCGCCGAGGTGGCGGATCTTTTTGCGCGGGACGATTTAACCGCGGAACATCCGTCCATGCGTGCGGTCGGATATCGACAGATGTGGCAACACTTAGCGGGAGAAATAGGGTTAGACGATGCCTCTCAGCTCGCAATTGTCGCGACGCGACAACTGGCCAAGCGGCAGTTGACGTGGTTGCGCAAACGCACTCAGGCGCAGTGGTTTGACGCTATGCATCCCGAGGTTGCACACAGAGTCTTGGATGCACTGTCCGAGGGCGGATTTACAAAGTGGCCAACGGTTTAACGAGGGTCATGGCGCTGTGCTAGCATTATTTGGGTATCTGCCTCGTGACGCATGGAAGTGGCACGGCAATACAAATGACACTAAAAATAAGGAGTTCCCCCATGGCCCGTGGCCAGTCACTGCAGGATCCATTTCTCAACGCCCTGCGCAAAGAACGAGTGCCAGTCTCGATTTATCTGGTCAACGGCATCAAGCTGCAGGGACAGATCGATTCATTCGACCAGTTCGTGGTCTTGCTCAGAAATAGCGTCAGCCAGATGGTTTACAAACATGCCATCTCGACGGTAGTTCCGGCGCGCAACGTACGGCTGCCGACGGGTGAGGACGGCGAAGTGACGGAACCGGCCATCGTTGAATGAGTGAGCACCGCTCTGCAGTTGTTTGAGCGTCCCCAGGGCGGCGAACGCGCCGTTCTCGTTGGGGTTGGTATTGGCGATCCGGTGGATCCGAACGACTCGGCTGAATTTGCGGCGCTGGCCGCATCAGCCGGCACCATCAGTGTAGGCGCAGTGTTCGCCAACCGGGCGAAGCCGGATCCTAAGTATTTTGTGGGCTCGGGAAAGGCGGAAGAGATCCGTGTCTTTGCCGAGGAGCATCATGCAGACCTCATTTTGGTCGATCAGACCCTCACCCCCAGTCAAGAGCGCAACCTCGAAAAGCTTACTGGCCGTCGAGTATTAGATCGTAATGGGTTGATTTTAGACATCTTTGCGCAGCGCGCGCGCAGCTTCGAAGGCAAGCTGCAAGTGGAGTTGGCGCAGCTGTCCCACCTGGCGTCGCGTTTGACGCGCGGATGGACCCACTTGGAACGTCAAAAAGGCGGAATCGGTCTGCGCGGCCCTGGCGAAACCCAGTTGGAAACTGACCGGCGATTGATCGCCAAGCGCATCAAGACTCTGCGCTCGCGGCTGGAGAAGCTGGACCGCCAGCGCGATACGGGGCGGCATGTACGCCGCGAGGTACCCGTGCCCACCGTCGCGCTCGTGGGATATACCAACGCGGGCAAATCAACCCTGTTCAATGCGTTGACCGGATCATCGACCTATGTCGCCGATCAGCTGTTCGCCACCTTGGATCCGACGGTGCGACGGGTGGAACTCGACGCTGTGGGCGAGGTTGTATTGGCTGACACCGTGGGATTCGTTCGGCAACTACCGCATGAATTAGTGGCCGCATTTCGATCCACACTGCAGGAGGCCCGCGAAGCGGACCTGCTGCTTCATGTCGTGGACGCCAGCGATCCGTTGCGTGATGAGCGCATTGCGCAGGTGCGCGAGGTGCTCCGCGGCATCGGCGCCGGCGATATCCGTGAACTGTTGGTATTTAACAAGATTGACGTCAGCGGCGATGCGCCGCGCGTGGTGTTGGGGCCGGATCAGGTGGCGACGCAGGTGTGGGCCTCGGCCGTCAGCGGGCAGGGCTTGGACAAGCTGCGCGACGCCGTGGCGCATGCCGTGCGGCCGAACCAAGTACGCCGCACCTTGCATTTGGAATTGGCGGCCGCTGCGGTCCGTTCGGAGCTTTACACGCGCAATGCGGTGCGTTCCGAGCGACAATGTGAGGACGGCAGTTGGGACATGGAGGTCGAGCTGGACCTGACTGAAGTCGCCAAGTTGCTAGGAGCAAAAGGTGTTAGGGAAGTCCTGCGCGAGAAACGCGTGGCATAAGCGCCTTGTGAGTGACAGGTCGGCTGTTAGAATGCGCGGCTACTTATAACTAGGCATCCCTCATGGCTTGGAACGAACCGAACGGCGAAAAACGCAATCCGTGGAATCGCCCGCAGCAAGCGCAAAACGATCTCGACGACGTGTTGCGCAACTTTCAGCGGCGCTTAAGTGCGCTGTTTGGACGCGGCGGTGGCGGCGGCGGTTTGGGCGGCAATCAAAGCGCGGGCTTCAATCGTGGCCTGACGAGCATTTTGGTGGTGATCATCGCCCTGTGGGTAGGTAGCGGCCTGTATCGGGTCGATGCCCAGGAACGAGCGGTCATCTTGCGTTTCGGCAAATTTACGCAAATCACCGGACCCGGCTATAACTGGCATCTGCCTTGGCCGATCGAGACCAAGCACATCGTTAATGTGTCGCAGCAGTACAGCGTACCGGACGATGCCCGCATGCTCACTGCCGACACCAATCTGGTCGAAGTCAATTCGGCGGTTCAATACACCCAACCCGACGCCATGAAATATTTGTTCAAGGTCAAGGATGTGGAAGAGACGTTGAAGCAGGTCAGCGAAAGCGCCATGCGCGAAGCCGTGGGCCAAGCCTCACTCGACAAGGCGTTGGGTTTCGACCCATCGATTACCGACCGCGCCAAGGTGCTGGTTCAGGCCACCATCAATAACTACGACATGGGCGTGAACATCATCAACGTGAAACTGCTGGGCGTGGTGGTGCCGGAAGCCGTGCAGGACGCGCAGCGCGATGCCATCAAGGCGGACAAGGACCGCCAGCGCTATCAGCAGGACGCTGAAACCTACCGCAATGACGTCGTGCCCCGGGCGCGTGGTCAGGCGGCCAAGAATTTACTGGATGCCGAGGCCTATCGCCTGCAGGTGCTCGCCATTGCGCAGGGTGACACCTCGCGCTTCGATCAGGTGTTGGCGCAGTACGAACATGCGCCGGCGGTCACCCGCGAGCGCATGTACTTGGAGACCATGGAAAATGTATATCGCAATTCGCGCAAAGTGATCGTCGATACCAAGAATGGCAACAACATGATGTATCTGCCGCTCGATAAGTTGATTGGCGCTGGGCCGCAGTCGATCGCCATGCCGAACGACACCATGACCGTGGCGCCGTCGCGGCTGCCCGAAGCGCAGGTGTTGCCGCAGGAAGATCCGGCGCGGGCGCGGGGAGTGCGCTAATGCAAAACCGACTGCTATATATCCTGATCGGTGTCGTCGCTGCCATTTTGGTTTTGCGCGCGAGTTTGTTCACGGTGAGCGAAGGACAGCTCGCGATCAAATCCACCGGCGGTGAAATCGTCGAATCGAATTTCGAGCCCGGTCTGCATTTCAAGATCCCGGTGGTCAATGAGGTGCTGCGCTTCGACAAGCGCATCCTCACGCAAATGTATCGCTCGGAAAGTTTCTTGACTCGTGAGCAGGAGCAGCTCAACGTCGACTTCTACGTCAAGTGGCGAATCAAGGTGCTGCGTAAGTACTACGAGTCGACCGGCGGGGCGGAGGAGGTGGCCAACGCGCGATTGGGCGAGACCATCAAAGACAGTATCAAGAGCGTGGTTACGCAGCGCACCCTGCAGCAGGTGGTCACGGCCGAGCGGGCCGATTTCACTGACGCGATGATGAAAACGGCGCGGCCCGCGGCCGAGCAATTAGGCATCGAGTTGGTGGACGTGCGCATCACGAAAATCGATCTCCCTCCGCAGGTGCAGGATTCGGTGTTCGAGCGCATGCGCGCCTCCTTCAAGGCGCAGGCGGCGAAGTTGCGGGCGGAAGGTTACGAGGTGGCTGAACGCACCAAGGCCGAGGCTAACAAGCAGCAGACTGAAATCTTGGCGGATGCGGCGCGTCAGGCGGCTCAGACCCGCGGCCAGGGTGATGCGTCGGCCAGCGAGGTCTATGCAAAATCCTATTCGAAGAATGCCGAGTTCTACAGCTTCTACCGAAGCATGCAGTCCTATCGCGAGGCGATTGGCACGCAGGGCGATATG
Source organism: uncultured Steroidobacteraceae bacterium (assembly GCA_964657675.1). Classification (GTDB taxonomy): domain Bacteria; phylum Pseudomonadota; class Gammaproteobacteria; order Steroidobacterales; family Steroidobacteraceae; genus Bog-1198. The sequence goes on from CAZZWE010000035.1 coordinate 23,742, forward strand.
TTGGTGATTGCGCCGGACAACGCCTATTTCAAATACTTCAACAAGCTGCAGCCGCTGCCGCAGCCCAAATAGTTTGAGGCCATGATGGAAATCGGCTGGACCGAACTTGCCCGTTATTTGGGCGGCGCCTTTGCCCTGTACTTGGTTCTGGAGGGAATTCTGCCCTTCGTGAATCCCGCCGCCGCGCAGCGGCTGATGGCAAAGCTTTCCAAGACAGAGCCCTCCCAGCTCCGGTGGGGCGGATTGATCAGTATGGTGGCGGGTCTCGCGCTGCTGTGGATGGCGCGCAATGGGTAAAAATCTGGTCGTGATCGGCCTGCAATGGGGCGATGAGGGCAAGGGCAAGGTCGTCGATCTGTTGACCGATCAAGTGCAGGCGGTGGTTCGGTTCCAGGGCGGTCACAATGCCGGACACACCTTGGTGATCGACGGCAAGAAAACCGTTTTGTCGCTGATTCCTTCCGGGATCCTGCACCCGCACGTGCAGTGTCTGATCGGCAATGGCGTCGTGTTGTCGCTGGAAGCGTTTTTCAAAGAATCCGAAATGTTGATTGCGCAGGGTGTGCCGGTGTTCGAACGGCTGCGCGTCAGCCCGATGTGTCCGCTGATTTTGGCATCGCATGTGGCACTGGATCGGGCGCGCGAGAAGGCGCAAGGGCCGAACGCCATCGGTACCACCGGGCGCGGCATTGGACCTGCGTATGAGGACAAGGTGGCACGCCGCGCGCTGCGCGTGGCGGACTTGTTCCACCGCGAACGCTTCGCCGCCAAGCTCGGCGAGATTCTCGATTATCACAATTTCGTGCTGCAACGCTACTTTCACACCACCCCGGTGGACTTTCAGCAGGTGCTGGAATCGAACCTCGAGTTGGGTGAGCGACTAAAGCCGTTGGTGGCGGATGTCACCGGCATTCTCGAGCAATTGAGCGCCGATGGCCGCAATGTGTTGTTCGAGGGCGCTCAAGGCGCGATGCTCGATGTCGACTTGGGGACCTATCCCTACGTCACCTCGTCCACCACCACCGCCGGCGGCGCGGCCGCCGGGACGGGCTTGGGACCGCGGCGTTTGCACGAAGTCCTTGGCATCGTGAAGGCCTACGCCACCCGAGTCGGCGCGGGTCCATTCCCCACCGAACTATTCGACGATTTGGGTGAACATCTATCCCGAGTCGGACATGAATTCGGATCGGTGACCGGCCGTCGCCGCCGCTGCGGCTGGTTTGATGCAGTGGCCTTGCGCCGCTCCATCGTTCACAGCAGTTGCTCGCTGTTATGCATGACCAAACTCGACGTGCTCGATGGCTTGGACACCATTCGCGTATGCGTTGGCTACCGGGTTGATGGCGGCGTGACCACGACCCCGCCGATGCTGTCGGACAGTTTCGCCGCCTGCCAGGCTGTCTATGAAGAGCTGCCCGGTTGGAAGGAGAGCAGCGTGGGCATCACGCGCTATGAGGATTTGCCGCGCAACGCCAAGGCCTATTTGGAGCGCGTGCAGGAACTGGTCGGCGTCCCCATCACCATCATCTCGACGGGCCCCGATCGCGAGCAGACCATCATCTTGAAAAATCCGTTCGCTTAGCGCCGCTTAACGGATCCACCATGGCAGCGCCACTCGCCGCATCGCCTTCGGGAACTGCCGCTGTCAAGTACGCGCCTGACTTGCAGGTGTTCGTATTCGCGCTGTTTTTCGCTTTCGGCGGAATCACCAGCTTGAACGATGTGCTGATCCCGAAGCTCAAGGAGCTGTTCACGCTGTCATATGCCGAAGCCATGCTGGTGCAGTCGGCGTATTTTGCGGCGTACTTCATTGTTTCGATGCCCGCCGCATTGCTGGTGCGGCGCATCGGCTACATGCGGTCGGCGGTCGCGGGCCTAAGCATCATGGCGGTAGGCTGCCTGCTGTTCATTCCGGCCTCCGCACACAGCTTGTTCTCTTTGTTCCTCATCGCCTTGTTCGTGCTGGCGGCCGGCGTGACAACGGTGCAAGTAGTGGCGAACCCGTTGATTTCGATGCTGGGGCCGACCGCAACCACCAGCAGCCGTTTGACGTTTGCGCAGGCGTTCAATTCCTTGGGCACCACGGTGTTTCCTTATGTCGGCTCGATTCTGATTCTCGGCGCGATCGCCAAAGTGGATCCAAAGACATTGTCGGGCGATGCGCTCAACCGCTTTGTCAGTCAGGAAACGGGGATCATTGCGCGCACCTACTTAGGTCTTGCGATCGCCTTGGGCCTGCTGGCAGCGGTCGTGTGGTTGCGGCGCAAGGCGTTGGTCGAAGCGCCCGACGATCACGCGCCGCTGTCGCAGGGCTTCAAGTTGTTGAAGCGCCCGCGGTTTGCGTTCGGCACGGCGTGTATCTTTTTATATGTGGGCGCTGAGGTGGCCATCGGTTCCACCATCGTCAATTACCTGATGCAATCGAATATCTTGGGGCTGGGCGCCGAAGCCGCCGGCAAGCACATTCAATTCTATTGGGGTGGTGCCATGGTAGGACGCTTCATTGGCGCGTCGGTGCTGAGATTTTTCGCGCCGCACAAAGTCCTCGGCACCGTGGCAGCCATCGCCATCGGGCTTTTGCTGATTTCTGCCAACAGCGGCGGCGCCGTGGCCGCGTGGAGCTTGTTGGCAGTCGGCTTGTTCAATTCCATCATGTTCCCGACGATTTTTTCTCTGGCCAGCGAAGGTTTGGGCAAGCGTGCCGCGGAGGGCTCGGGCGTCATTTGCATGGCCATCGTCGGCGGCGCCATCGTGCCGCTGATCACGGGAAAGACAGCGGATCACTTCGGTTTGCAGCAGGCACTGATCGTGCCGGCGGCCTGCTACTGCGGAATTTTGTTGTACGGCTGGTACGCCCGCAAGCCGATCAGGGCCCTGTAGTCCCCGCACCGACGCGAGGTCGCCAACCACCGACATAGGCACCTTCCACGCGCATCGGTAAGCTTTGATTTCAAATCACTGTACGCGCAACTGGAGGCAAGTATGGCCACGATTCTTTTGAAGGGTAGTGAACGACAGGCGATGCCGGGTGCAAAGTCACTGGCGCCCGCCAATCCAGATGAACGGCTTGAAGTATCCGTGCTGATCCGTCGCCGTGCGCATCAGGATTTCGCGGCTCGCGTCAGCGCCTTGAGCACCAATCGTGCGCCGCAAGCTTTTTTGAGCCGCGAAGAATTTGCGTCGCGCCATGGCGCGGATCCTGCGGATCTCGCGGCCGTTGGCCAGTTTGCCGCTGCGCAAGGCCTCAAGGTGGTCGAGGAGAGCGCACCGCGACGCACCGTGGTGTTGGCCGGCACGGTGGCGCAATTCAACGCGGCGTTTGGCGTGAGCCTTACGATGATGGAACACGGAAGCTGTTGCTATCGAGGCAGAACGGGCGCGATCGCAATCCCTCAAGAACTCGACGGCATCGTCGAAGCGGTCCTAGGGTTGGACAGCCGGCCGCAGGCCATGCCGCATTTTCGCATTCGCCGCAGCGTCGGCAATGTGAAGTGGCGCGCCGGTTCCGAGGCGGCAACGTCCTACTCGCCCCTGCAAGTGGCCGCGCTGTATGGCTTTCCTGCGGCAACCGGCGCCGGCCAATGCGTCGGCATCATCGAACTGGGCGGCGGTTACCGGCCGGCCGATTTGCAAACCTATTTCAGCGGCTTAGGGGTCGCCAATCCGACCGTCGTTTCCGTGTCGGTGGATCAGGCTCAAAATACGCCCACGGGCGATGCCAATGGTCCGGACGGCGAAGTGATGCTGGATATCGAAGTGGTGGGCGCTATCGCGCCGCAAGCCAAGATCGCGGTGTACTTCGCACCGAATACCGATGCCGGATTTTTGGATGCGATCACGACGGCGGTGCACGACACCACGAATAAGCCCTCGGTCATTTCCATCAGTTGGGGCGGGCCTGAGTCCACGTGGACTTCGCAGGCGATGACGGCCATGGACTCGGCCTTTCAAGCGGCGGCCACCATGGGCGTTACCGTGTGCATTGCGTCCGGCGACAATGGCTCGAGTGATGGCGTAACCGATGATGCCGATCATGTGGACTTTCCCGCCTCCAGTCCCTACGCGCTGGCGTGCGGCGGCACCAGCCTGCAAGGCAGCGGCACCCGTATCAGCAACGAAGTGGTGTGGAATGATGGCAACGGTAACGGCGCGACCGGCGGCGGCATCAGCAGCTTCTTTCCCGCGGTGTCGTGGCAATCGGGATTGGCTGCCACCACAACGACGGGTACCTCAACCGACCTCACCAAGCGAGGGGTGCCGGACGTTGCCGGCAATGCGGATCCCGAAACCGGTTACAACGTGCGCATCGATGGCAGCGACACCGTCATCGGCGGCACCAGCGCGGTCGCCCCTTTGTGGGCTGCATTGATCGCGCGGCTCAATCAACTGGCCGGTAAGCCGCTAGGATATGCGAATCCGAGTTTGTATGCGACTCCCGCATCGCTGCGGGATATCACCTCGGGCAACAACGGCGTCTTCGCCGCGACGGCTCATTGGGATGCATGCACCGGCCTCGGCAGTCCGAATGGCGCGGCGCTCGCCTCTTTAATGAAGGTGAAGTGATCCGCCGGTGCCGAAAAGCCCGAGCAGCCCAACTACAATCAGATACAACGCGATGATGTAGTTGAGCAGCTTGGGCATGACCAGAATCAAGATGCCGGCGATCAACGCGACCAGCGGCGCGAGACTTAAATTGATATGCATGGGCGACCTCCGTGGCTGGGGTTCGCCCAGCGGTTCATTGAAATAATTTCAACGCGTTTTGCAGCGTTTTGTAGACGCCCCACAATAACGGAATTCCAACCAGCAGCCACATCATTCCGATCTTGCCTTTCATTAGTGTCCTCCTCCATCGGAGTTGCTCGTGTCGCCCTTGTAGTGATACTTGGGGTCTACGGGACGCATCAAGAAATTACACACAAATCCAATCAGCAGTAATGCGCACATGATGTACATCGTGACCGAGTAGGCTTGAGCTTTCGGCACGCCGCTATCGATCTGCGCCGCACGAATGTAGTTCACCAGCACCGGACCGAGCACGCCGGCCACGGACCAGGCAGTCAACAATCTTCCGTGAATGGCGCCGACTTGATAGGTGCCGAACACATCGCGCAGGTACGCCGGGATGGTTGCAAAGCCGCCGCCGTACATCGATAAGATGACGCAGAAGGCGGCAGTGAACAGCGCGCGTGAGCCCATATGACCGAAGGTTGGAACCATGGCATATAACGCGATGCCAAGGACAAAGAAAATCATGTAAGTATTGCGCCGGCCAATGTAATCGGAGGTCGTCGCCCAGATGAAGCGGCCCCCCATATTAAACAGGCTTAGGAGACCGACGAAGGACGCCGCGGTGACGGCTGTCGTGGTGGAACTGAACATCTCCTGGATCATCGGCGAGGCTTGGCTTAATACGCCGATACCGGCGGTAACGTTCATGCATAACACGACCCACAGCAGCCAAAACTGCGGCGTCTTCCAGGCGACATCAACCGCCACATTGGCCGAGGTCACCAGTGCTTTGGCCACCGTGGAAGGGACCCAACCGGCCGGCTTCCAATTCGGCGCCGGCACGCGAATGGCGATGACGCCGATCATCATGAAGATAAAATAGATCGCACCCATGGTGACAAAGGTTTCCATCACGCCGGAAGAGGTGGGCGTCGCGAAATGCTTCATCAGTAAGACTGATAAGGGCGCGGCGATCAGGGCGCCGCCGCCGAAACCCATGATGGCCATGCCGGTTGCCATGCCCGGCCGATCGGGAAACCACTTGATCAAGGTCGAGACCGGCGAGATATAACCGATGCCTAGGCCGCAGCCTCCCAGAACGCCATAACCCAAGAACACCAACCAAAGTTGGTGCAAGTTGATTCCCAGTGCAGCAACCATGAAACCCCCGCCGAAACACAGCGCGGAGACAAACATGGATAGCCGCGGACCCGATCGCTCCACCCAACGGCCGAATAGGGCTGCGGAGGAGCCGAGGAATAAAATGGCGATGGAGAATATCCACCCAACATCCTTTAGACTCCAATCACCCGGCGCCGATTGGCTGATGCCGATCAGCTTCGTCAGGGGAAGATTGAAAGTCGAAAACGCATACACCTGTCCGATACACAAGTGCACCGCCAATGCGGCCGGAGGCACTTGGAATCGGTTAAATCCGGGACTTGCGACGGTACTTTCCCGTGCAAAAAAACCTGTGGTCATAAAGCCCTATCCCTATGTATTCGTAGTTTGTGGGGCACGATGCTCCAATATGCCCCCAGCCATTGCAATTGTCATCCTTGCGGTTCACCACGCGGCTGATTTGCGCTGCGAATTCCGTCACATTCGGACCCCGGCGCATGCGCTTGGTTCAGCTCTTGAAGTTTAAAACCGTGACATTGGGTATCGACCCAATTGCGGGAAACCCGTAGTTTCGCATTCTCATGTGCAAGTCCACATACGCGAGCCGGCGTGCTCCTCGAGCCGCGTGGCTAGTCCTGCTGCCGGTGCTGTTTGTGGCCTCGGCGGTGTCGGTGTTGCCTGCCGCCGCGGCGTGTCTGCCGAGTGCGGACCCGGGTATTCGTGAACTGCAAACCCTGATCAACCAGGATGCCAAGTTGGCGCTGTCGAAGACCCAGGCGCTGCTGGAGTCCGAAAATAATCTACCGCATCCGAGTCATCAGCGGCTCGCAGCCCTGTATGTGGTCGAGGCGCAAGCGTTCAGCATCCTGGAGCTGACCTCCGCGGCGCGCGAGTCGGTGGCCAAAGGCTTGAAATACGCGGGCGGAGACAAGGACCTGGTCCGAGTGGATCTGCTGGCAACGCTGGCTGAAAACGTCTACGACGAAGGCCAGATCACCGCGGCCGATACGATGATAGAAGCCGCACATGCGCAGCAGACACCAGGATCCCTGGCCGATACCTGCCTGCTCATCGGCCGCGGATTACTGCAGTATCGGCAGGGCAGGGATGATCTGGCGATCGGCAGTCTCACGCAGGCTTACAGTTCCAGTACCAGTCCGGAGTTCGCCGAGCCCCGCGCGCTCGCCGCCGGCACCTTGTCCACGGTCTTGCGTGGCATGGGCGACTACACCCAGGCGCTGGCTTTGAATCAAGAGGCGATCGATTTCGACTCGACGCAGAATGCGCCGCTGCAGCTGTCAGTCGATCGCTTTTTGCGCGGCCGAATACTGACTTTGATGGGCAAGCATGCAGCCGCCATCGATGAGTTCAACGAATCGCGCCGTCAAAGTGCGGCGTCCAACGACACCCAGGGCGTGGCGTTTGCCGATGTGCGGATCTGCGAAGCGCGGATTGAGCTCGGTCAGCTCGACCAGGCCGCGCCGGCCTGCAAGGACGCCTTGGAAACTTTCACGGCCTCAAACTTCGCCGATGAAGCGAAAGAAACCCAGGCTTTGTTGGCGCGCATTGATTTGGCGCAAGGTCGCCCTGAGAAAGCGCTGGCGGCTTTGAATGTAGTGCTCGACCACAACGGCGAAGATATGCAGCCGCGCCGCGTTGCGTCTTTGTATGAGTGGCGAGCCCGCACCAATGCAGCGCTGCATAACTACCGCGAGGCGTACACCGACCTTACCGAGTATGTGCGCCGTTACACCGCCTCGAATGATGCCGATCGCACCCGGCAGGCTGCTGCGCTGCGCGCGCGGTTTGAGACGGATCGCGAGATCGAGCGAAATGCGCTCTTGAAGCGCGAACTGGTTGTCTCGCAAGAACAATCGCAGCGTCAGGCTCAGCAACTGCGCTGGAACGCGGTGGTTGCGGCATCCGGCGTCGTCGTGATTGCCTTGTTGGTTTATTTCTTGATCAGCAATCTGCGGTTTCGTCAGGAGCTGGTGCGATTGGCGCGTCAGGATGGATTGACTGGATTGCCTAACCGGCGCCGTACGGTGGAGTTGGCTACCAAGGCATTGAAGGACTCGATCGACAGCGATCAACCGCTGACCATTGCCATTATCGATATGGATCACTTCAAATTCATCAATGACCGCTGCGGCCATGCGACCGGCGATCACGTGTTGAAAGAGTTCGCGCGTCTGAGCCGCGAGACCTTGCGTCCGGCAGACGTACTCGGACGATGGGGCGGCGAAGAATTCCTGTTGATCATGCCGAATGCGGATCTCGAGGTCGCCATCGCAACCCTGGAGCGCCTCCGGACGCGAGTCTTTGGGGTACGGTTGCCGAGCTCGGGCGCGGGATTGCGGGTCAGCTTGAGCGCCGGACTTGCGCTGTACGGCAAGCACGTCAAATCTCTCGATGAGTTGATTGCCCGTGCCGATTCGGCGCTTTATTCGGCGAAGAATGAAGGCCGGGATCTGGTGCGTGTTTCGGACGAGAATTTCGTGACATCAAGTGGAATCAGGCGCGCGAACCGTTAGTGCGCTTCGGCCGATGAGCCCTGGCCCGTAGTATCGTGGCGACCATGAGACGCCTAACCGCTGTTGCCATGCTCATTGCGCTACTCGGCGGCGTGTATTGGTGGACCAGCACCTATCGGGAACGACGGGACGCGACTTGCCGCGATTCCGGCGGTGTACCGACCCACGATCAGATAACGGGCCGCGGGGAACAGTTCGAGTGCCTCAGGCCGCGCAAATAACGGGCTAGTTGGCGGGCGTGCTGCCGGGCGTTTTCGAACAGAATTCACGATTCAGGGGCTTGGTTGCTCGATTTGCAACAAGCTTAAGGATGGTGCCCAGGAGAGGACTCGAACCTCCACGAATTGCTCCACTGGTACCTGA
>CAZZWE010000036.1:0-32459 GCA_964657675.1 uncultured Steroidobacteraceae bacterium
AAAGTCCACGGCTTCGCGCACTTCGGCCACTGCATCGGCGATGGTCTTGCCGGCCTCACGAATCAGCAACCGGTGAAAATCCGCACGCTTCGCCTCGAGAAGGTCGGCGGCCTTTTCCAAAACCAGCGCGCGCGCCTCGCCACCGACAGCATTCCATGACGCGGCGGCTGAGTGGGCGGCGCCAAATGCAGCCGCAATCTCCACCGCCGATGCATCGCGGGTCAGGCCAACGACATCGTTGCGATCGGCCGGATTAGTGACCGGATGAGCGGCGCCCGGCAGCATCTCTCCGCCGATGATGGGTCCGGCCACTTCATCGGAATCTGCCCGCCCCACACCGCCCGCGAGACGGCTGCGCAGAGTCTGAATTTGATTGGGGTCGCCAAAATCAACGCCGCTGGAATTGCGTCGGTCGGAATACAGCGCCGCCGGCAGCGGCAGTCGCGAGTGCGCGATGGACTCCAGACGTTCCAACTCTGCAATGGGATCCCGGACAATGTCGGCGACCGGCACCTGCTCATCCATGAAACGATTGACGAAGGAGGTGTTGGCGCCATTTTCCAGCAGACGCCGCACCAGATAAGCCAGCAGGTCTTTGTGTTCCCCGACCGGCGCATACACCCGCACCTGCGGAAACCGAGTCACTTGCCGCGCCGCTTCCGCGTACAGCAAGCCGCCCATGCCATGCAGGCGCTGGAACTCAAAACTCGCATCAGGCGGCGCCAGTTCCAAGATCGCGGCAATGCTATGCGCGTTATGAGTAGCGAATTGCGGATAGATGACGTCACGATGCTTGAACAACCGGCCTGCACAGGCCAGATACGACACGTCGGTGGTGAGTTTGCGGGTGTAGACCGGATAGCCATCCAGCCCGCGTTCCTGCGCACGTTTAACCTCCGAATCCCAATAGGCGCCTTTGACCAGTCGTACCGCGATGCGCCGGCCGTATTGGCGCGCGGCGGCTGCCACCCATTCGATGACATCTTGCGCACGCTTGCCATAGGCTTGAATCGCAAGCCCAAGGCCCGGCCAAGAGCGAGTTTCAGGGTCGCGGCACAGCTCCTCGATGACATCCAACGACAAATCGAGACGGTCCGCCTCTTCAGCATCGATGGTGAACTGAATGCCCCAGCGGGCCGCGCGCCGCGCCAGTTCCAACACTTGCGGCACCAAGCGCTGCAGTACCAGATCCCGCTGCAGCAAATTGTAGCGCGGCTCCAAGGCCGATAACTTGATCGAGATGCTCGACGCTTCATGCGCGGCACGGCCCGCCGCTGCGGCGCCGATGACGTCGATGGCATGCTGATACGATTCCAAATAGCGCTGCGCATCTTGGAGCGTGCGCGCGCCTTCGCCCAACATGTCAAATGAACACACCGCGAGGTTCGCTTCGCGGGCACTGCGCTGTAAGGCCTCCTCGATGCTTCGGCCGACGACGAATTCGCCGCCGATGATGCGCATGGCCCTGCGTACCGCCAGCCGCACCAAGGGCTCGCCGGCTTTGCGGGTCAGCTTGCGCATCCACCCGTTAGCATCAGTTTTGATCGCAGGATCGAGTTCCAGAATGCCGCCGGTCAGCATCAGTCCCCACGTCGATGCGTTGACGAAAGTCGACTCGGATCGACCGGCATGCGACGACCAATCTCCGGTCGCCAGCTTCTCCGCAATCAACCGGTCGGCCGTTGCATCATCGGGGATGCGCAACAGGGCTTCGGCGATGCACATGAGGGCGATGCCCTCTTGATTCGAAAGACCAAATTCCTGCAAGAACGCATCGAGGAACGGACGCTCGTCGCGGCGTGCACGCGCGCCGGCCACGATTGACATGGCAACGGCGACGGCGCGGTGCCGCGCTCCCCCGGTAAGCTCCAAAGAATGCAGCAGGCGCGTGACCGCGGTGTCCTCAGAGGCCATGCCCTGCTTGCGAATCGCATCGCGCAATGCGGGTAAACCCTCGCTCATAGTGTTCGAATCATTCATCGAGAGTGGCGATAAATACCGAGCCGACAGTGGGGATGTTGCCGCTCGCGACCCGGTTCAACCGGGCGCCGCTGCCGCGCACGACCGCCAAATCCCAGGGTTCGAGGGTGTGCGTCTCACCCGCGTCGCTTTCCAGCAGCAGCGGGTCGTCGATGCCGAAGATGATGGTGGATTGATTGGGCGAGGCGGCGACAGCGATGCCGGCATCGAGGCGCGTCACCCGGGCCTGCACGGCAATGGCGCTGGCAACCATCAGATTCAAATCGACGCAGGGTCCGTCCAACAATTCACAGTAGGTCTGATCGGCCCCGTCGAATTCGACCAACTCGCCCACGCTGCGCAGCTCGCGCGACTCGCCGGCATTGAACTTCAACGTCACCCCAGTGCCTCGCAACAGAACCATCCGTCTGACATAGCCGGAAAAATTCGAAAAAGGACCGGAAGAATCGATGTGCGCCACGCTGACGCGCCAGCGGAACGGCTCGCCGGAATCGGGCACTCGCAGTGCCTCATGGGTGATGCCGCGTCCATTCTTCCAGGGCGCGGACTCGAACGAGGACTTGCGGACGATTTGTAGGGGTGTTTGCACCGCCGAATGATACCGACTTTCAGGCGCCCTGAATTTCATGCTGCGGCAGGACTCGGGCCTTTCCCCGCCGGCATCTGCGCCGTCATCCAGGCAAGGGTGACGCCTGGATATCCGTACAGAGGGCTCGCCGCGCTATAGTGAACCATGGCATACGGGTTGGTGATTTTCGATTGCGACGGCGTATTGGTGGACAGCGAGCTGATTACCAACCGAATCTTCGCGCAGATGCTGGGTGAAATAGGCTTAAAGATGACCTTGGCGGAGGTCCTGGAGCGGTTCCTAGGCCACTCCATGCCGCAATGCTGGGACATCATTGCGGAGATGCTAGGGCACTCCCTTCCGCAGCGCTTCATCGACGATTACGGCGTGCGTACGGCCCATGCCCTGCGGACCGAGCTTCAAATCGTGCCCGGCGTGGCGCAGGTGATCGCCAGCCTGGCAGTGCCCTACTGCGTGGCCTCCAGCGGCACTCATGAAAAAATGCAGATCACTTTGGGCGCCACCGGCCTGCTACCCCACTTCTCGGGCCGGATTTTCAGCGTGACCGACGTTGCGCGCAGCAAGCCGTTCCCCGACGTGTACTTACATGCCGCCGCTCGGATGGGCCATGAGCCGGCGGCCTGCGCCGTCATCGAGGATACGCCGACCGGCGTGCGAGCCGGCGTCGCGGCGGGTATGACCGTGTTTGGCTATTGCGCAGTGACCCCACAATTGAGGCTGACCGCCGCCGGAGCGCATCGCACCTTCACGCACATGCGCGAGCTCCCGACCTTGCTGTCATTACCATAAAGTCACTCGATCCTTGGGCGCCACGTACATCTTATCGCCGGGCTTGACCGAAAACGCACTGTAAAAACTCGGCATGTGCACCACCACGCCATTGGTGCGGTATTTTTCAGGCGAGTGCGGGTCCGACTTGACCTGAGCAATCAGCGCAGCCTCGCGGGTTTTATCCATCCAACTCTGCGCATAACCGATGTAGAACCGCTGATCGCCGGTCAGGCCGTCGATAACCGGTGACGGGTTGCCCGCCAGCGAGGCCACATAGGCCTTGTAGGCGATTTCGATGCCCGCAATGTCAGCGATATTCTCGCCCAGCGTGACAGCACCGTTCACCTTGAAGCCGGGCACCGGTTCAAAGCCGCTGTACTCTTGCACCAACTGATCGGTCTTGGCTTTGAATTTCTCGTGATCCTGCGCCGTCCACCAATCTCGCAGATTGCCGTCGCTGTCGAATTGGCTGCCCTCGTCGTCGAATCCATGACTGAGTTCGTGTCCGATGGTGGCGCCGGTCGCGCCATAGTTGTAGGCATCGTCGGCATTGGGATTGAACACCGGCAACTGCAGGATGCCGGCAGGGAACACCACTTCGTTCAATCCTGCATCGTAATAGGCATTGACCGTGGGTGCGGTCATGGCCCATTCGTCGCGGTCGATGGGGCCGCCTAACTGATGGAGTTTTCTTTCGTACTCGAATTTTTGGACTTGCCGAAGATTCCCCATCAAATCGCTGGCGGAGATGGTGACCGTTGAATAGTCTTTCCAACGCTTCGGATAACCAATCTTGACGTTTACTTTGCTGAGCTTGGCCTGCGCCTCGACCTTGGTCGCCGCACTCATCCAGGACAGCTGTTCGATGCTGACCGAATAGGCCTTGAGCAAATTACGCACCATGGCGTCGGCACGCTGTTTCGCGCTCGGCGGAAAGTACTTGGCAGCGTACATTTTTCCCAATGCGTCGCCCAGCGCCTCATCGACGAGCTCACAGCCCCGCTTCCAGCGCGGCTCGTTCTTCGGAGTGCCGCGCAGCACGCCTTCGTTAAAGGCAAAATCCTCATCGACAAAGGCCTTCGACAGATAGGCCGCGTTGCCCGAAACCACGTGAAAACGAAAGTACTCGCGCCACACGGCCACGGGCGTGACTTTGAGAATTGCCGACATCCCGCGCAAATAGCTCGGTTGATTCACGATCAGCGTGGGATACGGTTCGGCCACGCCCGCCTTTGAGAGCAACCCTGCCCAGTCGATGGAGGGAGCGAGCTGCGACAGCTGTGCCACGGTTTGCGGGTTGTAGGTTTTTTGCGGGTCGCGATTGGCTGCACGCGTCCACTGCACTTTCGCCAGAGCAGTTTCCAGGGCAAGGATGTGTTTGGCCTCCGCCGCCGCATTGGCGTCGCCGGCCAGCGCAAGAATCCGGGCGACATGCCGCTGATACTGGCTGCGAAACCCCACCAGCTTTGCATCCTTGCTCAAGTAATAGTCTCGGTCCGGCAATCCAAGCCCGCTTTGCGAAATCCACAGCGCGTACTGCGTGGACTTCTTTGCATCCTGAGCGACGTTCAAGTTGATGGGTGTCGCTTCGCCAATGCGGATGAATTGGCCGAAGGATGCACCCACGTCTTTAACGGTATGGAGTGACGCCACCGCGGCCAATTCCGGCTGCAAAGAATCAAGACCCGATTTCTCGATGGCAGCCTCATCCATGAAGCTCGTATAAAAATCGCCCACCTTGCGGGCTTCCGCGTCCGTGGCGTGCGTGCTCTCTTCGATGAGCGTTCGGATCTGCGCCAGCGACTGATCGGTCATCAACTCATCGACACCGAAACGCGCACGATCGGCCGGTATAGCCACCGTTCGTAGCCACGTGCCATTGGCGTAGGCAAAGAAGTCATCCTGCGGCCTCACCGCCATGTCCATGTCGGCCCGCTGGATACCCGAACTCATCGCCGACTCCGAGGCCTGGGCAGACCCAACACCTGCCGCCAGCACCAACAGCGTCAATAATACTTTCATTGAGGCAGCTTATCGCATCTAAGACAGGCTTTGATACGCGAGCACGGCGCCGTTGTAGAGGGCATGCGCGAGCATGGGCGCCAGCAGAGTTTTGGTTCGCTCATACGCAAACGCGGCACAAACTCCCAATCCGAACACAGGGATCATCGAGGCCGGCGGATGCACGATGGCGAACACCGCGGCACTGGCGAGGATTGCGGGGACCACAGGCATCGAGCGGCGCAAGCCGCCAAATATCAGGCCCCGAAAAATGAATTCTTCGAACAGCGGTGCCGCAACCACGGCCAACACGGGTAACCAGACCCTTCCCGATATAGTTGCAGCACTCTCGGGCAACAAATCATGCATCAGCTCAAGACGACGCAACATGTATAGATAAAAAATCCCGCCGGCAGCGGCTGCGATCCCGGACATGGCTCCGACACCCAGCGATCGAAACCACGAATCGCCAAAGACTCGCGGCACTCCCTGCGTTTTCGCGCGCCAGTAAATGTAGCGCAGCATGCAAAATGCCGCCGCGCCGCCGATGGAGTAGGCAACAATCAGCGCCGCGCCCGACAGTGTTTGCTGCTTCTTGACGACGATCAACGCGATCACGCCTTGCACCACGAAAAAGATCATCGCCGCGATGATGCCGTCGGAGGTCGATACCCGCGCCGGCGGCGAGGCGGCGGGGTCCAACAGGTAGGGCAGCTCATCGCGCGCCTTTTGCCATAGGGCCAGGCCCAGCAAGCCGCTCAGCACAATGAGCACCAGCCGCTGCGACCACAAGCTGGCGTAGATCGCATAGGTATACAGACCCGCCAGCATCAAATACAAATACATATACGTCGGCCGCAGCTTGGCACCGACTTCCTGCGCCAACGGATCGCAGCCATAGATCCCCAAAGACACCGCGATGACGGTGTAGATGGGAACCCCCAGCAGCACGATCGCAGCCAGCCCCATCATTTCAACGTCTACTTTCTGCCGCAGCGCAATCGCGATGGCGAACACCGCCAGCGGATACACCAAGGTCAGCACCGCCCACAGCCGCGCCTTGTCGAGCAACACGCTCTCAATGGACCGCGGCACCGTGTACAGCAGCCACAGTGAACCACCTTCCGCATTCAACGTTTGAAAGGCGGACATCATCAATGTGTAAGAGGCGATGACGAATGCCAAGGTCGCCACTGCCGCGTTGCTGGCGCCGGCAATCGATCCGTTGAAGATCCGACCTTGAAAAATGATCTGGCTGAAAACGATCACCACCGGCAATACCAGCGTCTGAACCATGAAGGTGCGGTCGCGCATCAGCAATCGCAATTCGCGGCGCTGCACGACGTTACCCAGGCGTGCGAAGCCGCGCGGCTCGGTGATCGCGACAGGTGGCCGAGACGTCGCACTCGGCTTGCGCGCGCTGTCGCGGGAACTCGACGCCACCACGCCATTGCGCAGCTGATAAGCGAGGACCGCAACGCCGACGCAGACGATGCTGGCCACTTGCATAACCACCGCCACCGCATACAAAAATTGCGTGAACCCCTGCTGTGCATTGATGGCCCGGACCACCAAGCCGGGCGCCAGCCAAGTCGCCCAGGCGGGAAAATTGCGGGCCCAGTCGAGCACGAAGGCCAGCGGCGACAGTATCCCCAAGGAGATCACGACATAGAGCAAGATCACGCTGACAATTGATAAGGCGGCCTGCAGGTTGCGCAACTTTGCAGCACTCAACGACATGCGCATCCCGGTGTCGACCAGCGTACGCGCCACCGCCGCCAACATCAGCAGGGGAAGCGAAGCGGCTGCGCCAATCAGGACGGCGCTCCATCGATACCCTGAAATCCATGCCAGCATCGAGGTGCTGGGCAGCATGGTCAGCAGCCCGATGGGGGTGGCCACCGACCGCTCGATGATTCGGCTCCACAGCAACATGGGCGTGCGCAGCGGCAGAGTCGCAAGCCATTCCAAATCCCAATCCGGCTGGGATAATTCCCGGCTGGCCAGCGCCCCCAGAAAGGCAACCACCAGCAACAGCGAGAACTCCATCGATACCCCGCGCAACAGCGCCTCGCTCAACGCGCCGGACGGCGCCACGTGCCGCATGCGTCCCACGTGGTCGAGAACGCTGTGTAGGTTGATGAAGCTCTGGCGTGCGATGTTGGCGTATACCGCCAGCATCATGAGTCCCACGACGGTACTCACAATCCAGCGGTTACGCCGTTTGCCCGCCGTCGCTTGCCGTATCTGAGGCTGGCCGCGGGGCGTGGATCGGCGACGGTTGTACGCGGCCGAGAGCATGTTGCCGACGCGCCTCATGCGCAACGCCGTCAGCAACCAGATCGCACGAAGCGGCGCTACCGCGACCGTCGCTACCGCGCCCGGCTCGGCGCGGCCGGTCATGCGGAGTTCGATTCCTCGGTAACGGCCAGAAATACCTCTTCCAGGCTACCCCCCGCGGTGACTTTGTCTTTTAATTCCTGCGGCGTGCCGGTGGCGACCAGCTCGCCGTGATGGATGATGCCAATCCGGCTGCAAAGCCGCTCCGCCATATCGAGAATATGCGTCGATAGGAAGATCGTCATGCCCTCCTCGACGCTTCGTCGTAAACGCTGCTGCACATCGCGCGAGGCACGGGGGTCGAGGCCGTTGGTTGGCTCATCCAGGATCAACACCGAGGGGCGATGAATCAGCGCGCACGCCAGCCCAAGCTTTTTCTTCATTCCCATCGAGTAATTGACGGCATACTCCTGGGCCACTTCCTCGAGCCCGAATTCGGCCATGAGCTGCGAGGTACGTTGCTGCGACTCGGCCGCGCCCAAGCCATGCATCTCGCCGATGAATTGGATGATCTCGCGGCCACGGAGGTAGTCGTAGAAAATCGGGCTGTCAGGCAGATACCCAACTTGCCGCTTGACCTCCACCGAGTCGCGATGACAGTCGAAGCCGGCGATCCGCACCACCCCACCGCTGGGGATCAGAATGCCCATCATCATGCGAATCGTAGTGGTTTTGCCGGCACCGTTCGGACCCAAAAAGCCGAACATCTCGCCCGTGGGTACGGTCAGATTGAGCGGCGCCACGGCCTGAAAAGACCCGTACGTTTTGGAAAGACCGGAGAACTCAATCATCGATGTTCCCTGCTGCGCTAGCGCAAGACTAGCAGGCGGAGCACTGATTGCGAATTCAAGTCGTTAGCTTTTCCAAAAAGTGATCAGGACGAACACCAGCGCAATGACGGTAAGTCCAACGTGCCCGATCGCCGCACGAGACGCGGCAAGCAGATCATTGGCTTCGGGTTCGCGGGGAGTCCAGATACGATGAAAGGCGGCAAGAAATAACATGACGTCAAGAATAATGAGGTCGCATGGCAAAAGCGTGATCTATCTCACGCCTTCACTCAGTCTTCAATTTGGACCGTGAACGCGATGTCTATTCCGGGTCCTCGTCGTCCTTTTCAAACTCTTCCGGGGCCTCTGTGTCGTCGCTGGATTCGCGAATCGGCGCCTCGTTTTCCTCGTCGCTCTCATCCTCCGGCTCATCATCGTCATCGATGGTGCCCGTCGAGGGGATGCCTTGCGATTCCGGGGCAATGGCGATTAGATAGGGGACTTCGTCGACTTCTTGCATGGCATTGTCCGGTTGCTGGGAACCCTACAATGACGACTTGCCTTCGACGGGTCTGTCAGACGACCCGTCGAAGAAGCAAGCCTAAGCGCTTACATATCAGCTTGTCGCGTTACAACCCGGGTTGATGGCGTCCGTTGCAATCGGCTCTTCCATGTCCTGATTCGAATTGAACGTGAAGTTCACGTCATTGGTCTCAACCGGAGTGTTGGCAGAGCAAGTTTCCAAATTCACTAACGACTGGGCGTAGGGCTCGAATGCCACCTGCGACCCGGCGGGTGGCTGATCATTGTTACCCAGATTTTCATTGTCATGACAACCCAGCAGCATCGCACTCATGAACGTGGCCGCACCCAGCGCGACAGATCTAAGGACGGAGCTCATTGGGCACCGACCGGGCTGCCGGGCAGCGGCGTGTTGAGATAGGGGAAGACGGCCAGATACAAGGTGGGGTCCGGCAACGCACCGTCGTTAACCACGGCACCGGCATTGACCACCACCGGAGCCGTTCCGCTCGGATCGCAAGTCTGCAGCCCATTCGTACCAGTCAGCGCACCTTCCACCACTGTCAGCTCAATGTCCGTGACATCGTCGATCGGCCGGCGTCCATTCGGGAAGCCGCTCAAGTCACAGGCTAGAAATCCCAGATCTTTTTGCTGAGCCACTGGAGTGGCAGCCAAGGCGGTATTGAGTCGCAGCATTTCTCCGCCCACCGTCTGAGCGGCCGGCGCGGTGTACTTGAAGGGTGCGCCATTCACGGTCGCGGTAATTCCGGTGACAAACGCGGCCAGCAAGTCATTGCGCGGAGTGGTCGGCGGCGGCACGCTGAACAGCACATTCACCAACACCGGCAGAGTGGGATACAGAACGTAATTGCCGAAGTTGGCAACGTCATCTTTCGGCTGGCTGGAGTTGAACTTGTCTTTGTCCGTGATACCGATCACCACTTCATTGACCAGGGGGCTGCCGAGGCGCGATACCTGCGCCCACGGACCGCCAACCACTTCCGGTCCCTTGGTGGTCGAAGTGGTCGTCGGGCCAGTCGGCGTGGCGTTCAAAATGCGGCTTTGACGCAAGCTGGCCGTGGTCCATGCGCCGATGACAGGATCGGTTCCTGCGGTGAGGCAAGCTGCCGGAATTTCCAAGGCTAAGGAAGTAATATTTTTGTTGGCGAGGACATTGGAAGCCGAGTTGCGAGCGCCCAGCGGATTCAAATTGATTTGGTCGAACACCTCGCCCAAATTGACCACGAAGCCTTCGCGCCGCTGTCCGGCGAATACGCGGCCTGTGGCCTGTGCGCCGTTGACAGTGCAGCCAGGCACGTTGATGGTGTAAACATACTGCGCGGCATACGCGGCATAGTTAGGAATGGATTTATTGCCAATATTATCGATAGGTTTGGTAAACGTGGCGCTGCCACTGGTGCTCATCACCGGGGACACCGTTCCGGTTCGGCGATTGCCGCGCACCAGAGATACCGTGTAGGACTCCGTTTCGTTCAATGCGCCCGGGCTTGCGCCCGAACCGCCGCCGATATTAACCAAGGGCACTTCGACGCCGCCCGCTGGCCCACCCGGGACTTGGACCTTGCCGTTCACGACACTGAGCGCCGAAATATTGGCTTGCCCGAAACTGTTGGTAAACCGAAACTGGAAAGTCAGGTCTTCCTGCGAATCACCGGTATTGTCGATCTCGATCTCGTACAAGGCATTCGGATCTAGGGAGAAATAATTGGGGCCGCCATACGAATCCTGCAGAGGATCATAGTTGGCGATCAAGGTCACATAGCCGGCGCGACCTGGCTCGTAGGACATGAACATGTAAAAGTCGGTACCATCGACTTTGGGATGTTCGGTGATGAAGGGCGCCTCGCGATGCGAAGAGGCCCATGATGCGGTTGTTGCAGCCAACAGTGTGGCCCCCAATCCGATGGATAAAGACTTGCGCATGCGACGTTGCTCCCCAGTAAGAATATTAGTAACGGTTAATTCGGCGGGCCTATGGAACTGGATGCGCTCGGTCGAAATATAGTTTTGGCACCCAGATTCGACACGCTGCAGGGCAATATGTGCAGTTCCTTACATCAACCGGAGTCTCGATGGACCGCTTCACCATATCGCTGGATGAGAACCTGGCCACTGCCTTTGATGAGCTCATCAAGGATCGCGGCTATGCAACACGCAGCGAAGCGGTGCGGGACATCTTGAGGACGCATTTGCAGCACAGCCGCGAACAACGCGATTCCAAGGGCGCCTGTGTCGCAAATCTCTCGTACGTCTACAACCATCACGAACGAGAACTCGCTGAACGCTTGGCCTATATTCAGCATGAGCATCATGATCTGACCATTTCGACCTTACACGCGCATTTGGACCACGATCAATGCCTCGAGACCGTGATGCTCAAGGGTTCGATCACTCAAGTACGTGAGTTTGCGCAGCAAATCATCGCAGAACGCGGTGTGCGGCACGGCCAACTGAACTTGGTTAGCGTCGAATTCAGCAAACCCCACAGCCATGGCGGCGCCTCGCACCGCCACTTAAAACCGCGCCACTAGCCAATTTTCGCAAACCAAGGCGCCTCGGCCTTTGGTAAGAGGATTATTTATTCTTTCTTACAATGTAAGCAGCTTTGAGTGTTATTCATACTTTGTGCATCTGCTGCCGATACCCATCCGAATAACTCATGACAAGCTGGCATAGGAGACGGTTTTGTTCGAAAAATGGCTACTCGGCATAGGAATTCTTGGCGCAGCGACCGCCTGCGGGGAAGAAGCCGATCCGGGCGTCGAACAGATCACCGTGGTGGCCACCGGCATCAGCAATATGACGGCCGCTTCGGCGGGGGATATCAGCCAACAACAGATGATGAGCCAGCCGCTGCTGCGCCCTGCTGCAGTGCTCGAGAACATCCCCGGGCTCATCGTCACGCAACACTCGGGTGAAGGTAAAGCCAACCAATACTTCCTACGTGCCTTCAACTTGGATCATGGCACGGATCTCGCGCTCGAAGTCGATGACATGCCGGTCAACATGCCGACGCACGCGCATGGCCAAGGCTACTCAGATTTGAATTTTTTGATACCGGAATTGGCGGGAGACCTTCACTACAAAAAGGGTCCGTACTATGCCGACGAAGGCGACTTTGCCACCGCCGGAACGGCTCGCATCGGCCTCGTAAGCGACGTACCAGGCTCCGCGACGTTAGGCTACGGCGAAGACGGCTATCGACGCGCGCTGTTGATGGGCTCGACCGCCATCGCGGGAGGCACCCTGCTAGCCGCGGGAGAGGCATACCACAACGACGGGCCCTTCGATGTGCCTGACGATTACAACCGCTTGAATGGCGTCCTTCGCTACCTTCGCGGCGATGATCGAGATTACTTCACCGTCACGGCAATGGCTTACTCCGGCAAATGGAATTCGACCGATCAGGTGCCCGAACGCGCCATCAGCGACGGTGTGATCGATCGATTTGGCAGCCTCAATCCGAGCGACGGTGGTATTTCGAGTCGCGAAAGCCTGTCCTTTAGCCGCGTGAAACGCACCGATGAAGACCAAGTTCAGTTCTCGGCTTACGTGATTCGCTACAAATTAGACCTTTGGTCGACTTTCACCTATTACCTGCGCGATCCAGTCAATGGCGACCAGATGTTGCAACACGATGATCGCGTGATCTACGGTTTCAAAGGCTCCAAGACTTGGTACACCCAACTCTTCGGCCTGCCGATGTCGAATGTCATTGGCGCCCAAGCGCGAGTCGATGACATCCGCGATGTCGGCATCTTCTCAACCGTCGAGCGCCAAACGATCGGCACCACACAAAATGCCGGTGTTCTGGAATCGAATGGCGCGGTTTATGCCGAAAACACCATCCAATGGGCCAGCAAGCTTCGCACGACCCTAGGACTCAGAGAGGATCAATTCGATTTCGATGTGAAGGACAAGATGCTCAACGCGGATGGGACTTGCAACATCACCAGCGACCCGGAAGGCTGCGTCACGGGTAACAAGAAAGCCCATATTTTCAGCCCCAAACTGGGCATCGTGCTGGGTCCCTGGGCCAGCACCACGATCT
This sequence comes from uncultured Steroidobacteraceae bacterium, assembly GCA_964657675.1. GTDB lineage: Bacteria > Pseudomonadota > Gammaproteobacteria > Steroidobacterales > Steroidobacteraceae > Bog-1198. The sequence goes on from CAZZWE010000036.1 coordinate 13,046, forward strand.
TCATCAATGCCGGCGATGGCTATCACAGCAACGATGCGCGCGGCGTCACGCGCAGCGGCGAGAACGCCGCCATCAGCCCTGTCACGCCTTTGACGCGTGCGACCAGCGCTGAGATCGGCGCCGCCACGCACATTATCCCCGCTTGGGACACCACACTCGACATCTTCAAACTCAAACTCAAATCCGAACTGGTATTCGATGGCGATGCCGGGGTTACTGAACCGAGCGGCGCCACCACGCGCACGGGCATCGAGTGGGGAAATGTCTATCACCTCAACAGCTGGCTCGCAGCAGAGCTCAATGCGGCATTCACGCGGGCGCGCTTCGATTCCAACTCAAGCCCCGACGATTTGGGCTGCGGCGACGCGGCGGCGAGCCATCCGTGCACCACGCCGATCGGCATCGTAGGCCGCTACGTTCCCAACAGCCCCACGAACGTCATCGACGCGGGCCTGACGGCCAATCACCCATCAGGTTGGTTCGGTGCGCTGCGCGCCCGGCATTTTGGCGAATCGCCATTGGTTGAGGACAACAGCGCCAAATCGCCTCAGTACACCACGTTGGATGGGCAGTTGGGATTTCAGAAAGCCAAATCATGGCTGATTGCGGTCGATGTATTCAACATTGCCAATGTCAAATGGAATGATATCGAGTACTACTACGTCTCGCGCCTCAAGAATGAGGCCACGCCCGTGGCTGACTACGTGGTTCATCCCGGCGTACCTCGGACTGTCCGCGCGCACTTTCAATATTTTTTCTGATGTTGCATGGACCACGAATTTGCGCCAGGTAACATGCCGCATGCGCGCTGAATGGTTTGTCGGCCTTTTTCTATTGCTCGGTCAATCCTGCATTGCGGCCGACGACCTACCCTACACCCCTGCTTCCGACGATGTGGTGTTGGAAAAGTATCTGCGCGCGGGCCAGACGGGGACCCAATTTCGCGACCAACAACGCGCGCTGCAATCGCACCCTCAAAATGTTGATCAAGCCGTGTCCTTTGCGCGCGCCTCGATCGAGTCGGGCAATGAAGAAGGCGATCCCCGCTATTTCGGCTACGCGCAATCCGCGCTGGGACCATGGTGGAACCTGCCGAACCCACCCGCTGAAGTACGCTTGTTGAGAGCCACCATTTTGCAATGGCAACATCGGTTCGACGCCGCCCGGCTTGATCTCGATGCCGTCATTGCCGCCGACGACAAAGGCGTCGTCCAAGCCCATTTAACGCGCGCAACCGTCCTGATGGTGCAGGGTGAACCGGACGCCGCTCGACATGATTGCGCAGCGCTGGTGAATCACACGGAACCGTTGATCGCCGCCACGTGCATTGCCGCCGCCAGCGCGTTGATGGGGCGCGCGGTGCCCATGGAGGCGGCGCTGACGACTGCGCTCACGCAGACGGGCAAAGCCACGCCGGCGGCTTCCGTGTGGGCCTACACCGAACTGGCCGAGATCAACGATAGGCTGGGGCGGGTCGAGGCCGCGCGCCGTAACTACGAACAGGCACTGCAATTGCAGCAGGCCACCGGTCGCCGCGATCCGTACCTCCTGGCCAGCTACGCCGATTTTCTGCTCGATCAGGGCGAAAATGCCCAGGTCGTCTCCCTGCTGGATGGACTTGAACGCATCGACAATTTGTTGCTGCGCCTCGCCTTGGCGGAGACCGCGTTGGGTCGCACTGATGCGGCGATGGCACAGCGCGGCCGCGATCACAGTGAGCAATTGCAGAAGCGTTTCGATGAGACACGCGCACGCGGCGATTTCGTGCATCAGCGTGAAGAAGCCATTTACATGCTCAAACTCGCCGGCCAACCAGCCCGCGCAGTCGCCATTGCCACGGATAACTGGACTCATCAGCGGGAACTGACCGACGCCAGAATTCTCGTGGACGCCGCGCGTGCAGCGCATGACACCGCCGCCGAACAGCCGGTGAAGGACTGGGTCAACAAGTGGCACGTCGAGGACGTTCATCTGGGCAACGGTTCGTGAGGCGCTGGCTCAGCGCACTGATTTTGTTAGTGGTCAGCGGCGCGCTGGCGCCGTGCGCGTTCGCACACAAGGCCAGCACCAGCTACCTGCATGTGCGCGCCGATGCGCAGCGGCTCGAACTACGGTGGGACATTGCAATTCGCGATTTGGACACCGCGATCGGGCTGGATGCCGATAACGACGGTGCCGTGACCTGGGGCGAGCTTAAGGCGGCTCGATCTGCCCTGTTTGACTACGCCGTTTCGCATCTGCACGTCAGCTCGGCCAATGCGAGCTGCCCGTTGATGCCGCAAGATCTCAAAGTGGTCTCCCACAGCGACGGCGCCTACGCGGTGCTGTTATTTCGCGCCGATTGCGAAGGCCCGACGCGAGAGCTGGCGTTGGACTACAGCCTGTTATTCGAAGTCGATGCGCTGCATCGAGGATTGATCGTGGTGGAATTCGCCGACCATGGCCGCCTGCTGTCGACGCAAAGCGGCATCTTTGCACCCAATGCCCATGCACTCAAATTTTCGGCTGAGCAAAGCAGCGTCGCACGTCTGTTCGGCCAATATTTCAAGGCCGGAATGTTCCACGTCTGGAGCGGCCTCGACCACATGCTGTTCCTCGCGGGACTTTTCCTGCCCGCAGTGCTGCGTCGCTCGAAAGGACGCTGGCTCGCCGTCGCCAACCTACGAACCGCGGTTCGGGATACCGCGATCATCGTCACCGCCTTCACCATCGCCCATGCTTGCACATTGTCGCTCGCGGCGACCGGGGCCTTTACCCTACCCTCGCGTTGGGTCGAGTCAGCGGTGGCCCTCACCGTATTGTTCGCCGGCCTCAACAACTTGGTGCCGATGGTGTATCGAGAGCTGTTCTGGCTGTCGGCCGGCTTCGGTTTGATTCACGGCGCCGCGGTGGCGAGCGCTCTGATTGATCTGGGCTTACCCGCCCGAGGCCGGGTGTGGTCCTTGCTGGCATTCAATCTGGGCGTTGAAACCGCACAACTGGCCCTGCTGGCGGCGGTCATCATCCCCGCCTTCTTGATGCGCAATACCAAGTTTTATCGCTATTGGATCCTGATCCCAGGCTCTACGATCGTCGCCGCGGTGGGCCTGTGCTGGTTCGTCGAACGTGCTTTTGGCGTCTATTTTGGCGTTCCGCTGCCTTGATACAGTCAGTAGATTTGCGCTATTGCGGCATCGCTGTCCACGGCACCGCACGTTGCCACGGCCTCCAGAAGCCAGGCCCGGAAGGCCCGCATGGCCGGAGTCGGCGCCCGAGACTTCAGGCGCGTTAGCCAGTAACCATCCACATCGATTTCGGTCGCGAATGGCCGGACAATCTGGCCGCTGTCGATTTCCCGGCGAAAGAGTCCATAGGGTGCCAGGGCAACGCCGTCGCTGCGTATCGCCGCCTGCACCATGATCAAGGAGGACTCGAACATGGGGCCGCGGACTGGCGCGTTTTCCAGGCCGGCGGCTCTGAACCAGGCCAACCAGTCTTGGGGGCGGAAGGACCGCAGCAGCGGTACCCGCAATAGATCGGACGGCTCACGCAGGCGTTTCGCGATCGTGGGCGTGCAGAGAGGCGACAACGGCGCTCTCAAAATCAGCTCCGCCGCTGCCCCCTGCCAGGCGCCGTCGCCGAAGCGAATGGCGTAGTCAAGACCCTCCGCGACCAGATCCACCTTGTTGTTGTTGGTCAGCAGCCGAAGATCGATCAGTGGGTGAGCGGCGCGGAATGCAGGCAAGCGTTCCAGGAGTGCTCCCAAAACAAAAGTGCCGACGGCGCTCACCGTGAGCACCTCCTCGGCGCCGCCGGATTCGAATTGGTCGAATAGCCGGTCGATGGCCCCGAAGGATTCGAACAGGGTCGGCGCCAGCGCCACGCCCTCATCGGTGAGGAGCAGCCCGCGGTTCGACCGACGGAATAGGCTGACGCCCAGCCGCTCCTCGAGGCTCTTCACCTGGTGGCTAATCGCCGCCTGGGTCACGCACAACTCCTCGGCAGCCCGGGTGAAGGAGCGATGCCTCGCCGCAGCTTCAAAAGCGCGAAGGGCATTCAATGGAATGGGCGTGCGCGACATCGATCCCTAGATTTTCTCATGCTTTGGCTGACAATTGATCCTGCGTCCATCGGATTTTCTCCAGTAAATTCTCTCGCCCATCGCTGAGAGGGAGATTTGCACTGTGAGAGCTGACCAAAGGATTTGTGCAGGGGTGGTGGCGTTGGCCCTGGCCGCTGGGTTGGGAATGGCCGCGCCGGCATTCGCGGATGATCCGCCGGAATGGTCGACGCCGATGCAGCCTTTCCGGATCGCGGGAAACGTCTACTACGTCGGGACGAAAGGGCTGTCGGCTTATCTCATCGTCTCAAATCAGGGCGCCATTCTGCTGGATGGGAGCACCGCCGAGAACGCCCCTCTGATCGAGCGCAACATCGAGGCGGTGGGCGTCCCGCTGCATGCCGTGAAGCGACTGATCAGCGACCACGCCCACCAAGATCACGTCGGCGCCATGGCGCAGATTAAGCAGGACACCGGCGCCATGTTCCTGGCCAGTGCTGGAGACAAGTGGGCCTTGGAGCATGGCCGGGTGCGCGGCGACACCGACTATGAGCCCAAGCCCTTTGCGCCGATCAAGGTCGATCGCGTGGTCCGCGACGGGGAAACGATCCGACTCGGTGACGTGACGCTCACCGCGCACCTGACGCCGGGCCATACGCCGGGCTGCACCAGCTGGAGCACGACGGTCCAAGACCATGGGCGACAGCTGAACGTCCTCTTCCTCTGCAGTATCACGGTAGCCGGCAATATCCTGGTCGACAACCACGCCTATCCAGAGATCGTGTCAGATTACCGCGCGACCTTCCGCAAGCTCGAGACTATGAAAGCGGACATCGTGCTGCCCAGCCACCCTGATATGGCGGATGTGATCGAGCGCGAGGCGCGTCGCGAGGCCGGAGACACGGACGCCTTCATCGATCGGCAGGCGCTCCCATCGCTGGTAGCCTACTTCAGCACGGCATTCGAAACCGCCGTGGCCGCGGCTGTGCAATCGGTCAAGTCGGCCGATAATGCCCCGGCAGCTAAGGAGACCGTCGTTTTGCAAAGGGTCTCAGTGACGGGAACAGATCGAGAGTTGGGGATGGGTATCGCTGAATTCCCTCCGAATTCTGCAAAGCCGCGGCAAAAGGCGGCAGGCCCTGAAGTCGTGTATGTGCTTGAAGGCGAGGTGACGGTGCAGATAGAGGGGCAACCAACCAAAGTCTTTCGTGCAGGCGAGACTTTTCAGTTCCCGGCAGATGTCATTCACCACACAACAGCCGGCCCTGCTGGTGCAAAGGTCGTTGCGACCTGGGTCCACATTCCAGGCGAGCAATTTAACTTCCCGGTTTCAGACTGAGCCGTCATTCCAGAGTGAATTGATGGAATACAAACTAAGGAGCAAGGGCTGTAAGGCCTGCTCCGTGGCACTAGCAGGAGGTTTAACGTGCGACGTCGGCATATTTTAGCGGCTTTGCTGGCATGGCCCAGCATCGCGCTGCGTGGCATTCAGGCGATTGCGTCTACAGTTTCGGACGCCACAACACGGACGACGCGACGGGTACGCCCTTCCGATCCGAATTGGCCTGGAGCTTCGAGCTGGGCGAAGCTGAAGGAGGATGTGGGTGGTAATCTGCTTGAAGTGCACCCCCTGTTCGGATCGTGCGAGAAAGAACCGACCGGATCGGCTTGCCGCGAGGCCCGCTCGAATATTAGCAATCCCTACTGGATCGGCGACCAGCCGGCGGGCACCGAAGTTTCCGGGTGGCTGGATGCCTGGACGCCAGCGACTAGTGTCTACGCGGTCAAGGCGCGCAGCGCCGTCGATGTGGCGGCCGGCGTCAATTTTGCGCGTGAAAACAATCTGAGGCTCGTGGTCAAGGGCGGCAGCCACAGCTATCTAGGTACTTCCAACGCGCCTGATTCTCTCCTCATTTGGACGCGTGCGATGAATCAGGTCACGCTGCATGATGCGTTCGTCGCTCAAGGGTGCGAAGGGCACAGCGCACCAGTTCCTGCGGTCACCGCCGGGGCCGGGGCCGTGTGGATGGACCTCTACAACGCCGTGACGACGCAAGCAGGTCGCTACGTTCAAGGGGGAGGCTGCACGACAGTGGGCGTCGCAGGACTCATTCAAAGTGGAGGTTTCGGCTCGTTCTCGAGGGGCTTCGGCACAGCGGCTGCTGGACTGCTCGAGGCTGAAGTGGTTACCGCCGATGGTGACGTGCGCGTTGTCAACGCCTGCAGAGATCCCGATCTTTTCTGGGCTCTCAAGGGTGGTGGCGGTGGCAGCTTCAGTGTTGTCACCCGGCTGACTTTGCGTACGCACGAGCTTCCCACTTTCTTTGGTTTCACCGCTGGAAAAATTCAAGCCCTGTCAGACGCCGCATTCAACCGACTGATCACACACTTCCTCACCTTTTTTCGCAAGCAGTTGCTCAACCCGCATTGGGGTGAGCAGGTGTCTCTCAGGCCAGATAACACATTTGAGATTTCGATGGTCAGCCAGGGGCTCAGTGACGAGCAGGCGATCGCTATCTGGGAGCCATTCTTTGCGTGGGTAAACGACTCACCTAAAGACTTCGCGGTGATCTGGCCGCTACGTTCCGGCGCGGGGGACTCGCGGGGCTGGTGGGATGTCGAGGGCAACCCCTCGATGAACCGGGATACCCGCGACGGTGCGCCCAAGAACCACGGTTGGTGGCAAGGGGATCAGGAACAGGTCGGTGCTTTCATCCACGGCATGGAGTCGATTTGGCTGCCGGCGTCGCTGTTGCAGGAGGGCCAGCAGGGGCGGCTTGTGGGCGCGCTGTTTGCGGCGAGCCGACACAAGCGTGTGCAGCTCCATATCAACAAGGGACTTGCCGGCGCGCCGCAGGAGGCCCTTGCATCAGTGCGACAAACCGCGACAAACCCTGCTGTGGTACGGGCCTTTGCGCTCGCCATCATTGCCGATGGTGAGGCCCCTGCCTACTCCGGACTCTCACGTACCATCGATCTTGCAGCGGCGCGCCAGGACGCTAGGGCCATTGACCGGTCGACAGCGGAGCTACGCAAGGTCGTGCTGAACGCGGGCTCTTACGTATCGGAGAGCAACTACTTCAATCGCTCCTGGCAGAGCGAGTATTGGGGCGAAAATTATTCGCGCTTACGGACGGTCAAGGCGAAATACGATCCCAACGGGCTTTTCATCGTCCACCACGGTGTGGGTAGCGAAGACTGGAGCGCCGACGGATTTACACGTCGTGGGTGAGGCGACCTCTTGGCTTGCAGCGCCCGCTCGTCATCATCGGACTTCGAAAGTCCGCGGTAACTAGTAACACCCGCCCAGATGCAAAAAGGCCTCAAATCCTTGCGGATTTGAGGCCATATATTTGAATACTTATTATTGTTTTATTCTGCTGACTCGGTATCCCCCGCCGGTACTGCATCGTCTGAGTCACCCATACCACCGCTTACATCCATGAAGCTGCGGCGGCGGCTGTCGTCAAACGCGCGACGGCGACGCGCATGATACGCGAACCCAGTGCCCGCGGGTATCAATCGGCCGACGATGACGTTTTCCTTCAGACCGCGCAGATCGTCCTTAAGACCCCGTACCGCAGCCTCGGTGAGGACGCGGGTGGTTTCTTGGAACGAGGCTGCCGAGATGAAGGACTCGGTCGCCAACGACGCTTTGGTGATGCCCAACAGCATCGGTTCCCAGGTCGACTGGTGCTTGCCTTCGGACTTCTGCTTGGCGATGACGTCGAGCAAACGGCCTCGATCCATCTGTTCGCCGCGCAGCAGGGCTGAATCGCCGGCATCCAGCACTTCGATCTTGCGCAGCATCTGCCGCACGATGACTTCGATGTGCTTGTCGTTGATCTTCACGCCTTGCAGGCGGTACACGTCCTGGATTTCACGAACCAGATAGTTCGCCAAAGCCTCGACGCCCCGGAGCCGCAATATGTCATGCGGGTTCGGCTCACCGTCGGCAATGACTTCGCCCTTGTCGACCTGCTCGCCTTCGAACACGTTGAGGTTGCGCCACTTGGGGATCAACTCTTCGTACTTGTCGGTGCCTTCGTTAGTGATGATCAAGCGGCGCTTGCCCTTGGTCTCCTTGCCGAAGCTGACCGTACCGGAGCGCTCTGCCAAAATCGCAGAGTCCTTCGGCTTACGGGCCTCGAACAAGTCGGCCACACGCGGCAGACCGCCGGTGATGTCGCGAGTCTTGGAAGACTCTTGCGGGATACGTGCGATCACGTCGCCCACCGACACCTTCGAACCGTCTTCCAGGCTGACAATCGCGCCCGCAGGCAACGCGTACACCGCCGGGATATCCGTGTTGGCGAAGGTGACTTCCTTGCCCTTGGCATTGGTCAGCCGTACGACAGGACGCAGATCCTTGCCGCCCGAACCACGCTGCTTCGGATCGAGCACCACGGTGCTGGTCAAACCGGTGACGTCGTCCACCTGACTCGTGACGGTAATGCCGTCGACGAAGTCGGAGAACTTGATCATGCCGGCCACTTCGGTGACCACGGGGTGAGTATGCGGATCCCAGTTCGCGACCGACTGTCCGGCCGTGACGATATCGGCATCATTCACCGTGATGGTGGCGCCGTACGGAATCTTATAGCGCTCACGCTCGCGGCCGAACTCATCCACCACGCCCAATTCGCCGGAGCGCGACACCGCGACCAGGTTGCCCTTCTCATGGCGCACCGTCTTGATGTTGTGCAGGCGAATCGTGCCCTTGGACTTGACCTCGACGCCGTTGGCTGCTGCCGCTCGTGAGGCCGCGCCGCCGACGTGGAAGGTACGCATGGTGAGCTGCGTGCCCGGTTCGCCGATGGACTGCGCCGCAATGACGCCGACCGCCTCGCCGATGTTGATGCGGTGACCACGACCCAAATCGCGGCCATAGCACTGGGCGCACACGCCATAACGGGTTTCGCAGGTAATGGGCGAACGCACCATGACCTGATCCACGCCCATTTTCTCCAGCAGCTTGACGCGCTTCTCATCGATCAGCTCGCCGGCCTTCACCAGCACTTCGCCGGTGGCAGCCACGGCCACATCTTCAGAGACCACGCGCCCGAGGACGCGCTCGCCCAAGCCTTCCACCACATCGCCGCCTTCGACGATCGGGGTGATGGACAGACCATTAATGGTGCCGCAATCGATTTCGGTGACCACCAGATCCTGCGCCACGTCGACCAAACGACGCGTGAGGTAGCCGGAGTTCGCCGTCTTCAACGCGGTGTCGGCCAAGCCCTTACGAGCGCCGTGAGTCGAGATGAAGTACTGCAGAACGTTCAAGCCTTCACGGAAGTTCGCCGTGATGGGCGTTTCGATGATGGAGCCATCGGGCTTCGCCATCAGACCGCGCATGCCGGCCAGCTGACGAATCTGTGCGGCAGAACCGCGGGCGCCGGAGTCGGCCATCATGAAGATGGAGTTGAACGACTTCTGGCGGACCTTGTTGCCCTTGGAATCTTCGACTTCATCCGTGCCCAACTTTTCCATCATGGCCTTGGCCACTTGGTCATTGGTACGCGACCAGATGTCGACCACCTTGTTGTAGCGTTCGCCGTTGGTGACCAAACCTGAGGAGTATTGCTCCTGGATTTCCTTCACTTCCTTATCGGCGGTGGCCAGGATCTTGGCCTTGCTCTGCGGAACCACCATGTCATCGACGCCGATCGACACGCCGGAACGGGTGGCGTATTGGAAGCCGGTGTACATCAGCTGGTCGGCAAACACGACCGTCTCTTTCAGACCCACGGTGCGGTAGCACATGTTGATCGTGCCGGAGATGATCTTCTTGGTCATGTCCTGGTTGATGGCATCGAATGAGAGGCCCTTCGGCAGGATCTCAGACAACAACGCGCGTCCCACCGTGGTCGCGACCACGCGGGTGTTCTTCACCAGGTCCATGTGCTTCTCAGCGCGGGTCCATTCGGACAGACGCACTTTGATCTTGGCCTGCAGGTCGACGTTGCGGCTCTCGTAGGCGCGATGCACTTCAGCGACGTCGCTGAATGCCATGCCTTCGCCCTTGGCGCCCACCTTCTCGCGGGTCATGTAGTACAACCCCAACACCACGTCTTGCGACGGGACGATGATGGGCTCGCCGTTGGCGGGCGAGAGAATGTTGTTGGACGACATCATCAAGGCGCGGGCTTCAAGCTGCGCTTCGATGGACAGCGGCACGTGCACCGCCATTTGGTCACCGTCGAAGTCGGCGTTGAACGCCGTACACACCAACGGATGCAACTGGATGGCCTTGCCTTCGATCAACACAGGCTCGAACGCCTGGATGCCCAAGCGGTGCAAGGTCGGTGCGCGGTTCAAGAGCACCGGATGTTCGCGGATCACCTCTTCCAAGATGTCCCACACTTCCGGTCCCTCACGCTCCACCAAGCGCTTTGCCGCCTTGATGGTCGAGGCTTCGCCGCGCAGCTGCAGCTTGGAGAAGATGAACGGCTTGAACAATTCCAAGGCCATTTTCTTCGGCAATCCGCACTGGTGCAGACGCAGCGTCGGGCCGACGACGATGACCGAACGGCCCGAGTAATCGACGCGCTTGCCCAGCAAGTTCTGGCGGAAGCGGCCCTGCTTGCCCTTGATCATGTCGGCCAAGGACTTCAAAGGACGCTTGTTGGTGCCGGTGATGGCACGGCCGCGGCGGCCGTTATCCAGCAATGCATCCACAGCTTCCTGCAACATGCGCTTTTCGTTGCGCACGATGATGTCCGGCGCGTTCAACTCGAGCAACCGACGCAGACGGTTGTTGCGGTTGATGACGCGGCGATACAGATCGTTCAAATCGGAGGTCGCAAAGCGGCCGCCGTCGAGCGGCACCAACGGACGCAGGTCAGGCGGCAGCACCGGCAATACGGTGAGCACCATCCATTCCGGCTTATTGCCCGATTCCATGAACGCTTCGATCAATTTCAGACGCTTGGACAAGCGCTTGATCTTGGTCTCGGAATTCGTGTTCGACATGTCCTCGCGGACCTTGACGACTTCAGACGGCAGATCCATGGACTTGAGCAGCTCATGGACGGCTTCGGCGCCCATGCGGGCATCGAACTCATCGCCGTGCTCTTCGATGGACTCGAGATACATTTCGTCGGTCAGCAACTGGCCGCGCTGCAGCGAGGTCATGCCCGGATCGACGACCACGAAGGCCTCGAAGTACAGCACGCGCTCGATTTCACGCAGGGTCATGTCCAGCATCAAACCAATGCGGGAGGGCAGCGACTTCAAGAACCAGATGTGCGCAGTGGGGCTCGCCAACTCGATGTGGCCCATGCGCTCACGGCGCACCTTGGACTGAGTCACTTCGACGCCACACTTCTCGCACACCACGCCGCGATGCTTCAGGCGCTTGTACTTGCCGCACAGACATTCGTAATCCTTGACGGGTCCGAAGATCTTGGCGCAGAACAAGCCGTCACGTTCCGGCTTGAAGGTCCGATAGTTGATGGTTTCCGGCTTTTTAACTTCGCCGTACGACCAAGAGCGGATCATATCCGGCGAAGCAAGACCGATCTTGATCGAATCGAAATTCTCGACCGGAACTTGCTGCTTGAATAACTTGAGTAAGTCTTTCATTAATTAGGCCTCGCTCTCTAGTTCGATGTTGATAGCCAGGGAACGAATCTCCTTGACCAAGACATTGAACGACTCCGGCATGCCGGCTTTCATTTCATGGTTGCCATCGACAATGGCCTTGTACATCTGCGTGCGTCCGTTGACGTCGTCGGATTTGACCGTGAGCATTTCCTGCAGGGTGTACGCAGCGCCGTAGGCCTCGAGCGCCCACACTTCCATTTCTCCGAAGCGTTGGCCGCCGAACTGCGCCTTGCCGCCCAACGGTTGCTGGGTGACCAAGCTGTACGGTCCCGTGGAACGCGCGTGCATCTTGTCGTCGACCAAGTGGTTCAACTTCAACATGTACATGTAGCCCACCGTCACCGGCCGCTCGAACTGCTCGCCGGTACGGCCGTCATGCAGCGTCGTTTGACCGGAGGTCGGCAGATCCGCCAGAGCGAGAAGATTCTTGATCTCCTCTTCACTGGCGCCGTCGAACACCGGCGTCGCCATCGGCACACCCTTCTTCAGGTTGCGGGCCAATTCGAGCACTTCGGCATCGCTCATCGACTTGATGTCTTCCTGCTGTCCACCGGTATCGTTGTAGACCTGATGCAGGAACTTGCGCAGCTCGACCACGGCATGCTGGGCTTCCAGCATCTTGCCGATCTTTGCGCCCAAGCCCTTGGCGGCCCAACCCAAATGGGTTTCCAGGATCTGCCCGATGTTCATACGTGAGGGAACGCCCAGCGGGTTCAACACGATGTCCACCGGCGTACCGTCCGCCATATACGGCATGTCTTCCACCGGAACGATGGAGGAGATCACGCCCTTGTTGCCATGACGGCCGGCCATCTTGTCGCCAGGCTGCACGCGGCGCTTCACCGCCAGATACACCTTGACCATTTTGAGCACGCCCGGCGCCAGATCGTCGCCCGCGGTGATCTTGGCTTTCTTCTCTTCAAAGCGCTTCTCGAACGCCTTGCGCTGGCCCTTCAACCGCTCAGACACGGTCTCGAGCTGCGTGTTGACGTCCTCTTCCTTGAAGCGGATTTCAAACCACTGCTCACGCGGCAAATCGGCGAGGTAGGCATCGTCGATCGGCGTGCCGGGTTTCGGCTTCTTCGGGCCGCCTTCCAGGGTCTTGCCTTCGATCATGCCGCGAACGCGCTGGAACAAATCGTCTTCCAGGATGCGCTGCTGATCGGCCAAATCCTTACGGACCCGCTCGAGCTCGGCTTTTTCGATCGCCAACGCGCGAGAATCCTTTTCTACGCCATCACGGGTGAACACGCGCACGTCGATCACCGTGCCGTCCATGCCCGGGGGCACGCGCAGCGAGGTGTCTTTAACGTCCGAGGCTTTCTCGCCGAAGATGGCGCGCAGCAGTTTCTCTTCCGGCGTCAGCTGAGTCTCACCCTTCGGCGTGACCTTGCCCACCAGAATGTCGCTGGCCCGCACTTCCGCGCCGATGAAGGCGATGCCCGCCTCATCCAACTTGGCCAAGGCCGAGTCGCCCACGTTCGGAATGTCCGCCGTGATTTCCTCGGGCCCCAACTTGGTGTCGCGCGCGACGCAGGTCAGTTCTTCGATGTGAATGGTCGTGAAGCGATCTTCTTCAACCACGCGCTCGGAGATCAAAATAGAGTCTTCGAAGTTGTAGCCGTTCCAAGGCATGAAGGCCACCAGCAGGTTCTGGCCGAGCGCGAGCTCACCCAAATCCGTCGAGGGACCATCCGCCAGCACGTCGCCGCGCTTGATGGAATCGCCGGCATTGACCAGCGGACGCTGGTTGATGCAGGTGTTCTGGTTGGAACGCGTGTACTTGGTGAGCGAGTAGATGTCGACACCGGGTTCACCGGCGGTTGTTTCATCATCGTTCACCCGCACCACGATGCGCGAGGCATCGACCGAGTCGACACTGCCGCCGCGCCGTGCCACCACGGTGACGCCGGAGTCGATGGCCACGGCCCGCTCCATGCCCGTGCCTACCAGCGGCGTATCCGCGCGCAAGGTCGGCACCGCTTGGCGCTGCATGTTCGAGCCCATGAGGGCGCGGTTGGCGTCGTCATGCTCCAAGAATGGAATCAAGGAAGCCGCCACCGACACGATCTGCTTCGGCGACACGTCCATGTAATGGATCTGAGCCGGCGACGACAAGGTGAACTCGTTCTGCGTACGGCAGGAGATCAATTCGTCAGTGAACTCGCCCTTCTCGTTTAAGGTCGCGTTCGCCTGTGCGATCACGTACTGACCTTCCTCGATGGCCGAGAGGTAATCGATCTGATCCGTGACCGCGCCGGCCGTGACGCGCCGATACGGGGTTTCCAGGAAACCATAGTCGTTGGTGCGTGCGTACACGGCCAAAGAGTTGATCAAGCCGATGTTCGGACCTTCCGGCGTCTCGATCGGGCAAACCCGGCCATAGTGCGTCGGATGCACGTCGCGTACTTCGAATCCGGCACGCTCGCGCGTCAGGCCGCCTGGGCCCAATGCGGAAACGCGGCGCTTGTGCGTGACTTCCGACAGCGGATTGTTCTGATCCATGAACTGCGACAGCTGCGAGGAGCCGAAGAATTCCTTCACCGCGGCCGCCACCGGCTTCGCGTTGATCATTTCCTGCGGCATGATCGGTTCGCTCTCGGCGATGGTCAGGCGCTCCTTGACGGCGCGCTCGACGCGGACCAAACCAATGCGGAACGCATTCTCGGCCATTTCACCGACGCTGCGGACGCGGCGGTTGCCCAGGTGATCGATGTCATCCACATGGCCGTTGCCGTTGCGGATGTCGATCAGGGTCTTCATGACCTCGATGATGTCTTCTTTGCTGAGCACGCCGGATCCCGTGATCTCTTCGCGGCCCACGCGGCGGTTGAACTTCATGCGGCCAACGGGCGACAAATCGTAACGCTCGCCGTTGAAGAACAAGTTCTGGAACAGGTTCTCGGCGGCATCCTTGGTCGGCGGCTCGCCGGGACGCATCATGCGATAAATTTCCACCAACGCTTCCAGACGCGTCTTGGTCGGATCGATGCGCAGGGTGTCGGAAATGAACGGACCGCGGTCCAGATCATTGACGTACAACACACGAATTTCCGTGATGCCGGCTTCGATCAACTTGCCCACCGTGGGCACGGTGAGGATTTCATTGGCCTTGGCCAGAATCTCGCCGGTCTCGGTGTTCACGATGTCATGCGCCAGGACCTTGCCCTGCATGTATTCGGTGGGAACCGGCAGGCGCTTGATGCCGGCCTCTTCCAATTCCTTGACGTGCCGCGCGGTAATGCGGCGGCCTTCCTCGACGACGATCTTCTTGCCGACGCGGATTTCGAACGCGGCGGTCTCGCCGCGCAGACGCTGCGGAACGACATCGAATTCGATTTCTTTCTTCGACAGATAGAAGGTGTTCTTCTCGAAGAACATGTCCAGGATCTGCTCTTCGGTGTACCCCAAGGCGCGCAGGATGATGGTCACCGGCAGCTTGCGGCGGCGATCGATACGCGCAAACACGCAGTCCTTCGGGTCGAACTCGAAGTCCAACCAGGAGCCACGGTAAGGAATGATGCGGGCAGAGAACAACAACTTGCCCGAAGAATGGGTCTTGCCGCGATCGTGATCGAAGAACACGCCGGGGCTGCGGTGCAGCTGCGAGACGATGACCCGCTCGGTGCCGTTGATGATGAAGGTGCCGTTATCGGTCATCAGGGGCAGTTCGCCCAAGTACACTTCCTGCTCGCGCACGTCCTTGACGGGCTTCTTCGCGCCGCTGGCTTCCTTATCGAGGACCACCAGGCGCACTTTGACGCGCAGCGGTGCTGCGTAGGTCAAGCCGCGCAGTTGGCATTCCTTGACGTCGAATACCGGTTCGCCCAGGCGATAGCTCACGTACTCGAGAGTCGCGTTGCCGGAGTAGCTGGAGATCGGGAACACACTGTCGAAGGCGGCATGCAAGCCGATCTCGTCGCGTTTCGATTCCGCGGTGTCCGCTTGTAAGAAGCGCCGGTACGAATCCAGCTGGATTGCCAGCAGGTACGGCGTGCCGAGGATGCTCGGACGCTTACCAAAGTTCTTACGGATGCGCTTTTTTTCGGTGAACGAATAGGCCATGTGAGGATCACCCTTTTCCAAAATATCGCGGCGCTTTGCGCCAAATTTAACGAGGTCTAAAGCGACCCCGCCCTAAATCGAATCAAATCAAAAGCGCAGCCGAGGGGTGGCAACCCTCGAACTGCGCAGATCGGCAATAATCACTACTTGATTGCAGCCTTGGCGCCGGCGGCCTCGAGCTTCGTCTTGATACCTTCGGCATCCGCCTTCGGAATGCCTTCCTTGACCACAGAAGGCGCGCCCTCGACCAGGTCCTTCGCTTCCTTCAAGCCTAAGCCGGTGATTTCGCGGATGACCTTGATGACGCCCACTTTGTTGGCGCCGAACTCGGTCATGGTCACGGTGAACTCGGTCTGCGCTTCGGCAGCAGGAGCCGCAGCCGCGCCGCCCGGCGCCGCCGCTGCCACAGGGGCCGCTGCAGTCACGCCGAACTTCTTTTCCATATCAGCAATCAACTCGACTACTTCCATGACGGACATCTTGGAAATGGAATCGAGGATCTCGTCTTTAGTAACAGCCATTATTGTCTCCAAATAAAATCAGGATTAATTCGCAGCTGCAGCACCGGCAGCGCTTTTCTTGGCTTCAAGAACAGCGGCCAGCGTGCGCACCAACTTCTGGTTGGGTGCAGCCAACGTACCAACGAACTTTGAAATCGGCGCCTTGAGGACACCCAACATCTGCGACAACGCTTGCAGTCGCGTCGGCAATGCCGCCACGCGATCCAAGGAATCGGCCTTGAGCAGGGTTCCGCCCAAAGAAACGATCGTCGTATGCAGTTTGTCGTTGTCCTTTGCAAACGCCTTGACGATACGGGCGGCAGCGCCCGGATCATCATTGGAGAATGCAAGGACAATGGGTCCTTTCAACGCCGGAGAAATGCACTCGAAAGAAGTGCCGGCTAGAGCCTTGCGGGCCAGCGTGTTCTTGACGATCCGCAGATACACCCCTTCCTTTCGCGCCTTCGCACGAAGATCGGTCATTTGCGTCACGGTCAAGCCACGGTTCTCTGCGCCCACCACGGAAAGGGCTTTCGCCGCCACCGCGTTGACTTCAGCCACCACGACTTTCTTCTCGTCTAACTTGAGCGCCATTAAAGGTTCTCCGACAGAAGCGTCACACAACAGATACGAACGCCGTCGTCCGCATCCACCCTTGAGCACCTTGCGGTGCTCGGTGCGACCTCATCAGCTAATCCTGATCCAAAGGTCCCACCATCTGCGCAGGCGGTGATTAAGAATCCAAGGTTCGATGGTCCAAACCTCGAGTCACCTGCGGTCTTCGACGGTGGGGCGCGAACAGTCTTGCGACTACTCGCATCCCTCCATCAATTCAAAAAACTAAATCTTCACCAACCCTAGGCTCGACTGGTCCACGGTTACGCCGGGGCCCATGGTCGAGGAGACCGTCAGCTTCCGCAGGTACACACCCTTGGAAGTCGCCGGCTTGATCTTCTGCAGATCGTTGATCAGCGCGACCAGATTTTCCTTCAGCGCCACCGGCTCGAAGCTGGCGCGGCCGATTTGCGCATGCACGATGCCGGCCTTGTCCGTGCGATAGCGGACCTGGCCGGATTTCGCATTCTTCACCGCTTCGGCGACGTTCGGCGTCACGGTGCCCACCTTCGGGTTCGGCATCAGGCCGCGGGGGCCTAAGATCTGGCCCAACTGGCCGACGATGCGCATCGCATCGGGACTGGCAATGACCACGTCGAAATCGATCTGGCCGGCTTTCACCTTTTCTGCCAAATCTTCAAATCCGACGATGTCGGCGCCGGCAGCCTTGGCGGCCTCGGCATTCTTGCCCTGGGTGAACACGGCCACGCGCACCACTTTTCCAGTGCCGTGCGGCATCACGGTGGAGCCGCGAACCTGCTGGTCCGACTTGGTGGCATCGACACCCAAATTCACCGACACATCGACGGATTCATTGAATTTCGCGGTGGCGAATTCCTTCACCAGCTTCAACGCATCATCGATCGGATAAGACTTGCCCGGCGGCAGTTTGTCTTTCCAGGTCTTCATTCTTTTCACTACGGCGGCCATCTTTAGACTCCTTCCACATCAACGCCCATGCTGCGGGCGGAGCCCGCAATCGTGCGCACTGCGGCATCGAGATTCGCTGCCGTCAAATCGGGCATTTTCATCTTGGCAATGTCCTCGAGCTGTTTGCGCGAGATCTTGCCCACCTTGGCGGTGTTCGGCGTGGCGCTGCCCTTGGGCAGATTCAACGCCTTGGCAATCAGCACGGACGCCGGCGGCGTCTTCATGATGAAGGTAAAGCTGCGATCGCTGTATACCGTGATCACAACTGGGGTCGGTAATCCTTTTTCCAAGGCCTGGGTCTGCGCATTGAACGCCTTGCAGAACTCCATGATGTTCACACCTTGTTGGCCGAGAGCAGGGCCGACGGGTGGACTTGGGTTGGCTTGGCCCGCAGGTATCTGCAGCTTGATATAGCCAGTGACTTTCTTCGCCATCTAAAACTCCTGTGGGTGCAAACGCCCCTCCCGCAAAGGAGAAGCTCCCCGGTTAAATCAACCTTTCTCGACTTGCGAGAAATCCAATTCCACTGGCGTCGAACGCCCGAGGATCTGCACCGCAACCTGCAGCCGGTTCTTTTCGTAATTCACGGACTCGACCACGCCGTTGAAATCGTTGAACGGGCCGTCGGTCACTCGCACCACTTCGCCGGGCTCGAACAGAACCTTCGGCTTCGGCTTGTCCACGCCCTCTTCGACGCGGCGCAGAATCGACATCGCTTCCTTATCGGTGATGGCCGCCGGCTTGTCGCTGGTGCCGCCGATGAAGCCCAAGACCTTGGGAACTTCCTTCACCAGGTGCCAGGTGTCTTCGTCCATCTCCATCTGCACGAGCACATAGCCCGGGAAGAACTTACGATCGGACTTACGCTTCTGGCCGTCGCGCATTTCAACCACCTCTTCGGTGGGCACGAGAATCTCGCCAAACTTGGCTTCAAGGCCAGCCCGCTTGACGCGCTCTTTCAACGACTCCGAGACCTTGTGCTCAAAGTTTGAATACGCGTGAACTACATACCATCGCAAAGACATAAATCAGCTCCGCGTCCGTTAGCCGGATGTGCCGCCGAGAAAACGAGTCATATAAGTCAGAAGCCAGTCGAGAACCCAGAAAAACACACCCATGCAGATCGCGAAAAAGAACACCACCAAGGTGGTCTGGAGCGTGTCTTCACGGCTCGGCCACACCACTTTGCGCAGCTCGACGCGCGACGCCTGGCCAAACAAAATGAACTCGCGGCCATAGCTGCTGAACCAGGCAAGACACGCACCGACCGCAACGCCGAGCACGACCATGCCGACGCGCGCCGCCAAATTCAGCTCGTCGTACCAGTAAAACGCCACAATCCCGCCGAGGATCGCGACTATCGACACTATCAACAGGGCGACGTCCTTCGCGGACGCGCCCTGCTGTGTTTGGACTTCTGCCATTACTTAAACTGTTCCTACCAGGTCTGCATCAATGGCAGGGCAGGAGGGAATCGAACCCCCAACCTGCGGTTTTGGAGACCGCCGCTCTGCCAATTGAGCTACTGCCCTATTCCAGGCGCTTGCGCGCCAACTTTTCCCGGGGCCCATGCGGCCCCGACCATTAACGCTAAGAATCTAAGCAATCACCTTCGCAACGACTCCGGCGCCGACGGTCTTGCCGCCTTCACGGATGG
>CAZZWE010000037.1:0-32238 GCA_964657675.1 uncultured Steroidobacteraceae bacterium
CCGCTGCGTTGGGACCTTTAGAACTTCTTCGCCACCTGGATCGACATCAGACGACCGATCGGATTGGAGGACTGCGGGTCGAACCCGCCGCCGCCGTTGGCGCTGATCGGAATGTTGACGTAGGGCGGATCACGGTCGAACAGGTTGTTGACGTGGAACGTGACGACCAAATCCCGGGCGAGGGAGCTGTCCACGCTCTTACCCACGTTGTACGACACATCGAGATCCACCGTGGTGTAGGGGCTGATGCCCTCGTTCGGGGTCACCTGGGTGTTGGTGTAAGAGTTCGCGAAGTTGATGAATCCAATCACGTCGAGCGGACCAAATTCCCAACCCGCGCTGCCGCGCATCCGCAGCTTCAACGGGAACCCGATGGTGTTCAACTCGTTGAACGTGGCGCCGCCCGGCACGAACTGCACGTCGTACTTGGTGAACAGTTCACCGGACAAGCCGACGCTGAACGCACCGGCACTGGCCGTCGGGATGACGTAGTTGCCTTGGAAGTCGATTCCCGAGGTCTTGGTACGTCCAAGGTTCTGCTCTTCGCCGTTCACGAATACGCTGGGATTGGCCAGAATAGGACCGAACACCGGCAACGTGCCGACGTACTGATCAACCAACGCCGTACAGGCCGCCGAGGGACAGCGGGTGATCAGCGATCCGAGCTGCGTTTGCTGCTGCAAGATGGTCAGATCGGCAAGGTAGCTCGCGATTTGATTTTTATAGTCGATGTTGAAGTACGTGAGGCTGGCCTTGATGTTGTCCGTGGGCGCGTAATCGACACCAAAGGAATACGTGGTCGCCGTTTCAGGCTTCAATCCTAGATTGCCACCGCCCAAGGTGTAACCGGTTGAGGTGCCGGTGCTTGACTGCGGGTCGGCGTAGGTCTGCACGAACACGCCGCGCAACGGCCCCACGAGTTCCGACAACAGCGGTGCGCGGAATGAGGTGCCGTAGCTGGCATGCAAGGTGACCGATTTGATCGGTTCATACGAGAGCCCGATCTTCGGGTGCGAGGTGGCGCCGAAATCACTGTACTTCTCATAACGACCCGCGATGTCCACATCTAAACGTTCCAAGCCAGGCCGCGCATTATCGGGTCCAAAGATGGGCACCAACAATTCGGCGAAGGCTGACGTCGAATGCCGACTCAGCGTTTGGATGTTGGCCGGCACGACGCCTGCGCCGGAGGAGAAACCATAGGCCAGTTCGTCATGCTTCCACTGCGTACCCACCGCAACCCGGACATCGCCGCCCGGCAAATGAAACACCGGACCGTCGGCCTTGGCTTCCATCACTTGCTCGCTGGTATCGCCGGGCGCATTGAATGCACTGTTGAGGACGCCTGAGACCACGGCGGGTGAGTTGGCGCCGCCGAACACATTGAGCGCGGTGGCGGGATTGGCGCTGGCCAACGCCGTTCCCAGCGTGGCGTTGTTCAAGCCATTGGTGGGGTTGGTGCCGCGGTCATGGTCCTTGCCGGCCGTGCCGTCGACCGTGATGCGCCAATCATGCGCAAGGTCGAGCTTGAATCCCAACGTGCCTTCGAAATATTCCGACCAACCGACATTGACTTCATTATTGCCGGCATCTTTGTTAAAGCCATAATCGACGGTCTCGCAATTCGGCGAACCGGGCGCAGGGGAGCAAGGCGTCAACACCGTCCCCGGCGGCTGCACGAAATATGCATTGGTGGTGGGCACTTCCACCGGTCCCAGGGCTTGCGCCAATTTCAAATCATAGGTGCGACGCGCATAGCTGGCATCGCCAAACAAGCTGAAGTGATCGGTGATATTTTGATCCGCCGTCAGCGCCACGGTGTTGCGGGTGACCTCGGGCAGCAAATCCGCAGCCTTGTTCGGATCGCAACGATTCAAGGTGCCAGGGACCAATGAGCCTGCGTTCGCCGGGGTGACACCGCCGACGGGAATGGCGTAAGTCACGCCGCCGATCACGATGTTGCCCGGATTACACTGCAGCGAGCTGTAATTGCCACCGCCACGATTGGTCTGATCGGATTCGAAGAAGCTGCGGTCCTCGCCATTCAAGTTCGAGTTGTGGCTATTCTCATAACCGATGGTGAATTGACCGCCATCCCAATGGTGACCCGCCAACAAACCGATTTTTCGCTCGTTATATTCGTCCGCCCAGCCATAGCGGGCAGAGGCTTCGACCCCCTCGAAGTTACGGCGCAAGATCAAATTCGCAACGCCTGCGATGGCGTCCGAACCATAAGTGGCTGAGGCACCGTCGGCCACGATGTCAACTCGCTGCAGCATGATGGACGGAAACGAGTCGGGGTCTACCGTGGAGCCGCTGGTGCCTCCCGGCGGCGTGCGGTGCCCATCCAACAACGTCAGCGTGGCAAACGGGCTCAAACCGCGAATGTTGATGGAGTTGGCATAGGTGATGTTGGTGGAACCACCGGTACCTGAGCGCGAAGACTCGGACACACCTAGGCTCGAGACCTGAGGAATGTCGCGCAACATCTCCGACACATTGTTGGCGCCCGTTTGCTGTAGATCCTTCTGATCGACGGCGATCACGGCGGAACCCACGGCTGCGGAGCTCGGCGTACGAATCAGCGATCCAGTGACGGTGATCTCGGCGAGCGAGTCGTCGGCGGCAGCGGCCGGCTTGGGTTCCGGTGTGGCAGCCGTCTGAGCGGAGGCGATGCCTGCGAACAGGAGAGCACCGACAGATAGGCGCCAAGCAACTTTGCGGGCTACCGCGGGCCAGAATGATAGCGGTTGCATTTTATGCTTATTGTGCATTTAGAACTCCCCCTGATAATTGTACGAAGCAGAAACAGCCAGACCAACCGCTATAATTTATAACTGAATTATTAGAAACGCAATTAGTTGGAAACTTCTACTAATAGTTTTTTACTCATATATCCCAAACTCGTTCGATTTATGGCAAAAGCCGTGACGTAAAGCGCTTCCTGGTGTCGCTTGCGAGCCACAGCCGGCGCTCAGATCGATAAAGTAGCGACGTATTTCGCTTCCATAGCTGACAAGTACCGCCACATTTACCCGGTTTGAACACGCCCTCAAGGGGTCCAACCCAGGCCAAAATGAAAGCGCTTCCATTAGAAAGCCATGTTTCGTACACTGAATGCGTTTTCACACAGATTTGGGATGGACCCGCCATGGCCGAGTGCCCGTTAGGCAACGATTACGACCCTACGGGTCACGAGACCTTCGAAAGCACTTACGAGGCCTTCGCGGAGCTGCGCCGCTCCTGCCCCGTCGCTCACAGCAACGCGTTTGACGGCTTTTGGGCCTTCAGCCGCTATGAAGATGTTCTGGCAGCCTTGGATGATTCCGGAAATTTCATTACCTCGGTCCGCAATGTCATTCCGAGCAGCTCAACCACCGGGCGTCGGCCGCCGCTGCACTTGAATCCGCCGGACCACACGCCCTACCGACGTGCCATCGACCGCACCTTGAGCCGCAAGCGCATCGCCACGCTCGAACCGGCCGTGCATCGTCACACAGAGGATTTATTGGATGCCTTCATCGCGCGCGGTGGCGGCGATTTCGTTGAACATTTCGGCAGCCCGTTGCCGGCGCTGGTATTTGGTGAATGGATGGGCCTCCGAGAAGAGCAGACGCAAGTTCTTTGGCGGACGGGACGCGCCTACGTAAAAGCCTGGGAGAGTTTCGACAAGGAAAGTGTTGCCAAAGCAGCCGAGGGATTGGCGCAGATGGCTGCTGAAGTCATCGCGGAACGTCGCAACGCGCCGCGCGATCCGGATGTGGATCCGACCAGCTCGCTGCTCGAGGCACGCGATGCGGAGGGCAATCCCTTCCCCGAAAATCTATTGGCGGGTTGCGTGCGCCAGGTGCTGGTGGTGGGATTGGTGGCGCCGCCCATCGTCCTTGGCTCCATCGTCATCCACCTGTCGCAGGATCAGGCGCTGCAGCAACAACTGCGCTCGAAGCCCGAATCGGTCGACGATGCCATCGAGGAGTTTTTGCGGCTATACACCCCGTACCGTGGCTTCGCCCGCACCAGCCGGCGCGAAATCACCTTGCATGGCCGCACCATCAAACCGGCGGAACCCATAGCATTGATGTACGCCTCGGCGAACCGCGATGAACGGGTATTCGCCGAACCCGAGCGTTTCATCCTGAAACGGCCCAACATCCAGGCGCATCTGGCGTTTGGCCGTGGGCCGCACGCCTGCGCGGGCATGTCATTGGCGCGCCTCGAACTTCAGGTGGCGCTAAGTACGCTGCTGAAGAAAACCTCACAATTTGAAGTCAACGGCAACATCGTCATGAGCGGCATGCCGGAAGTGGGACCGATCAGTGTGCCGCTTCGAATCAGTGCTACGGCCCCGTCAGTATGAGCGCGTCGAGCGCCACGGCGCCTTTCCCACGAGGATAGACCACCACGGGATTCAAATCGATTTCCCGGATGCTGGGCTCCGCCTGCAACGCCGCGCCCACGTGCTCGATGATCTGCGCCACCGCATCGACGTCTAAGGCCGGCGAACCGCGATAGCCCCGAAACAGGGTGCCACTGCGTAGCGAATACAGCGCTTCGATAATGGCCGCACGACTCAAATCGGCGGGCAACAACACGAAATCTTTAAGAAGTTCCGCCTGAACGCCGCCGAATCCCACCAAGATGGTGGCGCCCCACTCGGCATCGTTGCGGCCGCCGACAATGAGTTCAAGGCCAGGCGCGCCCATGGCTTCGACCAAGACGCCGTCCAAAGCCAATTCCGGGCGGTTCTTCGCGATGTTCTCAGACAATCGCTGCCATCCGGCTGCGACGTCTGCCGCAGTGTTGAGTCCAAGCACCACGCCGCCCGAGTCGCTCTTGTGGGGCAGCGCGGCCGCCTGCGCCTTGAGGACCACTGAAGCGCCCAATCGAGCTGCGGCATCCTGCGCCTGCGCCACGTCCGTCACGAAATGCCCGACGGGAAACCTGATCCCAACCTGCGCCAGAAGCTGCTTCGATAGATATTCAGGGATAAATCCCGGCGGCGTCTGCGGCAGCTTGAACGTCGGCAATTTCCCTGCGCTTGCATCGACCGGGCTCGACAGGGGTTCGAGCAGTCGTGCCAAGGCGCGGTACGCGCGTTCGGCCGCGGGAAAATACGGGACATTAAGCTCGCGTAGCTGATGGATATACTCGTTCGGCACGGCCGCGCCTTCGTCGAGTCCGGCGAACACCACAAATTTCTTGCGCTCCAGGCGTTGTAAAGCCCCAATGATGGTGGGGAACTTCGCTGCGGCAGTCTTTGGATCGGTCTGAATGATTCCCAAGATGATCACGCCGAAGCGCTCGTCCGCCAGCAAGGCCTCGAGTGAACGCCGATAGATGTCGGGATCGACCAAGCCCTGCGCGGTCAGATCCACCGGATTGCTCACCGGCACAAACTCCGGCACGGCCTTGCGCAACTGCGGTGCTGTCGCATCGGTCAGCACCGGCAGCGTAAGACCCACTTGCTCACAGAGGTCCAAAGTCAGCGCCTTAAAGGCACCCGATTCGGTCAGGACGACAGTCCCTGGCGCCGGCTGTTTGCCGCAGCGAAAGCTTAACTCGAGAAGATCGCCAAATTGCTCCAGATTGTCCGCCAGCATGACGCCGCGGTGCTTCACCTGAACCGCCATCACTTGATAGTCTCCGGCCAACGCCCCGGTATGGGTCGCGGCCGATTCGCGCGCTGCCTGGCTGCGACCGGGATGCAATAACACGACAGGCTTTCCCACCGCGCGCGCCGTCGCGGCAAGCTGCAAAAAACGCTTTGGTTGGCGAAACTGCTCCACAATCAGCGCGATCACCGAGGTATGCGGATCGTTGACCAGATAGTCAAAGTAATCTTCGACGCCGCTCTCTGCCTCATTGCCGGTCGAGATGGAATAAGAAATACCAATTTCTCGGCTGGTGAGTGTCACCCCGACCACGGCGGCCATTGCACCGCTTTGCGAAACGATGCCTACCCCTTGCCGCGAACCGAGCGCAATGGCGGGCGTTTCCACAAAGGTGAGGGAGATGCCGTCGACGTAATTGACCAGCCCCAAGCAATTGGGACCCTCGATGATCATGTGACTGTCGCGCGCGATGCGCGCCAATTCGCGTTGCTCGGCCAATCCCGCCTCGCCGCCTTCCGCGAACCCGGCTGAAAAAATCACCGCCGCCCCTACGTCGCGCGCCGCGAGTTCACGCACCGTCGCCAACACCGCGGCATGCGGTATCGCGAGCACGGCGACATCCACGCCCATGGGTAGTTCGCCCACCGACTTCAGACACCGGCGGCTGCCAATCTCATCGCGCTTTGGATTGATGAGATAAACGGGCCCGCGAAATTGCATGCGATCGATGTTGTCGATCACCGACGCACCCAAGGCGCCGGGCGTGGGCGACGCCCCTACCACTGCAATTGACCGCGGCGTCAATAGCCGCTTGATTTGCTCTGCTCGCTGCATAGAACCGGCCGGCGCTGACCTAGCGCTTTTGTTTGGACACGTCGTAAGTGCCAGTACCTGGCTTGAAACTTTTCTCATCGATGAACTGCCGGATGCCTTCTTTGCGGCCCTCGTTGTCGAAGCTATTGGCGGCTTCCTGTGCGCGCACCAAATAGTCCTCGGCGTTTTCATAGGTCATTTCACTGACCCGCCGGATCGCATCCTTGGTCGCCTTCAACGCAATCGGATTTTTCTTCAAGAGTATTTGCGCCACTTCGAGCACGCGCTCGCGTAGCTTGGCGAGCGGCACCGCTTCGTTGACCAGTTTCCACGCGGCCGCGGTTTTGCCATCGATAGGCTCGCCCGTCATGGCGTGGTACATGGCGTCGCGCATGCTCATCAACTCGACCGCAATTTTAGTGGCACCGCCGCCCGGTAGAATGCCCCAGTTGATTTCCGACAGACCGAATTGCGCTTCCTCGGCCGCGTACGCGAGATCGCAACCAAATAGCGGACCGTAGCCACCGCCGAAACACCAGCCATTCACCATGGCGATGGTAGGCTTCTGATACCAACGCAGGCGGCGCCACCATCCGTAGCTCTCGCGCTGCGCCTTGCGTACCGAGGGGAGTCCGCCCGCTTCGGTCTCGCGAAAATACTCCTTCAAATCCATGCCGGCCGACCAGGAGGTGCCCTCACCGGTCAAAACCAGGACGCCCACATCGGGATTGAACTCCAACTCATCCAGCACCTCCATCATGCGGCGGTTCAAGGCCGGGCTCATGGAGTTGCGTTTTTCGGGCCGGTTGAATTTCACCCACGCGATTCGATCTTCGATGGTGAAGGCAACGGTATCGTGTTCGGTTCTTGCGGTTGTCATGTCATCCTCGCTTCAAATCGGGAAATGGCCGGGCTGAGTCTCGATGGTGATCCAGCGCAGTTCGGTAAAACTATCGATCCCGGCTTTTCCACCGAAGCGGCCGTAGCCGGAAGCTTTGACGCCGCCGAAGGGCATCTGCGCCTCGTCGTGAACGGTCGGGCCATTGATGTGGCACATGCCGGAGTTGATTTGTTTGGCAACCCGCAAACCGCGGGCCGTATCCTTGGTGAACACCGCGGCAGACAAGCCATATTCAGTGTCATTGGCCAAGGCGATGGCTTCGGCCTCGTTGCGCGCTCGGATGATAGCCACCACCGGACCGAAACTCTCCTCGCGGAACAGCTTCATGGACGAGGTCACTTTGTCGATGACCGTGGCGGGCATGAGTACGCCGTCAGCGGTCCCGCCGTTGATTCTAGAAGCTCCGTGGCCGACGGCATCATCGACCAACGACTCCACATGGCGGACGGACTTCAAATCGATGACGGCGCCCAACGGCGTATTACCGGCGCGGGGATTGCCGGTGGCCATGGTGGCGACCTTGGCTTTGAACTTTGCGACAAACTCATCGGCGATGGCGTCCATCACGATAATGCGTTCGGTGGACATGCAGATCTGGCCCTGATTCATAAAGGCCCCAAACGCCGCGGCCTTGACCGCTTCATCGAGGTCCGCATCATCCAGCACCAGCAGCGGTGCCTTGCCGCCGAGCTCCAGCAACACCGGTTTGAGATTTTGCGCAGCGCGCACAGCGACGATGCGCCCGACCGCGGTGGAGCCGGTGAAATTGATCCGCTTCACCGCTTTGTGATCGATCAAGGCGCCGACGATCTCGCCGGCATCCTTCGGCGCATTGGTGATCAGATTGACAATGCCGCCGGTAAATCCCGCCTGAATAAAGGCTTCGATGATCAGGCCATGGGTCCGCGGACACACCTCTGAAGCTTTCAACACCACCGTGTTTCCGCAGGCCAGCGGCGTCGCGATGGCGCGCACCGCCAAAATGATGGGGGCGTTCCAGGGTGCAATCCCGAGCACCACACCGGCAGGCTCGCGAATCGCCATCGCAATGCAACCCGGCTTGTCTGAGGGGATGACTTCACCGGAGATCTGCGTGGTGAGCGCCGCCGCTTCGCGAATCATGGAGGCGGCCAACATCAAATTGAAGCGTACCCAACCTTCAGTCGCGCCGGTTTCCCCCATCATCGCGTCGACAAAATCCGCAGCACGCGATTCAAGCGCCACAGCCGCCTTGTTCAGCATGGCGCGGCGCTCGTTTGGTCCCTTCGCACTCCACGCCGGGAATGCTTTTTGCGCGGCATCCGCCGCCGCCACTGCATCCGCAACGGTCGCCGCGGCTGCGGTGGTGGCGAGCTCGCCGCTGACCGGATCATGCCGCTCGAAGTGCGCCGTGCCATTGCGCGACTCGCCGCCAATCAACAATGCCAATGTCGATGCCATAAAATTCTCCCCAGCCATTTATGCTATACAACATAGCAGTTCGTTCCGGTATACTCAATTGCAATATGAGCAAAGCCGACACCGCGATCGCGGAAACCGAAACCAATCCATTTGACGGCCTGTTGGGATATCACCTAAGGCGCCTGTCCGTCTTGGTGATGACAGACTTGACCCAGGCGCTCTCGCCGCTGGACCTGAAGCCTGCGGATGCGTCGGTGCTGTTCATGATCGCGGCCAATCCCGGCATCACGCAGAGCGAGGTCGGCAAGGCCTTGGGGATTTTGCGCGCCAACATGGCGCCGCTCATCGGCGCGCTGCTGAAGCGCGATTTGATTGAACGCGAACCGGTGGACGGTCGTTCTCAGGCCCTCACCCTGTCAAGCGCCGGCCAAAGCCTGTGTCGTCAGGCCAAGGCCGTGACCCACGAACACGAAAACCGCTTGTTCGGCACGCTGTCGAGCAACGCGCGCGGCCGCTTGATAGCGCAGCTGCGCGATCTATGGGACCGTTCGCAATAGCCTCGGGAATACGCGCCGCGCATTGCCTTCGTAGATCTTGAAGCGATCCGCATCCGAAAGCGCCAAGGCATCGATGTAGCGCTTGGTATCGTCAAAGTACTGACCCGTCTCGGGATCGATGCCCCGCACCGCGCCCACCATCTCGGAGCCGAACAAAATATTGTCGACCGGAATCACTTTTAACAACAGTTCGATGCCGGGCAGGTGGTACACGCAGGTATCGAAGAACACGTTCTTCAACAGATAGTCGCCCAGCGGGGGCTTCTTCATGTCCTGTGCCAAGCCCCGGTAGCGGCCCCAGTGATAGGGAACCGCACCGCCGCCGTGCGGGATAATAAAACGCAGCGTCGGAAAGTCTTTGAACAAATCTGCGGTGAGAAATTGCATGAACGCGGTGGTATCGGCGTTGATGTAGTGGGCGCCGGTGGCATGAAAATTAGCGTTGCAGGATGAACTCACATGCACCATGGCGGGAACATCGAGTTCCACCATTTTTTCGTAGAACGGATACCAGTAGCGATCCGTCAGGGGCGGCGATGTCCAGTGGCCGCCCGAGGGGTCGGGATTCAAGTTGCAGCCGATGAAGCCGAAATCTTTGACGCAGCGTTCGAGTTCCGCAGCAGAATTCACCGGGGCCACCCCCGGAGACTGCGGCAACTGACAAACGCCGACGAAGTTTTTCGGATACAGCGCTACCACCCGCTGGATCAAATCATTGCAAGCCCGAGTCCAGCGTAAGCTCGTAGTCTCATTGCCGATGTGATGCGCCATGGCTGACGCACGGGGTGAGAAAATGGTGAGATCAGTGCCCCGCGCCCGCTGCAGCTTCAGCTGCGCGTTTTCCAAACTATCGCGGATCTCATCATCGCTGATAGGCGTTTGTGCGCTGGACGGCACGTCGAGTTGATGTTTGAGTCCGGCAATTTGCTCATCGCGGAATTTCTGCAGCGCCGTCGGCGCCGTCGTGTAATGCCCATGGCAATCGATGATCATGTCCAATACATCCGGGTGGGATTGTCCACGAGAATCGTCTGCCGCAAGTTCGCATCCGGGCAGATCTCGCCGAATAAATCCACCAACTCGCCATCGTTCGGCATGTCCTTGGTGATATTGGGATGCGGCCAATCGGTGCCCCATAAAATGCGCTTAGGGTCCACCGCAATAAGCGCCTGGGCGAAGGGGACTGCATCCTTGAAAGGACGCTTGCCGCTGGACACGCGCTCGGCGCCGCACACTTTGATCCACGCCAGGGGATTGTTGCGAAACAAATCCAACAGCGATTGAAACGGCTTTTGCTGCAAGCCCTCGGCCGCCTTTACCCGGCCCATGTGATCGATGATGAACGGCAGGTCGATGCGGCTCAGCAACTCCTGCTGCGCAAGAATGTCCTCCGCATCGAAATGCAGTACCACATGCCAGCCCATCGGTTTCACGCGGGAAATGAGCCGATAAAACACGCCGAGATCCGGAACACCGCCCAAATGCTTGACGAAATTGAAGCGGATTCCGCGGATACCGCCGTCATGTAAACGCTTGAGTTCGCGCTCGGTGATCTCACCATCTACGCAGGCCACGCCTCGATAAGCGCCCTTGCTGGAGGCGATGGCATCCAGAGTCACATCCATTTCCGTGCCGTGACAGCTGGCGTGAACGATGACGGCGCGCGAGATGCCGAGCTTGGCATGCAGCTTGCGCAAATTCTCGACCGGTGCGTCGGGCGGTGTATAGCTGCGGTCCGCCGCATAGGGAAACTTGGCAGCCGGCCCAAACACATGGCAGTGCGCATCGCAGGCCCCTGGCGGCAGCTGCAGTGTCGGCGTAACGGGATTCGGATCCGGTGGCAGACAGGTCTTCAGCGGATTTTTCGCGGTCGCGTTCACTTGCCAGCCTCGCGCAAATAGGCCGCTTCATCCTCAAAGTAGCGCAGGCCCGCCTTCGCCAGCGGTTCGCGCATGCTGTAAACATCGAGTCCCAACTCGCCGGCGGTCAATCGCGCGCGAGTTCCCGCTTCCTTGGCTTCGCGAGCGGCCGACGCAGCGGCGGCCTTGGCGGCCTGGGCTTTGGGGATGACCACGACCCCGTCATCGTCCGCCATCACCACATCGCCCGGGTGCACTAACGCACCCGCGCACACAATGGGAGTGTTGACCGAACCCACCGTGGCCTTGACCGTTCCCTTGGCGTGAACTGCCTTAGACCACACGGGGAAATTCATGGCGCGCAATTCGCTGATGTCGCGGCAACCGGCATCGGTCACCAATGCCGCGCCGCCGCGCGAGCGGAATGAAGTGGCCAGCAATTCGCCGAACATGCCGTCGGTGTTTTCCGCCGAGGTCCCGAGTACCACCACGTCGCCGGCGCGCAACATTTCGGCCGCGACGTGCAGCATCCAATTGTCGCCGGGATGCGCAAACACGGTGACTACCGTGCCGCAGATCTTAGCGCCGGGATAAATCGGGCGCATGTAAGAGGCCATCAGGCCTACCCGCCCCATGGCCTCGTGAATGGTGGCGACGCTGTATTTTGACAACTCTGCCACGGCGGCCGGATCGGCGCGCATGACATTCTTCACTGCAATTCCAGATTGCCCCATCATGCTTTTATACCTCCAGCGGAATTGCTCGCCGCCTGTAGTGAATATTAGGGCTGATCACGTATACTCACAAGGAATGAGGCATCTATCTGATATAGCGTTTTAGCATAGCTGGATTTCTGCGACCCATGGATTTGAAACAGCTCGAATACTTTCGTCACGTCGCTGAACTCGGCAGTTTTACGCGCGCCTCGAGCTATCTCTCAGTGGTCCAGCCGGCCTTAAGCCGCCAGGTGCGCCAACTGGAAGTTGAACTGGGACAAAATCTCTTTGAGAGAAATGGGCGCGGCGTGATTCTCACCGACGCGGGTACCCGGTTGTTGGAACACGCCCGCGGCATTCTCACGCAAATCGGGCGGGCCAGGCAGGATCTTGAGGAGCAGCGCAACGGCGACTGCGGCCATTTTACCCTGGGCCTGCCGCCGAGCCTCGGCCGCAGCATGACCGTGCCTCTGGTCAAGGCATTTGGACAAGCGCTGCCCAATGTGAGCCTGGCGACGGTGGAAGGACTGTCAGTGTATATGCTCGAGTGGTTGAATGTCGGACGTGTGGATTGCGCCCTGGTGTACAACGCACCGTCTTCGCCCACTCTCGACTTGCAGCCTTTATTGGATGAACAGCTTTTCTTGGTGGCGCCGCAGTCCACCAAAGGCGCGAAAAAATTGCGCAAGACCATCACCCTGGCCGAACTCGCTGAGTATCCGTTGGTAATTCCCAGCCGCCCGCATGCGCTGCGAATGTCGGTGGAAAATGCGCTGGCAAGCGTCGATCAAAAGATTCGCGTCGCCCACGAGATCGAGTCCATTCCTGCCGTCATCGACCTGGTGCGCCAAGGCTATGGCTATGCGGTGCTGCCATTGAACGCGGTGCGATCGACCGAATGGGCCAGCGAGGTAATGGTTAAGCCCGTACTGTCGCCCACACTAAAAACCTCCTTGTCCATGGCAACCTCGGCGCAGCGTCCGCGCAGTCCGCTGATGCGCAAGGCGATGAGCGTACTCGGGGACATCGTTCGAC
Organism: uncultured Steroidobacteraceae bacterium; assembly: GCA_964657675.1. Taxonomy (GTDB): domain Bacteria; phylum Pseudomonadota; class Gammaproteobacteria; order Steroidobacterales; family Steroidobacteraceae; genus Bog-1198. The sequence continues at coordinate 12,895 of CAZZWE010000037.1, forward strand.
AAGAAATTCGCAGCGCGGAGGCCCTTGCGTGAGTGAGCCCGATTACGAGGATATTCCTGGCACCTACGTCTACGACGCGCGCCGCGGCCGTCAAGGCTACGCGCTGAACATGTTTTGCATGTCGCTCAACAAGGCCGAGAACCGCGCGGCATTCAAGGCCGATGAAGCGGCCTATCTAGACAGCTTCACCCTCACGCCTGAACAGCGGCGCGCCGTGCTTGAGCGCGACTGGCTGGGGATGCTAAAGGTGGGCGGCAATATTTACTACACCATCAAGATTGCCTTCTGCGATGGGCTGACCTTTCAAGACGTCGCTGGAATGATGTCCGGCGTGCCCAAAGAAACCTATGCACAGATGATGCTGGCCGGTGGGCGCAATCCTGAAGGCAACCGCTACAAAGATCCTGGGAAGGAAAAGAAATAGCATGGCTAGAATCGTCGCTGGTATCGCCTGCTCGCATGTGCCCGCCATCGGCGTCGCCATGGATCGAGGCATGACGGGCACTCCCTACTGGCAGCCGTTGTTCAAAGGCTACGATGCCGCCCGAGAATGGGTCGAGAAGTTGGCGCCCGATGTCGCCATCATCGTCTACAACGATCACGCCTCCGCGTTTTCGCTGCAAATCATTCCTACGTTCCTGATCGGCGTCGCGGATCAATTTCCCATCGCCGATGAAGGGTTTGGGCCGCGTCCTGTACCGGCGGTGCAGGGTCACCCGGCGCTGGCCTGGCATCTGGCTGAATCGCTCATCTTGGATGAGTTCGACATGACCATCGCCAACGAGATGCCGGTGGATCACGGGTTGACGGTGCCCTTGTCGATCACCTGCGGCCAAACGCAACGCTGGCCTTTTCCAGTCATTCCGCTATGCGTCAATGTGGTTCAGTACCCTCCTCCCACGGGCGCGCGCTGCTTCAAGCTGGGCAGAGCGATTGCGCGAGCGGTCGAAACATTTCCCGACGACTTGCGCGTGGTCATCTACGGCACCGGGGGTATGTCGCACCAATTACAGGGCGAGCGTGCCGGACTCATCAATCGGCAATTCGACACGGCGTTCATGGACGGTCTGACCAAAGACCCTGTGGCGCTCACGAAGATCACCCACACCGAGTACATGCGCGAGGCCGGCTCGGAAGGCGTGGAAATGGTGATGTGGCACGTGATGCGCGGCGCGCTAAACGATAAGGTGGATGAGATTTATCGGCATTATCACGTGCCCGCCTCCAACACGGCGGCCGGATTGATGATTCTTGAAAACAGGAGCGCGGTATGAAGGTTTGTCTGGCCGGCCACGGCGCATTCGGTATCAAACATTTAGAAGCCATGGCCAAGATTCCCGGCATCGACGTCATTTCACTGGCGGGCTCCAATATCGAGTCGGCACGCGAGGTGGCGCAAGCATGGAAGATCCCGCATTGGTCGGCCAACTTGGCAGAATGCTTGGCACAGCCCGGCTTGGACGCGGTGATTTTGACCACGCCTACACAGATGCATGCGGATCAGGGCGAGCAGTGTATGCGTGCCGGCAAACACGTCATGATCGAAATTCCCATGGCAGATTCGCTGGCCGATTCGGAGCGACTGGTTCGCGTGCAAAAGGAAACCGGCGTCATCGCGATGGCGGGCCACACCCGGCGCTTCAATCCCAGCCATCAATGGATCCACAAACGCATACTGGCCGGCGAGCTGAAGGTCCTGCAGATGGACGTACAGACCTATTTTTTCCGGCGCACCAACACCAACGCCTTGGGCAAGCCGCGCAGTTGGACCGATCATTTGCTTTGGCACCATGCCTGCCACACGGTCGATCTATTCGCCTATCAAACCCAGCAACCCGCCTCGCAGGCATTCGCGCTCCAGGGTCCCAAACACCCCGTGCTCGGCATCGCCATGGATATGAGTATCGGACTTAAGACCCAAAGCGGCGCCATTTGCACGCTATCTTTGTCATTCAATAATGACGGGCCCTTGGGCACCTTCTTTCGCTATATCTGCGACAACGGCACCTACATCGCCCGTTACGATGAGTTGTTGGACGGTAAGAACACGCCCATCGATGTCTCCAAGGTTGACGTGTCTCTCAACGGCATCGAACTGCAAGATCGAGAGTTTTTTGCCGCGATCGCTGAGAAACGCGAGCCCAACGCCAGCGTCGCTCAATGCCTGCCTGCGATGCGGACACTGGACCGATTGGAAAAGCAGTTGCTAATCGAAGGGTAAGCCGACGTAATTTTCCGCCAGACTGGTCAACGCGGCATCGGACCCCGACAGGTAATCGAGTTCGGCCAACTGCAGCCGATGCGCGAATGCGTCATCGGAGAATTTGTGGGAGATCGAGGTGAACCACCAGGAAAAACGCACCGCTTTCCAGGTTCGTCTCAAGGATTTTTGGGAATATTGCTCGAGTGCAGCGGTCGCGCCGGTGCGGTAATACTCCACCATTGCCTGATACAACACACGCACATCGGCAGCGGCCAGGTTCAGTCCTTTGGCACCCGTGGGCGGCACGATATGCGCCGCATCACCGACCAGGAACATTTGACCGAAGCGCAGCGGTTCGACTACGAAGCTGCGTAACGGTGCGATGCTTTTTTCAATCGAGGGTCCCGCGGTCACCGCGGCGGCGACTTTTTCGGGAAGCCTCGACCGTAATTCGTCCCAGAAGCGCGAGTCCGGCCACGCTTCGACTTTTTCATCGAGCCCGCACTGCACGTAGTAGCGGCTGCGGGTTAGCGAGCGCATGCTGCACAGCGCGAACCCGCGGGCGTGATTGGAATAAATCAACTCATGCGAGACCGGCGGTACGTCGGCCAAGATGCCCAGCCAGCCGAACGGGTAGATGCGCTCGTACGTTTGAATCGACTCCTTGGGCACGCTCTGGCGGCAGATGCCGTGATAGCCATCGCAGCCGGCGACGAAGTCGCAGCTGATTTCCTCCGTCTTGCCTTCCCGAGTAAAACGCACCGTGGGATGTTTCGTGTCGATATCGTGCACGGTCACGTCGCTGGCTTCATAAAGCATTTTGGCGCCGGCAGCCGTGCGCGCATCGATGAGATCTTTGGTGACCTCGGTTTGCCCATAGACTGACACCGCACTTCCGGTGAGGCCCTTTAAGTCCACGCGCACTGTGCGCCCGGCAAACCCGAGGGCGAAGCCATCGTGCACCAAGCGTTCGCTCAGCATCCGCTCGCCCAGCTTTGCTTCCAGCAATAACTCCACGGTGCCCTGTTCGAGCACTCCGGCGCGGATCCGCCCGGCCACGTAATCGCGGCTTTGACGTTCGACAATGATGCTGTCGATGCCGTGCAGATGCAGCAGTTGCGATAACAGAAGTCCGGAAGGACCGGAACCGACGATAGCGACTTGGGTGCGGAGCATGCCCGCAGACTAGCAGCGCTAATTGGCCGCTATTGCACGATCAGGATGCGGCTTGGTACTTATCCGGCACAATGCCGGCGTCGAAAATCATTGGGCGATGCGCCGCTATGGCGGCGAAAGAATCGGCAAAAATACGCGGCATCTTTAAAACCCAATTCGATGGCGACCGCGCTGACCGAGTTGGTGGAGTACATCAACTTGCGCCGCGCCTCCAGCGCGACGCGCCGTTGAATCAGTTCGAAGGCGGTGGCACCGACCAAGCGTCGGCATAAGCGATTCAGGCTGGTCTCCGACAACCCGAGCTCTTGTGCAAAACGTTGAGTGGGCCAATGCTGCAAGTAGTGGGTCTCGATGAGTGCGCGAAACCGGCGAAGAAATTCCGCGCCCGCGGCGCCGCGGCTTTCCACCGTTCGATCATCAACAGAGCCGTGCGCCAGGACGCGCAAAGCGCAGCAGGCCAGCCAACCACCCACCGGCGTCGACGCGCTGTCCGGCTGCTTGACTTCAAATTCCAGCGCAAGCAACAGCTGCTCCACACGCTGGAACTGCGCGGCTTCAGTACTTAGGTCAGTCGCCCGGGCGCAGGCAAACAAACTTTGGATCGGCATTTGATGGGCCGGCCCCGCGGTATCCAGCACGTGCTGCAGGTCGAATGTCAGCACATGGCCGTGCGTCTCAGGGCTGAACTGAAAACTATGAATGGTGCCGGTCGGAATGATGACCGCGGCCTTCCCCAAAAAGTCGTAGCGTCGCTCGTCTAAGAATACGGTCGCGGGCCCCGCTGACAGCAGAAGCAGTTGCGAGAGTCGGGTATGGCGGTGCGTCTCGATCTTCCAAAGATACTTTCGACTGCGAGATTGAATGGTTTCGATGTGCAGCGAATCAGCCTGCGCCGACGGGGCCGACTGCTCGCCGTACAAAGAAAAGGTGGGAACCCTACGACGCAGCGAAGACATGATGCTGCGATGCTCCCATCGATGATTCCAGCCGCACTCTCATGCCGCCAATTATGCTATTTTCTATAGCAATCAAGCAACGACAGATAACCAATGAATTCCAACACGATCAATCCGGGGCTGCGGACCACTATTACGTTATGTGTGCTGGTGGCTTTGTGCGAGGGCATCGACCTGCAGGCGGCCGGCGTTGCGGCAGCGGGGATCGCGGCCGAGTTCAAACCCGCCGCCGATCAGTTTGGCACTTTTTTCAGCGCCAGCACCTTTGGGTTGTTTTTCGGGGCGCTGCTCGGCGGGCGGCTGGCCGACAGCATTGGCCGCAAGAAAGTCTTGGCCACCTCGGTGGCGTTGTTTGGTCTGTTTTCGCTGCTGACCCCGTTCGCCAGCAGCATCGCCGAGCTCACATGGGCGCGCTTACTGACTGGACTGGGTTTGGGGGGTGCGTTACCCATGCTGCTGGCTTTGGTCTCGGAAAGCGCGCGAGCCAATCGCCAAAGCGCCAGCGTCGCCATGGTGTATGCCGGCACTCCGTTTGGCGGAGCGCTGGTCAGCCTTCTCAGCCTCTTGATGACCTCGGCGCAGTGGCGATGGATATTTTGGATCGGCGGTTTGCTGCCCTTGTTGCTGACGCCGTTTCTGATTCGGGGCCTGCGCGAGTCGGAGGCCTTTCAACGCGTGGCGGCCCAAGCCGACTTGAGCGCGGTCGCCATGCCGAAGCGCGGCAGCTTCGCGGCCATCTTTGCCGAAGGCCGCGCCTTGCGCACCATCCTGTTGTGGGTAAGCTTTTTCCTGGGTCTCCTGCTGTTGTACCTACTGCTCAATTGGCTGCCGACCTTGATGGTCAGCCATGGGTTGACGCGTACGCAGGCCGCTGCAGCACAAATCGGTTTCAATATTGGCGGCGCGCTGTCGGCGCTTCTCATCGGGCATTTCATGGAAGGTCGCTTCCGTAATCCCGTCATCATCATCACCTTTGTCACGCTGCCGCTGTTGGTGGTGGCGCTGGCTCGCGTGCCTGCCGAGGTCGCGATCGTCACGGTCACGGTATTTTTATTGGGATGCTCCGTCATCGCCGCACAGGCCTTCCTGTATGCGATGGCTCCGGCGCCCTATCCGACAACGATTCGCGGCGTCGGCGTGGGAGTGGCCGTGGCGATGGGGCGCATCGGCTCCATCGTGGGCCCGAAACTGGGCGGCACGTTAAAAGCGGCCGGTCATGGTCCTTCGCAGCTTCTCATGGACCTGCTGCCCATCGTATTGGCGGGCAGTTGCGCAGCGCTGCTATTGGCCTGGTTTACTCGCAAGTCGAAACCCGCCGCAACCACGCCGGCAATCAGCTAAGCCGCGAACTCTTCCGAATCCACTTCGGCGCGAGCCGACGCCGGGTATCGGTCTCCGTGGATCGTCTGAGTATTGATCAACGAGCCGACGGCCGCGAATAGGTCATCCGAAAGCTGCACCGAGGCCGCACCTATATTTTCTTCCAGGTGCAACTCCGAACTCGTTCCCGGTATCGGCAATACCTGACTGTCCTTCTTCAGCAGCCACGCCAATGCCAATTGCGCGGGGGTGCAATGGGCGCTTGCTGCAAGCGACCGATACGCCGGCAGCAACGCTAGGTTCGAGCGCAGACTCTCGCCCTGGAACCGCGGCATGGCGCGTCTTATATCTTTCGGCTCAAGCTTTTCGGCGTCGCGCACAGCATCTGCCAAAAAGCCGCGTCCGAGCGGCGAAAATGCCACCAGCGCAACACCCAAGGAGCGGCATGCGTCCAGCATCGCGATCTCCGGATTGCGCGACCACAGCGAATATTCATTTTGCACGGCAGCGATCGGATGGACGGCATGGGCGGCTCGTAACGTGACCGCCGACACTTCAGACAATCCGATCATCCGAATGTCCCCGGCCTTTACCAAATCACCCAAGGCACCGACGCTGTCTTCGATCGGTACTTTCTTGTCCCAACGGTGTAGATAGTAAAGATCAATCACCTGGGTTCCGAGCCGCCGCAGCGCGCCCTGGCACGTCTCCCGCAGCGTATCCGGTCGGCTGTCAATGATGCGCGGACCGCCAAAGGCGGTGATGCCGCACTTACTGGCGAGAAACACCTGATCGCGAAACGGCTTCAGTGCCTCGCCAACGACTTCTTCATTGACTCCCGAGCCATACAATGCCGCCGTATCGAAATGCGATACCCCCAACGCAAAGGCGCGTCGCACAAGTGCGATTGCGTCAGACTTGGGGAGAGGCACGCCATAGGCGTGATTGAGATTCATGCAGCCGAAGCCAACTTCGCTTACATCCGAGCCGCCGATTGTCCGCTGTTTCATGCCAAGACCTTGCATCGTTTGATCGGGGACAGTGTGATTGAACCACGGTGCGAGGTCGAGTTTGGATGCGCTACAAACGGGTGCCGTATCGCAGCCATCGTTGCACCACGATTTCTTATCATCACCGATATCCCAGTATGCTATGTTTCCATATTGGCACAATTTAATCGGTTCGACGAACGGGGATGCAATGTTAGAACTTGGCCTGCCTCAGCCTTATTTATTATTTCTAGGCGCTGAGACGCGGGCGCCCTTCGCGAAGACGGCATTCGGATTACGTGATTGGGCGCGCGAGTTGTGCATTGGAGAGTATTCACTGCCTGGCGCGACAGTCACCACTGACTTGGATCGCCTTAGCCCGGCTGCGGCGTACGCTCGCGGCGCACGCAGCTTGGTCATCGGCATTGCTGCGGTGGGAGGCGCCATTCCGGAGTTGTGGCACCCGGCGTTGAATGAAGCGTTGGAAGCTGGCTTGGACTTGGTCAGCGGCATGCATACGCGGCTACAAAGCGTTGCCTCGATCGCTCAGACCGCAGAAAGGCTCAACCGGCGACTCATCAACGTGCGCGAGCCGCCCGCGGGAATTCCCATAGGCACCGGCCGCAAACGATCGGGCAAACGTTTGCTGACCGTGGGAACGGATTGTGCGCTGGGGAAAAAATATACCGCCTTGTCTCTGACCCGCGAATTTAAGAAGCGCGGGCTCGAGACTGATTTTCGCGCCACCGGGCAGACGGGCATTTTGATTGCCGGCCGAGGCATTCCGATCGACGCCGTGGTCTCTGACTTCGTGGCGGGCGCTGCGGAAATTTTGTCACCGGATGCGCCCGCGACCCACTGGGACGTCATTGAAGGGCAAGGATCGATCTTCCATCCCTCATTTGCCGCAGTCTCGCTCGGGCTGTTGCACGGCTCTCAGCCGGACGTGTTCGTGCTCTGTCATGAAGTCGGGCGAGACCGCATCCTCGGACTTGAGAATTATCCTACGCCCTCACTGGAAGAGGCCATCGACCTCACGATGCGGCTGGCTCAGCGCACCAATCCCAAGGTGCGGTGTGCCGGAATATCACTCAATACTTCCAACTTGGATGAGGCGAGCGCCCGTCGCACGCTTGCGGAGCAGCGCCACTCTATCCGCCTGCCCGTGGCTGATCCGTTACGCCCCGGTTCAGAGTTGAATGAGCTGGTTGACGCCTGCCTTCAATAGTGCGGATTAAAGCCGATCAGATGAAACACGACCGCCACCCATAGGAAGGTCAGGCAGCCCACCACGACCAGCGCGTTCCACAGCAGGCCGTACCAACGGGTACCTTGCGGAGGCAACGCAAGTTCATACCAAATCGCCAACAGGGGCGCGCCTATAAAAACCACGGCAGAAACCAGTTGCATCGATAGGAACAGCCAGTCCAGTTTGCCCGACAACAAATTGAGATTCGACAGCGCCGAGCCAATCGCGATGGCCCAGCCGGCCGAAAGAACCAAAACTGCCGCGCAGGCCGCTCGCGACCAGCGATAGCGGCGCAAGGTATTCGCCGGCAATGTCACGAGTTGGCGATATCGGCGACGCGATAGAGCTCCAATCGGCCAACCGAGCGCACTGAGCAGCAATACCACGCCGCTGACACCTAATAACGGTATCAGCCAAGCCGCGTTTTGCGACCATGGGGTGCGTTCGAACACGGTGAAGGGTGAAAAGTCGTTTGAGCTGAAGCGCATCACTTGGCCTTGGCTCACCTTGGCCGCCACCAACAACTTACCGTTGACTTCGCGCCAGACGAAGGGCGCCACTTCGCGCAGCTTCAGGGGCTCATCGGCTAAGCCGTGCAAACTTGACACATCCAGCGTGCCGTCGTCATTGGCGGCCACCGTCGTCTCCCCGGCGAGGCCGAGGACTTTGAAAAAGCTCGATTCTGGACGGCGTGATGAATCATAGTGACCCGCAATCATTCGGGCGTGAGCAGCGGCATCTGCCGCAGATACCTGTCCATCCAAGGTAGGCCCGGGAAAGTAGCGATCCAGAAATTCCCGGAACAAAGCCTCGCGAATCGGTCCCGCCGCCCCCTCCTTGCCGCGGCTATTGAGGGACACAAAATAGCCCACGCCCTCGTCGATCAATAAATGTAGATCCGAATGGAACCACTGCGTGTCGCCGCCATGACTGATGATCCGATGGCCGTTGTAATTGCTCTCATAAAAGCCCAACAGCATGCGGTTCAACGGCGCAATCATCGGTAGCGCGGTCGAATGCATGGTCTTGGCCGTCTCCGCCTGCAAGATGCGATGTCCTTGATATTCGCCATCCTGCAGATGCGCAATCATGAATCGACTCATGTCATCGCCGTTGGAAGCCAGCGATCCTGCAGGAGCAAGATTGATAAATTCATACGGCTGCGGGGGTTCTGATGCCTGTTTGTAGCCGTTCGACACGTCGGCCAACAGCGCCGGCTGCAGCGGTTGCCGGAAACTGGAATGATTCATGCCAAGCGGTGCAAAGATGTTCTTTTCAACATAGTCATCAAAGGACATGCCCGATTTTCGAGCCACGATGTATCCCGCAAGGCCGGTCGCATAATTCGAATACGCGGGCGTCGAGCCTGGTGCAAAGATTTGATCCGGCACCCAATGCTTCGCCGCCGCCTCCAAGCTTAGGATGTCCGTGGTCTGACTGCTGATCAGGCCTTGCAAGGCCTCTTCGAAGCCTGATGTGTGGGTCATGATGTTGCGCAGGGTGATCGGCTTGCCGCCGCGCGCAGGTACTTTGAAATCCAAATACTCGTTGATGTCAGTATCGAGATTGAGCTTGCCCTGCTCGACCAGCTGCATGACCGCCGTCCAGGTAAATAACTTCGAAATCGAGCCAGGCCGAAACAAGGTGGACTTTGCATCAACGGGTTTTTGCGCCGCGACGTCGGCAAAACCATACCCTTGCTCGAACAGCACTTCGCCGTTTTTGACCACCACGAACACACCGCCCGCGACGTCCCCGCGTTGCAAGGCATAGTTCATGTAGCCGGAGGCCCAGGCGGCCACATCCGCTTGAGTCAATGGCGCCGCGGTCGAGCTGGGTTCCGCCAAAACTTGAGTCGCGGCGAGAACCGTGACTCCCAGCAAGCAATGCGTGAGTGCGCGCAACATTAATAGCGAGCTCCGGTGTTGATCAAATGATATGCGACGGCTACCCAAAGCAGTGTTGCTGCGGCGAGCACCAAGAGAAAATTCCCGACGAATCTCCACTTACCCAGCGTCCGGGAGACCCATACACTGCGCAAACTGACAGCCAACAGCAAACCGAAACCCAGCACGCCCAAAAGTTCGAGCGTGCCAATGAACCAGTCTAGTAGGGTTACTGCATCTGCGGCCGCGTTGGACGTTAACAGAACGAATAGCACGGCCCAGCCGCCAATCACCGCCAGCACCCACCACGACAGCAAGCGTACCGCTCGATATAAACGCACACTCACAACGGAGTCGGTCAAGCGCACGCCGTAGCGGCGCCGATTGATCGCGCCGACGGGCCAAGAGATGGCCACAATGCCGACGACCAACAAACTTACGATAAAGGCCGGCAACAGCCACGCCGCGTTCAAGTACCACGCGGGCCGGATCCACACCATGAACGGCGACACTGAATCAATGGTCCAGCGTTGTACTTGTCCGTTCAAAACGCTCGCCGCGAGCCGCTCAGTGCCGTGGGCGTCCTGCCACTGAAAGGGAGCGACCTCGATCCAACGTCGCGGTTCACCGCCAAACAGATCAGGGACCAAGGGGCGGCCATCGGAGTCCAAACTAATCTTGGTCTGGCCAATGAGGCTGGCGGCGCGCAGGAAATTTGAAAACGAGCCGCGGCTTTCAATGTATTCGCCGCTCAGCAGCTTGGCGTGCTCCTTGGCGGTCGGCAGCTCCACCAGCGGGCTCTTCACGGCGGGAAAGTAGCGGTCACCGAACTGTTGGAACAGCGACAGGCGCAGCCCAAAGGTGCTTCCCTGACCTTGACTATTGATGGAAAAGAACACTCCCACGTTTTCGCTCGGAATCAGCCATAAATAAGAGTGAAAATAATTCAGGTCCCCGCCATGGGCGATCACCAATCGTCCGTTTAAGCGCTGCTCGTAGAACCCGAGCGCCATGCGGTTGGTTCCCGCAACCGATACATAGGCAGGATCATGCATACGATCGGCGGTTTCGGCGGTCAGCAGGCCTGCGCCGTGGTTCAGGTGCGAGATCATGAACTTGGCGGCATCCGCGCCGGACATCGACAGCGACCCCGCAGGCGGCACCAAAATCAGTTCATACGGCTTCGGCGGTCCAGACGCCACGGGATAGCCCTGCGCCATGGACGGCAGCAATGATGCGGGCAGCGGTTGGCGGAAGCTTGAGTGATCCATCCCCAATGGTTGGAAGATGTGCTGCTCGATGTAAGCATCGAAGGATTCCCCGGAGACTCTTTCAACGATATAGCCGGCTAAAGCCGCACCATAGTTCGAATACGCAGGCGTGCTCCCTGGGGCAAACACGCGCTCGGGCGTCCATTGCTTCAATGCATCCCCAAGCGAGGGCACGGCTCCCTCAAAGCGGATTCCCCCCCGCGCATATTCCTCAAAGCCCGGCGTATGGGTCATGAGGTTGCGCAAGGTGATCGGCTGACCTTGATAAGGCGGAATTGAAAAATCCAGGTAGCGATTGATGTCAGCATCCAAGTCGAGCTTTCGCTGTTCGACGAGTTGCATCACCGCGGTCCAGGTAAACAATTTAGAGATCGAACCGGCGCGGAATAAGGTACTGGCAGGATTGACGGGGGTCTGCTTGGCGATGTCCGCGAAGCCGAAGCCTCGCTGAGTCAACACCTGCCCATCCTTGACGATGACCACGACAGCGCCGGCGATATTGTCGCGTGCCAGCGCAAATGGCATAAAGCCATCGAGCCAGGCATCGGCGTCGACCTGTGTCAGCGAGGGCGCTTCACTGGCTGCTTCCGCGGCGACAGGCAGCATCGAGCTTCCCAGAAGGCACGCCGCCAGACTCCATTGCTGCCACTTCCGCATTTTGCTGCTCCCTTCCGTTAGCCGGTGAATATATTACAGTGTTGCCGTTTAGGAAACTTTTTGCAGCAAAGGACAAATCGGTCAACTGCCGGTAATCTGGCCCCACGGTTTTTGACAGGAATCTCCGCGCGTCCCAGAATCGCCGGGTCTTCAGCAGGGAAATGACGAATGACGACGTGTTATGGACACTGAACGCAGCGGAATTGGCAGGAAGCTACGCGAAATTCGCAAAGATCGCGGACTCACCCTCACAGCACTTGGCAAACGAACCGGATACTCAGCGTCCGCTTTGTCAAAAATGGAAAACGAACGGCTCGGCCTCACCTACGACAAGCTCACCGCGCTGGCGGTCGCTCTCGACGTGGACTTGAGCGATCTTTTCAATGATAGTTCATCGGCTCGCACCCCGCCGGCGGCGTCCGGACGCCGCAGCGTGGCGCGCAAAGGGATCGGCAGGCGCATCCCGACGCCGAATTATGATTATCTGTACATCTCGCCGGAATTGAGCAACAAGCAGATGGTACCCATGCATGGCACCGTACAAGCCAAAACCCTCGAAGAGTTCGGCGCTTTGGTCAAACATGGCGGCGAGGAATGGATCTACGTGCTCAAAGGCGAGATTGAGGTTCACAGTGAGTACTACGCGCCGGAGCATTTGAAGCAGGGCGACAGCATTTATCTCGATAGCCGCATGGGCCACGCCTACATCAGCAAATCCAAGGGCCATGCGGAAATATTGGCGGTATGCACGGCACCGGATGAAGAACTCATGGAAACCTCGCTGCCGACGACAAAATCGTCCAGCGCGAGGCCGCCCCAACCACGCGTCAAGCGCGCCAAGAAGAAGTAGCTGTTTAGTGCCGAGAAGCGGCCGCGCCTAAATACTGATCGAAATAGCGGTCGGTGGCACTGAAAAAGATTTGCCAGGATTCGTGCCGGATCAAATCGTGAATCTCGTTCGGTATGATCAATTCATCCACCTGCGCGCGACCCTGCTTACGAAGTGCATTGATCAGATCAACGCTTTGCGCGAAAGGCACATTACGGTCATCGTCCGCGTGAATGACCAGCACGGGCGAATGCCAGCGCTCGACAGTGCTTGATGGCGATGATTGCTCCGCCAACTTGGCCGCATCCGGACCCGCCACGGCGGACAAATTGGGCACCAATCCTGACCAACTGTAGACACCGGCGTAATCGACACCCGCTGCAAACAGATCGGAGGAGCGCGACAATGCCAACGCCGTCATCAGGCCCCCGTAACTCGCTCCGTAAACGCCGATGCGCTTTGCATCCACTTCCGCACGAGCGCTCAAGAACTGAGCGGCGCCGACAATGTCCCGATGTTCACTGGCGCCAGCGACGCCAAACCCGTCCGCCTCTCGGTAGGTGAGGCCATAGCCTACGCCGCCCCGGTAATTCACTGACAACACCACGTAGCCTTTACTCGCGAGGTATTGATTCATACCGTACATATAGTAATAGGCGTCCATCGGATTCCAAGCCGCGAACATTTGCCGCTGCGGGCCACCGTGGAAGAACACCACAGCCGGGGCCTTTGCTTTTGTGCCATGCGCCGGCAGGAAAAGCTGCGCGTGCACACGCAAGCCGTCGGAGGCCGTGATCATGACGTTCTGGGGCTGCACCAATTGGTCGAGCGGAAAGGATTTTGGTGGCGGCGGAGCCAAAGGATGCGTTTTACTGGATGATGCGACGAATACCGGTGTGAGCGGTGCACGTCCGAATGCCTGAAACGCAACGATGCGGCCGTCCCCAGTAACCTGAGGAGAATCTTCGATACCCTTACCCGCCGATACCGCGGTTACGGCGCGATTGATGGTGGACACCTTCCACAGATGCCGTCCATCCAAATCGCCGGCATTGGCCGAATAGATGACCTCAGTGGCATCGGGTGTCAGCGTGCTGCCAACCACCTCGAAGTCGCCCGGCGTCAATACTTCAACCGATCCAGACTTGCGCGACACGGCGTACAGAATTTTCCAGCCGGTTTTTTCCCACGGAAAAACGATTTTCCCATCCCTCGTCCATAACAGCTGCCGCTCCGACTGCAGGGGAAAGAACACGCTGCCGGGTCCTTGATCGGCCACCCACACACGCTTGCCGGTGCCATCGGCCGCATTGGCCACCCAAATCGACCACGGTTGTCCGGTGCGGCGCGGCGCAAACACATAGGGGTTGTCCGAGGGCGCACGGATGTAGGCCACTTCACTCGAGTCCGGCGACCATGTCGGCGCGTCATCGGTGTCAACGCTCGGGGACATCCACGTCACGTTTTGCCGGCCCATGTCGTAGACGCCGATGAAACTGTGGTCGCCCCGAGCGCTGACAAAGGCCAATTTGCGCCCGTCGGGTGACCACACGAGTGAGCTGCATTTGCCGCGATCGTGTATCAGCTGCGTAGGCTGGCCGGAGGCCGCGGTGGCCAGCCAGATTTGATCTCCGCTGACAAATGCAATGTGGTCGCCGGTAGCAGCGACTGCGGCGGAATGACCGGCGCCCAACTTTCGCGGTTCGGAGCCGGTGAGCGAAACGACCCACAACTCCTGCTCAACGGCGCCTTGCGGCAGGCTCAAAGCGTTCACCACGCCGCCGCCTTCGAAACTACCCCCACGCGTGTACACAACCGCGGTGGCATCAGGCAGCCAGCGCAGCTCGCCAATATCGACACCATCGTCGCCCGTGTAGTGGGTGATGGCATGCGCCCCGCCGGCACCTTCTGCAGAAGCGTCGCTGATCCACAGGTTGCGACTGCCGCGGTCGTTTGAAACCCAGACCGCTTTGTTGCCCCGAGGTGCCGCGGTCAGCTCGGAGGGAAATGGCGCACTCAACACATCGCGAATCGAAAAACCGTCCGAGGCCATCGCGAAGCTCGTCACGCACGGCGCGATCAGGCTGGCAAGGCCAATCACGACGCTCAGGGAATTTCTGCGGCACATCATTGCTGTTCCAATTTCTTGAAGTTTAAGTCTTGAAAATCAAAGCTGAAGTCCGTGGCGGGCGAGACGGCTTGCATGGTTATGCCATCCACCTTGCCATCGAAACCCTGCGAGAACCGCACATAGGCATCGGCGTGTAAGCCACGGTTGCGCCACTTGACGATGAAAATGTTGGCGCTGAACGGCGTGAGCGCCCCCTCAAGATCCTGAGTCCGGCTGATTCGGAACTGCAACTGCCCCTCACGAAGCTCTACCGTAGCCTCGCCGCGCCATGGGTCTGCGTAGTGTCCCGCGTAGGCATCCAGGGGCAGCGGCGGCGCAACCGGTGCGGCGGCGGTCTTCGCGGATTCATCCTCCACCTTCTTGGCTTCATCGGATCGATGCTTGGCGAATTGCTCGGCGAGCGCGACCCAATCCCGCGGTGGCGCACCCAGGTAAGCGTCCAGAATCTGATTGCCGATGGCTTCCATGGCGAACCCATTCTCTTGATTTGTGAACACCAGGACGCCCAGCTTCAAATCCGGAATCATGCTGACCCAGGTCACCGTGCCAGGAACACCGCCGGTGTGGGAGACGCGTTTGTGGCCAAACTGATCCTGAATGTCCCAACCCAAACCATATCCCAGGAAATTGGTGTGAGTGAGCTTCACCAACGCCGGATTGAGCGGCTGCATGGTATTGATTGACCACATTTCATCGCCCCGTTCGGCGGAAAAAATCTTCTGCCCGGACGGACCGGTGCCGCCATTCAGTTGTGTGATCAGCCACTTCGACATGTTGCTGACGCTGCAATTGATAGTGCCTGCAGGACCCACGGCCTTCAGACTTTGCACGCGAATCGCCGTCACCTTGCCGTCAACCACTTCGTGCGGCGACGCCAAATCGCTGCGATCTTCGATGGACTCATAGGAGGGCGCGCAGGGCTGCATTTGCAGGGGATCCAGGATGTGTTGCTGGATGAACGATTCCCAACTTTGGTTAGCCACCCGCGCCACCAATTGTCCTGCGACCATGTACAGCACATTGTCGTAATCGAACTTCGATCGAAAACTGGAAACCGGTTTCAGATAACGCAGATTGTGAATAATCTCCTCACGCGAGAAGTCCGTCTCCGGAAAAAACATCAAATCCCCGGCGCCCAGCCCAAGCCCGCTTCGATGGGTCAGCAGATCGCGGATGGTGAATTCACGCGTGACATACGGGTCATACATCAGGAACTCAGGCATGTACTGAATGACCTTGTCATCCCAATGGATTTTTCCTTCATCCACCAAGATCGCAAGCGACGCTGCGGTGAACGCCTTGGTGTTCGATCCGATTTGAAACAAGGTATCGGCATCAACCGCAGGCGTTGTGCCGAGCTTGCGTACTCCGTAGCCCTTCGCGAACACCACCTTGCCATCTTTGACAATCGCCACTGCAATGCCGGGCACATCGAAAGCCTTCATCGCGTGGGCCACCGTCACATCAATCTTGCCCGGCGCAATAGCCAGTACCGTTGACCCGCTTGCGTGATTCCAAGTCGCGAGTCCCAGCGCGGCCGTCACCGCCATCGAAACAATCCGTTTCATCGCTCATCCTTATAGACAACGCCTTCTTTCATCACGAAAGACACTTGGCCGGGTGCCCCGACTCGATCGAGATGCGCTTCGGGGTCAAATTTGAAAGCAATGATATCGGCCAGTTTGCCGGCCGCAATCACACCCAAATCAGGGCGTCCCAAAGCAGCGGCCGCATTGGTCGTGGCCGTGCGCAGCACCTGTGCGGGCGGCAATCCGGCGGCGGCCAACAAGGCGAATTCCTCGTGACTGCGGTCAGTCGTCATGATTCCCAGATCCGTGCCGAAGATGATGGGAACCCCGGCGCGATACGCCTTTCCCGCTCCTGCCATGGCTTCGTCAAATCGATATTCGATCATCTTTGCCGCAAGCAGCGTTGGCGTGAAGGAAGTGCCTCGTTTCTTCATGGAAGCAATGGCGGCGTCGTCTAGCGGCCCATGCTCGATCGTATCGGCGCCCGCTTCGAGCACCAGATGCAAGAATTCCGGTGATCCATTGGTGTGAACCGCAACCTTCCTGCCCAACTGATGTGCCGTGTCGATGATGGCTTTGATCTCCTCCGGGCTCTCCACCATCTTTACTCTGGGATCCTCGGCCGGCAGACCTGCCTGACGGAATTTGATGAGGTCAGCGCCACGGTGGACCTCGTCGCGGACGACCTTAACGCATTCCACGGTGCCCGAACAATTGCCTCGATTCTGGAGATACTTTTCCAAATCGGTCCTCAACCCCCAGGTTGATGCATCGTAGTCGCCGCCGGCGACGCTGATCTGCGCCTCAGCAACCACCATGCGCGGTCCGGGGACAATATCTTTGGCAATGGCATCTCTTAGCGAATAAGTCGTGAAAGAAGGATCCCCGACATTCCTAATGGTGGTAAACCCGTCCATCAGCATGGCTTTGGCTCGCGGCAGCGTATTCAACACGGTCTCAGCCGGCCGGCCCAGATATAAAAATGCGATTTGCGGACCCACCGGTTGGTCCAATTTTTCGACGCCGCTGATATGCGTATGCATGTCCATCATCCCCGGCATTACCCAGGAGTCTTTGAGTTCGATCACTTGATCGCCGGCGACCGATCCGCTCTTTACTGCAACGATCTTGCCGTCGCTAATAACGATGGAAACATCGCTAGCGGAAGGTTTGCCAGGTTCAGCGATGAGGTGGCCGGCATGGATGATGAGGGTGGCAGCCTGCGAGGGGGCGCCCATAATTGAGGCGGCAAGCGAAGCGCATAAGAATCCTGACGCTGTCGATTTGCGCACATCATCCCCGTTTAGAATTTAACTCCGCAAATCACAATACGCCGAAGTTTCCAAAACAGCAATTCGTATCCAGGCAGAAACGGTGAGATACGGGTTGCGGCATTGCAGAGTAGAATCGGCGCGAAGTTTGCGAAGCTCAAAGGAATGCGCGCAGTCAATGTATCGAGATAATTCGTGAAGCATATTTTGAATGGACGTCCGCTGGTGCGTCCCGGAGCTGCCTTGAAGGCGCTACGAAGCGAGCGAGGTTGGAGTCTCACAGAAGTCAGTCGCCGCACCGGGATGCCGGTATCCAGTTTGTCGAAAGTCGAAAACGACAAGATGGATCTGACCCTGGATAAATTGCTGCGAATCAGCGTCGCTCTGGAGACCGATATCGCAGGATTGTTTACTCCACCGAGTTCTCCGTACGCCCAGGGGCAATCCAGCGGCCGCCGCGTGGTGACTCGCGCCGGGGAAGGCGAGTTGGTCAAAACCTCCATTGGAAATTACCACTACTTGGCGTTCGAGTTGCTGAACAAGAACTCGGTGCCCATCGTGATGGACGTTACCGCGAAAAGTTTGAAAGATTTCGGGGATTACAACCGACACCCCGGCGAAGAGCTGCTGTTTGTGATCGACGGCGAGCTCGACTTATATACAAACCTGTACTCACCCGCCAATCTTAAAAAAGGCGATAGCATCTATTTCGACAGCAATATGGGGCATGCCTACATCGCGGTCGGCGACGCACCCTGCCGGGTGTTATCCGTGTGCATTCCACCGCCGCTCGAGGGTCTTGAGCTTATCGAGAGCAAACCACCCAGAGATGCGGCGCGCCGCAGTAAACCGGCTTGATGTTTGTGTAAGGCGCGGCGGGCGTGATGCCCGCCGCACGATCTATCTGCAATAATAATTGCGGTCTGAGCCGTCAAACTCGCCGCTCAGCATGCAACACCGTTTGAAATCTACGTCCAGATCCGCAGGGACACGGATCGTTTCGGCCGAGCTTTTCAATAAGCTCTTTTTTGCCACCCACCACGCGCACACCGCGTTTGACTTGTGTTTCCGACGGGAAGCCTCGTCGACGTTTACTGCTGACCTCGAAAGCACTCGAGCTCGCGGTTCAATAATTTGTTGCGCATGACATGTCTCCCGGACCACTGAAAACAAGGGCCGGAAGATTAGCAGCTTATTAGGCGCGCACCATTCCCAAAGCTTGTTTTCGCCGACCGCGCAACACCGCAACCGCGCCGATCAATAACGTCAGTGCACCGCCCATGGAAGCCGCGTCCATCTCGGGGGCATTCGTGACGTGGGGCTGACTTGGTGCAGAGCCACCCTGACCGGCGTTACCCGTCCCGCTAAGCGGAGTTGGAATGGTCGGATTGCTGGGTTTGCGCTGATCGCTCAATTTGCTGTTGAATTGCAAAACGGGCGCCTTGCCGATCTCCTTGGCCGGAACAACAGGTACCAAAGGGGGGCCAGCGTATCCGTGCTCGATCAGTGCGCCGCTGAACATCACCATGTCGATGGCGGTCGTGCCGCGTGCCATTGCACCAGTGGATGCGATAGACAGCCCGATCGCGAGAATTCCAACGGTCTTGAGTTTCATCATTTCTACGCCTTAGTGACTGATGACCTCAATATACGGAGGCCCGTCCAGAAACGATTGCGGAGCCGTCACGGGGACTAATGCATTAAGTTAAAAACCGGCGAGCAGGCTTCCGGTAGGGCCGTTTTAAGTGTGACGAATCCTTCAGAATAGGATCGGCACGGGACCGAAATTTATTTGGGTTTGAAACTTTCCTTCAGTTCGTTCGCACTGAGGTTCGAGAACAGCGGCGGAAAATTTCGTTGCGTGGTGACGCCGGCAT
>CAZZWE010000038.1:0-31096 GCA_964657675.1 uncultured Steroidobacteraceae bacterium
CGAAACCCAGCGTATCAGCTTGGGCATGAAGCAGCTTGAATCCGATCCATGGGAAGGCGTCGTTGCTAAGTACCCCGTCGGACTCAAGATGAAGGGCAGAGTTACCAACATCACGGACTACGGTGCATTCGTCGATCTCGGCGGCATCGATGGCCTGCTGCATATCACCGACATGGCTTGGAAGCGCGTCAAGCATCCTTCCGAAGTCGTGAAGGTCGGCGAAGAAATCGATGTGCGCATTTTGAAGTTCGATCGCGAACGTCAGCGCGTCTCTTTGGGGTTGAAGCAATTGGGTGCCGATCCCTGGCAGAACATCGCGCGCCGCTACCCGGCCAACACGCGCCTGTTCGGCAAAGTCACCAACATTGCTGACTATGGCTGCTTCGTCGAAATCGAGGAAGGCGTGGAAGGCTTGGTGCACGTGTCGGAAATGGATTGGACCAACAAGAACGTCAATCCGGCCAAGGTTGTGCACGTTGGACAAGAAGTGGAAGTCATGGTGCTCGACATCGACGAAGAGCGTCGTCGCATCAGCTTGGGCGTGAAGCAATGCAAGGCGAATCCTTGGAAGGAATTCGCGGACAACTACAACCGCGGCGACAAAGTCAGCGGTCAGATCAAGTCCATCACCGACTTCGGTATTTTCATCGGCTTGGCCGGCGGCATCGACGGCTTGGTGCACTTGTCGGACATCTCCTGGGATATGCCGGGCGAAGAAGCGGTGCGCAGCTACCAGAAGGCGCAGCAGGTCGACGCCATGGTGCTGTCGATCGACCCGGAACGTGAGCGTATCAGCCTTGGCATCAAGCAATTGGCCAAGGATCCGTTCTCGGCGTATATCGCCGAACATCCGAAGGGCACCATCGTCAAAGGCGTGGTTCGTGAAGTGGACGCGAAGGGCGCCATCATCGATCTTGGCAACGGCGTGGATGGGCAACTGCGTGCCTCCGAACTGTCGCGGGACCGTGTCGAGGATGCGCGTTTGATCCTGAAAGTTGGCGAGGAAGTCGAAGCGCGTTTCACCGGCGTGGATCGCAAGGGCCGCAGCATTTCGCTATCGGTCAAGGCGAAGGATATCCACGAGGAACAAGAGGCGATGCAGAATTATCGAACCGATTCATCAACCGGAACGAGCCTGGGAGATCTTCTGAAAGAACAAATCTCCGGCCAGGATTGAGGACCGAAAGGCGCGCGCAGCTCTCGACAGCGGCGCGCGCCCTCTTAACGTATGTCTAGTGATGCCCACGGATCGATAATGACGAAATCGGAACTCATCGAGATCATTTCGGCTAAACAAAAACATCTGCCGGCCAAAGATGTAGAACTTGCGGTAAAGCAGCTGCTGGAAATCATGAGTGATGCATTGGCGACCGGTGAGCGAATCGAGATCCGCGGCTTTGGCAGCTTTTCCCTGCACTTCCGTCCGCCGCGCCAGGGCAGAAATCCGAAAACCGGTGAGGCCGTGGCATTGGCCGGCAAACACGTACCGCATTTCAAACCAGGCAAAGACCTGCGTGAACGAGTCAACGACGGGGCGGATCAGCCGATCCGCGATTAGTACGAAACACTTTTCGGGCTAATGGCCGATCTTTCACTGCTGACATGGATGTTGGTGCTTGCAGCGCTGGTGGTCGGAATCCTGGCAGGACATTTTGGCTGGGGAAAGCGTTGGTCGTCATCCTTAAGCAAGCTGCACCCTGATTACCTGACCGGACTCGATTATCTGGTGACCGAGCAGCCGGACCGGGCGCTCGACATGTTCCTCAAATTGATGGATGCCAACGCGGACACCATCGAAACTCACTTTGCCTTAGGCTCCCTGTATCGCAGACGCGGCGAGGTAGAGCGCGCCATCCGGATTCACCAGAATCTTCTGGCACGCGAGGAGTTGCCCTCGGAGCATCGCGAGCAGGCGCTATTGGCCCTGGCGCGAGATTACCTGCGCGCCGGCGTGTTGGACCGTGCCGAGGGTTTGCTGCAGCAGGTCAGCGAAGTGCCGCGCTTGCGCGCCAGTGCACTCGATACCCTGCGCGGCGTCTACGAGCGGCAGCATGACTGGCAGCAGGCATTGGGCACCTATCGACAGCTGCTGCAAATCAAAGCCGCACCGCCCGCAAGCGTTGCGGCGCATTACCTGTGCGAACTGGCCAGTGCGTCCATGGAGCGCGGCGAGGTGGATGCTGCACGGCGATTACTGCAGGAGGCCCGTGATCTGGTCGAGCCGTTCGCGCGCGCCGATGTGCTGCGCGCGCAAATCGCAGAATGCGAGGGCAACTCAGAGCTCGCAGTGCGGCTGCTACATGCGGCCGTCACGGTCTCGCCGACTCTGTTGCAGGAGCAACTGCCGCATTTATTGCGCCTCACGGCGAGCGCCGGGCGAGATGACATATTGAAGTCGCTGGTGTCGCGGGCCGAGTTGCGCGACTTGGGCGAGCTGAAACACCTGGTATTTGCCGCTATTTCAGCGGGCTTGGCGCAATCGCCGGTATTGCAGTCGTCCATCGAGAAAGTCTTCTCCCAAGACCCGACGTTGCAGGCGGTGTGGCAGGCGCAGCCGGGCGGGCATGAACGTGTGGCGCAGGAAATTGGTGCACTGCTGGCGCAGGCGGAAAAGTATCGTTGCAATGAATGCGGCTTCTCCGGACGCAGCTTCTATTGGCACTGTCCGGCCTGTCATGCGTGGGATAGCTTCGAGGCCTATGCCATTGTGAAACTTCGCTAACGTGAGAATCGTCCGACGGCGCATCCGGTTGAAATCGTTTATGCTTTGGCCATGTCAAATAAAGTAAAAGCAGTCGTTTTCCCGGTTGCAGGACGTGGCACACGCTTTCTGCCGGTCACCAAAGCAAGTCCGAAGGAAATGCTCCCGGTGGTCGATAAACCGCTGATCCAATACGCGGTGGATGAGGCCTTGTCGGCCGGCGCTGAAACGTTGGTGTTCATCACCGGCAGTTCCAAGCGCGCCATCGAGGATCACTTCGACAGCAATCCAGAATTAGAGTCCGTGCTGCAGGCGCAGGGTAAGCAGGAATTGCTGGACACCTTGCGCGGAATATTGCCGAGCTGGGCTTCATGCGTGTATATCCGCCAGCCGGCACCGTTGGGCTTGGGCCATGCGGTGCTGTGCGCGCGGCCGGTGATCGG
Source organism: uncultured Steroidobacteraceae bacterium (assembly GCA_964657675.1). GTDB lineage: Bacteria > Pseudomonadota > Gammaproteobacteria > Steroidobacterales > Steroidobacteraceae > Bog-1198. The sequence continues at coordinate 3,145 of CAZZWE010000038.1, forward strand.
CGATGCGCCTTTCATGGTGCATCTGGCGGATGACTTGATCGACGCCCAGGTGCCGTGCCTGAAGCAGATGGTGGATGTGTTCGAGAAGTATCATGGCAGTGTGCTCGGCGTGCAGAACGTGCCGAAGCAAGACACCGACAAGTACGGCATTGTGACACTGGAGAAGAGCATCGCGCCGCGGATCGGCCAGATGTCGCATATCGTCGAGAAGCCCAAGCCGGAAAAGGCCGCGTCGACGCTGGCCGTGGTGGGGCGCTATCTGTTGTCTGCCTCGATATTTGACGACCTGGCCAAAATTGGCAAGGGCGCGGGCGGCGAAATCCAACTGACGGACGGTATCGCCCGCTTGATGCAGCGTGAACCGGTGTTCGCGTTCGAATTTGAAGGCAAGCGCTACGATTGCGGCAGCAAGCTCGGATACTTGCAGGCCACCGTGGAATACGGCCTGAAGCACCCGAGCTTGGGAGTCGATTTCGCGCAGTACCTGCGCGATTTCGTACCGAAAATCTCCTAGCGGAAACGACCTCGCTGCTGCGGCTGGCCAAAGCTGCGGGTACCCGTGGCGGTACCGGAGCTCGAGTTACCACCGCCGCCGCCGGGTGATCGACGCCGCTCGCTGCCGCCGGCACTGCCTCCGCCATCGCGCCGGGCGCCTCCTGAGTGGTTACCGCCACCGCGATGCTGACCGTTCTGCGGGCGATTGCCATGCTGGCGTTCCGCATATGAGCGCTCGCTGTTAGGCGGTAACGGCACCGATTCCAGAATTTTAAATACCGGCGTCGGCACGGTCGGAATCGCACGCCGCAGCACTCGCTCGATGTCTCGCAGCAGACCGGTTTCATCCGACGACACCAACGAAATGGCTTCGCCATTGGCGCCGGCGCGTCCGGTACGGCCGATGCGATGCACGTAGTCTTCCGGCACATTGGGCAACTCGTAGTTGACCACTTGCGGCAATTCTTTGATGTCCAAGCCGCGTGCCGCGACTTCGGTGGCTACCAAACAGGTCACTTGCCCGCGCTTGAACATGTCGAGCGCTTTGACGCGTGCGGCCTGGCTCTTGTTGCCGTGGATGGCGGCGGATTTGATGCCGGCGCCTTCCAACTGCTGCGCCAACCGGTTGGCACCGTGCTTGGTGCGAGTGAACACCAATACCTGATGCCACTGACCTTCTTGAATCAGATGCACCAACAGGTGGCGTTTCTGTTCTTTCTGGACGCGATAGGCGCGTTGCTCGACCAGTTCAATCGGTGCGTTGCGCGGCGCAACTTGAATCGATAGCGGGTTTTGCAGCAATCGCTCTGCCAATCCGCGAATGTCGTCGGAATAGGTCGCCGAAAACAGCAAATTCTGGCGCTTCTGCGGCAGCATCTTGATGACCTTGCGGATGTCGTTGATGAATCCCATGTCGAGCATGCGATCGGCTTCGTCCAGCACCAACACTTGAATCTTGGATAGATCCAAGGCGCGCTGTTGCGCCAGATCAAGCAGGCGTCCGGGGGTGGCAACCAACACATCGCAGCCGTTACGCAATGCGGTGATCTGCGGATTGATGCTCACGCCGCCAAACACCTGGTAGGTGCGCAGCTGGGTGTATTTGCCATAGTCGCGCGCACTTTGTGCCACCTGCGCCGCGAGTTCGCGGGTGGGCGCCAATACCAGCGCGCGCGGCGCGCGCTGCGTGCCGTTGGCGGGATCTGTGGAAAGGCGTTGCAGGATGGGCAGCACGAAGCCTGCTGTCTTGCCCGTGCCGGTTTGCGCGCCGGCGAGGACATCGCGGCCTTCCAGAACGGCTGGAATGGCTTGAAGTTGAATGGGAGAAGGCGAGTCGTAGCCCTTATCGGCGACAGCACGCAGCAATTCGGGCGATAGCCCGAGATCGGAAAATGACATTGTAAAACCTTATAGAAGTGGACTCGCACGACGGCGCAATCAGCTACCGCAGCGGTCAGGAGCGAGGGGGGTAAAAAAAGCGAAGTGCGCCTAAGACGGACCGCGAGCTCAAGGTGGCACTGACCGAGTGCCAACCATACAAGTTGCCGCAGATACTACACGAAAGCGGAGGCAGCGTCCATGTAGGCACCCGAAGCCGGCCACCCGGATGGTGGCCGGCTTGAAGATCAACGACGCGAATCGCCTACGGAAGATCCTGCAACGCGCCAAACGTACCCGGCGCCGTGGTGCTCTGTAGCAATACGCCGGGCTCGGTGGTGGCAACGCCGCCTTGCATGGTGTGACTGACGCCATTGCTGACGACGATGTCCAACTTGCCGTCGCCATTGACGTCGGCCACCGCAATTTCGTTGGCATTGGCGGCAGGATAAATTGCTGCCGGCAGGAATTTTCCTGGATTCGCCGGATCGTGCAGCAGCACCACCACGTAGTTCAGGCCGCCAATCACGATGTCCAATTTGCCGCTGCCCTGCAGGTCTTTCATGAGGATGGACTGAGGCAGGTCTTGCTGGGCAATTGCGTAACTGACCGGCGCCAAAAAGGTGCCGTGGCTGGCGGGATTTTGCAGCAGCACGTTCACGGTCGGCGAGGCGCCACCGGTCGGACCTGGATCCGTGATGATCAAATCATTCAGTCCATCGCCATCGACATCCGCGATGGCGATGATGTTGCCGCCGCTCACGTTGTAGTTAACGGTCTGTGTGAACACCAGCACAGGCGCGGCATACGTCGTCGCCGCGGCCGCCCCCGTGTGCATCAGCAATTGCACCCCGGTCGCGTCCGTGAGCGCCACATCAGGCGCGCCGTCACCGTTCAAGTCACCCAAGGCCACCCAATTTGCACCACCGGTATACAACGAAACCGGTGCCGCAAAACTGCCCGGCGATGTCTGCACGAACAACGACACATTGAAGTCAGCGGAGACCAGATCAGGCAGCCCATCGCCCGTCATATCAGCAACCGCGACTTGCGAGGCACCCGGACTATTCAAAAACACTCCGGGATTGAAGGTCCCCGGTGTGCTCTGATTGTTGATGAATACGGACAAACCGCCGTCGTTGTAGCTGGCCGAGACGATGTCCATCAAGCCGTCGCCATTCAAATCGGCGCTCACCAGGTACAAGGGATTATTGCCGGCCGTGGTGAGTACGGGAGCGGCAAACGCGCCGCCGCCCGTGGCCAAATAGGTCTTTAAGGCCGACGAGTAACTGCCGCTGGTTGCCGGGCTGATGGTGCTCAAGGCCACCACATCGGCCAGGCCGTCGCCGTTCAAGTCCGCTGCCACGACACCGTTCGAATATTCGGTAGGGGTCACATTTCCACAGCCGAAGTGGCAGTGGTCATGGTCATCGCACCCCGCCATAAGCCCCAGCGTGGCTATTGCCGCCCACCGAGTTGTATTTTTTGCAGATATGAACTGCCACATAATCCCCTCCCAGTACCCGAGATAATCCAGTAACGCAGCCCAAGCCGCGTGGTTGACAGATTTTATCGCGTTTTGCGCTTGAGGTACGAACGCCATCCGCCGTAGGCGCTGATATCGCCGTCGGTATGGATCGCGTAGCTTTCGCATAGAAATCCGGCGACGCGCTCGCCGGTGATCAGATCGATGCGGCCGATCCCGAGCGGGGAGGGGATGCCGTTGATGAAGCTGCCCACGGCGTGCAGCGGCACCGCCCATACCTCTAAGTCGATACTGACGCCGTCCGCGGCGACACGGATCATGCCTGGCCGATGCGGGGGGCCGCCCGGCAGCGCGTACAGCCGATAGACGGGGGCGCTACGCGTCGACTGCAGCAGGTAGGCGCCACGTTCAGTGAGTTGATGATTCAGGGGTAAGCCGCTCATGTGCGCACCACAGACTGCAATCGCCAGATGACTCTTGACGTCGTCCATCGACTCGACGAAGTCGGAGGACTCCGGCATTGGAGCGCCCAGTGATCCTACGGTTTGAACGCTGGCACGTTGCAGGCGCGCGGCGATGGCCAGTAGATCACGATCGGTCGAATGCGCTCCCACCAAGGTCACGCCAAAGGGCATCCCGTCACTGCGAAATCCGGTGGGCACTGCGACGCCTGCCAGATCAAACAGATTCATGTAGTTGGTGTAGAAGCCCAAATTGGAATTGAGCGTGATGGGATCGGCGTTGACGGCGTCGATGGTATATATCGTTCCAGCGGTGGGGGTGACGATGAAGTCGACTTGATCCCAGGTGGATTCCGCTGCGCGCTTCAGATCCATCAAGCGATATTGCGCAGCGAATGCGGCAGCGGCCGATGGTGCTTTACCGCCGCCAATGATGTGGCGCGTGACCGGAAAGACCTCATCCGGATGGCTGTCGATAAAGGCGCCGACTGCGGCGTAGCGCTCGGCCACCCAAGGACCTTCGTACAGCAGGCGCGCGGCCTGCAGAAACGGCGCGAAGTCGATCACCACGGGAATCGCGCCCAACTGGGTCAATTGTTGGACGGCTTGCTCAAAACAACGGGCGTATTCGGGATCGCCAAAAAACTGCAGTTGCTCCGGCCGCGGCACGCCAAAGCGAAGGCCGCCGCCGTGGCGCCCGCGAATGGGCATATTTTTCAGCGGCCGCGAATACGCATCGTCGGTATCGAAACCCTCGGCGACTTGCAGTACGCGCAAGGCATCATCGGCGGTGAGCGAGAAGATCGAAATCGTATCGAGCGTTCTGCATGCCGGCACCACCCCGGTTGCGCTCAAGCGGCCCAAACTCGGCTTAAGGCCAACGATATTATTGAAGCACGCGGGGACTCGACCGGAGCCTGCGGTATCGGTGCCCAATGAAAAGCTCGCGATGCCGGCGGCCACCGCCACCGCGGATCCCGAACTCGAGCCGCCGGAGATATAACGGGGATCGAAGCTATTGGCGCAGGCCCCGATCGGCGAGCGAGTGCCGACCAACCCGGTAGCGAATTGATCGAGGTTGGTTTTACCCAAGGGAATTGCGCCGGCAGCAATGAGCCGTTGCACCACCGTTGCCGATCGTTGCGGCAGGTAGCTGTAGGCGGGACATCCCGCGGTGGTCGGCACGCCGGCTAAATCGATGTTGTCCTTAATGACGAAAGGGATCCCGTAGAGCGGCATGTCGTCAGGACTGCGCGCCTCCAGGGCTAGCGCATACTGCATCACCGCGTCGCGGCTTAGTTGCGCTACCCACACATTTCGCGATCGCGCCGCATCGGCGGCAGCCAAGCAGCGCTCCAGCACTCGGGCGGGGGTCAACTCACGGCGGCGATACTGCGCTAAGAGATCGAGAATGCTGAGGCTATTGGGCTGTGACACGTGCTGCAATATAACGCATCGTGCCTGCCGCTTTCTGGCGCGACATCGCCGCGGCATTGCTCTGCGCTGGTGCAGCGTGCGACCATGTTCGACGATGAGGATGACGATTGGCGCTGCGCCAGCCTAGTTTGCCGACGGGTCGAACGGGCACGATGATTGCATCCGCTAAAGATAACAATGTGCGTCTAGGGTTCCGGTCTCGCGAGAGGCGGCTGGTCCGAGAGAGGCAGTCCTTAAGAATTTTAAGGATACACGGCGGGATAAAAGCCCGGGAGATCAATCGAGGAAGCTGAAGCGGCCTCGGGCTGGTCTCCCTATGGGATCCAAGTCCGCCATCAGTTTCCTCCGTTCGAGAATCGCGAAACGACGGGGGGAAATCATGTCCACAATCCACGACTGCTACGAGACCACGATCGAAGGCGGCAAGCATTGGTCATTCACCATGCACGCCGGCAGCCAATTACGCCTTACGGATCTGGAGGGCGGTGCCAATGTGGGGATGCTGTTCTACAACCCACAGAATCCGTTGGAGCGGTATAACGCCCCTGACACGTTGAAGTGCCAGCACACCTTCAAACTGACCCGCGGGCATTGCCTGTATTCGGACATGGGACGCATCTTTTGTTCGGTGATCGAGGACACCGTCGGCTGGCACGACACGGTCTGCGGTACCTCCAATCAGCAACTGATCGCGCAGCAATGGGGCGTGCGCAGCTATCAGCAATATCGCAATGACTGGACCCAAAACGGTTTGGATGCTTTCTTGGTGGAAGCGGGCAAGTATGGGTTGGGACGGCGCGACTTGGCGGCCAACGTCAACTGGTTCAGCAAGGTGGTCGCGGCGGATGACGGAACATTAAGCTTCGAGCCTGGCAGCTCCACCGCAGGGGCATGGGTTGAACTGCGTTTCGAAATGGACAGCTTGGTGCTCATGCATACCTGCCCACACCCGCTCGATGGCGCGGTGGAATACCCGCGCCATCCGGTGGCCTTGAAGTTCACGCAAGCGCTGCCGGTCGAGGCCAACGACTTCTGTATGAACTCGCGCCCTGAAAATGCGCGTGGATTCGCCAACACAGAGCTGTACCGTTTTTGCGGCGCGGGGCGTCCATGAAAGCGGCCGTGCGTAGCCAGTTGTTGCCGGCCGAGGCGCGTCACCGTGAGACGGTTGGCGCCGGCCGTTATTGGATCGATAAGTTGACCAAGGATGAGGTGTTGCGCATTGTCGATGTCGAGGGCAATCAGTCGGCCGACACGTTGTTTTTCAATGCAGCGGATGTGTCCGATCGCTACAGCGCCGTCGATACCATCCGCGCGCAGCGCAACGTGTACTTGAGTACCGGTTCAAAGTTACTGTCCACGGCTGGAAACGTTCTAGCCGAAATCATTGCCGACACGGTTGGCCGCCACGATACCTTGGGCGGTGCGTGCGCGGCGGAATCCAACACCGTCCGCTATGCCCTCGAGAAGCGCACCATGCATTCTTGCCGCGACAGCTATTTGTTGGCTGCGGCACAGCAAGATCATTTGGGGATCAGCAAACGGGACTTGAGCCACAACATCAATTTTTTCATGAATGTGCCGGTCACCCGCGAAGGCGGCCTGATGTTTGCCGATGGGTTGAGCGGACCTGGGCACTATGTGGAAATTCGCGCGGCCATGGATATTATCGTGTTGATTTCCAATTGCCCGCAGCTGAACAACCCCTGTAACGCCTATAACCCGACTCCCCTCGAGGTACTGATCTGGAACCTGGATGTTCTCTAAGGTTCTGATCGCCAATCGAGGTGAAATCGCCGTGCGTATCCTGCGCACGTTACGCCGGCTCAACGTGAGCTCTGTGGCCGTGTATTCGGATGCGGACCGTCATGCACCACATGTTCTCGGCGCAGACGAGTCGATCGCGTTGGGCAGCGGGGCCGCGTCGGACACTTATTTGCGGCAGGATAAATTGCTGGCCGCCGCAGCCCGCACCGGCGCACAGGCGGTGCATCCGGGCTACGGCTTCTTAAGTGAAAATGCAGTTTTTGCCGAGGCCTGCGCGGCAGCCGGGGTCGTTTTCATTGGACCGACGCCGCTGCAGATGCGCGATTTTGGCTTGAAGCACCGGGCGCGTGAACTGGCGCAGCGCAGCGGCGTCCGCTTGCTGCCTGGCAGCGGTTTGCTCGGCTCGATAGAGCAAGCTCGTGCGGAGGGCGCGCGCATCGGCTACCCGCTGATGTTGAAAAGCACCGCCGGCGGCGGCGGTATTGGCATGCAACTGGTTCGCGAGGAGTCGCAGTTGCCACACGCGTTCGAGGCCGTCGAGCGTTTGGCCGCCAAGAATTTCAACAGCGGCGGGGTATTTCTCGAGAGGTACATCGAGCGCGCACGGCATATCGAAGTGCAGATCTTTGGCGATGGCTTGGGTACGGTGATCGCGCTTGGCGAACGAGATTGCTCCAGCCAACGCCGCAATCAGAAAATCATCGAAGAGACGCCGGCGCCGGACTTGAGCGACGTCCGTCGAGCCGAGATGTTTGCCGCATCGATTCGGCTCGGCCAGGCTGTCAACTATCAATCGGCGGGCACAGTGGAATTCGTGTATGACGTCGCGACACAAGAATTCTTCTTCCTGGAGGTAAACACACGATTGCAGGTCGAGCACGGCATCACGGAGGAGGTCACTGGCATCGATTTGGTGGAGTGGATGATCCGGCTGGCAGCCGGCGAGGCGCCATCCTTGAAAGCGCCCGCAGCGCGGGGCGCCGCCATACAAGTGCGGGTGTATGCCGAGGATCCGGCTCGCGCCTTTCGGCCCTCGTCGGGCCTGATTACCGAAGCGCAGTTCTCGGCGCAGGCGCGCAATGAGTCTTGGGTTGAATCCGGTACGCAAGTTACGCCGCTGTACGATCCGCTGCTGGCCAAGATCATTACTGCCGGCAAGGATCGCGCCGATGCGTTGCTCAAAATGCGCAAGGCGTTGGCCGAGACCACGCTGGCTGGCATCGAAACCAATCTCGACTACTTGAAGCAACTCATCGCGAGCGATCTATTTGCAGGCGGCGGCATGACCACGCGCGCGCTGGAAAACTTCGTTTACTCGCCGCGAACAGTGGAGGTTCTCCACGGCGGCACGCAAAGTACGCTGCAGGATTATCCCGGACGTGTGGGCTATTGGAACGTGGGCGTGCCGCCCTCGGGACCCATGGATGATTGGTCGTTTCGTCTCGGCAATCAGGCGCTCGGCAACAAAGCGAGTGCGGTAGCGCTTGAAATGACGCTCAGCGGCGCGACCCTGAAATTCAATAGCGACGCCTGGGTGTGCCTGACCGGCGCCGCCATGAGCGTCGAGGTGGACGACAGGGACGCGGAATATTGGACTCCGTTTCAAATACGCGCCGGTCAGACTCTGCAACTGGGTGACATCCGGGGCGAGGGTTGCCGCACGTATCTGTGCATTCAACACGGTTTTGAGGTTCCTCAATACCTGGGTAGTGGCTCGACTTTTACCCTGGGGAAATTTGGCGGACATGGCGGGCGGGCGCTTGCCGCAGGCGATGTATTGCATATCGGCAGAGCGGCCGCGGGCAAAGTGCCAACGCCGAGTCTGCGCCGGACCATTCCACCGGCATTGCGACCGGCGCTTGAATCCTCCTGGGTGATCGGAGTGCTCGATGGTCCGCATGGAGCTCCCGATTTTTTTACGCGCGAGGACATCGACACTTTTTATGCCGGCACCTGGGAGGTGCATTACAACTCCAGTCGCACCGGCGTGCGCCTGATTGGTGCCAAACCCACCTGGGCGCGCAGTGATGGCGGTGAGGCCGGTCTGCACCCGTCCAACATTCATGACAACGCTTACGCCATCGGTGCGGTGGATTTTACCGGGGACATGCCGGTCATCCTGGGGCCGGATGGACCCTCCTTGGGTGGCTTCGTTTGCCCGGTGACCGTGGTCAAGTCCGAACTTTGGAAACTCGGTCAGTTGCGTCCCAACAACCGGGTGCGTTTTCGGCGTGTGACGCCCGATGAGGCGGCGTTCGCGGAGGCGGACCAGATGACTCGGCTCGACACGTTGCAAGAGGTAGCCGCAAAGCGCGCAGCGGCCGGCAGTCGACGAGTCACCACGGCGGGCAACGGACCGGATGCTGCCATCGTGGCACGCCTTGCGCCGCGCAATTCGCGTCCAGCAGTCATCTACCGGCGGGCGGGCGATCGCTACATGCTGGTGGAATACGGGCCTTTGATACTGGATCTTGAGTTGCGTCTGCGGGTGCATGCGTTGATGACCTGGCTCAACGCGGTCAAACCGGAGGGCATCATTGAGTTAACCCCGGGTATCCGCTCATTGCAGGTGCACTACAACAGCCGCATTTTGCCATTGGATTCGCTGCTGGATTTACTGGTGGGCGGGGAGGAGGCATTGCCCGCAATCGATGCGATGGAAATTCCTACTCGCATCGTCAGGCTGCCGTTGTCGTGGGACGATGCAGCCACCCAACTGGCCATCGAGAAGTACATGCAATCGGTGCGCGCCGATGCGCCGTGGTGCCCGAGCAATATCGAATTCATCCGCCGGATCAATGGGCTCGACAGCGTCGAGCAGGTCAAAGACATCGTCTACGATGCCAGCTATCTGGTCATGGGCTTGGGTGATGTGTATTTGGGTGCGCCGGTATGTACTCCGTTGGATCCGCGTCATCGGCTGGTCACGACCAAGTACAACCCGGCGCGCACGTGGACTCCCGAGAATGCCGTCGGCATCGGCGGCGCTTATTTATGTGTGTATGGGATGGAAGGGCCGGGCGGCTACCAATTCGTCGGGCGCACCTGCCAAATGTGGAATACCTATCGCGTCAGCGCTGAATTCACCAACGATGAGCCCTGGCTGCTGCGTTACTTTGATCAGGTGCGCTTTTTCCCGGTCAGCCACGCAGAGCTCACGGAATTTCGGCGTGACTTTCTCTACGGTCGGGCGCGCTTGGAGATTCGCGAGAATGTGTTTCGACTGGCGGACTATCGTGCATTCTTAAGCGCGAATGCTGACAGCATCTTCACCGCCAAGGCGCGCCAGCAGAGCGCGTTCGAGGCCGAGCGGCAACGCTGGGAAGCGACCGGGCAAATCGGCTACACCGCGGAACTGCCGCCCGTATTCGACGACGCTGTCGAGGAGCGGCTGGAGCCAGGACAAGTCTCGGTCGTAAGTCCGGTCTCCGGCAGCGTGTGGCGGGTCGCCGCCGCGGTCGGTCAAAGCGTCAAGGCAGGCGAAACCTTGGTGTTGATCGAGTCGATGAAAATGGAACTGCCGGTGACAGCACCGATGGACGGCGTGGTGACACAGCTGCGCTGCGCGGAAGGGCGCGCCGTCCAAGTGGCGCAGACTTTATTGATCTTTGAGCCATTCGAATCACGCGCGGAACTCATTGGCCGCGCATCATTGGGAGACTAGCGATGCCACGACTATCGAACACCTTCGCAGCGGTACTGGGAGTGCTGCTGCTCGCGCCGTTGCTGCCGATGCGCGAGGCTGCCGCCGTGGAGCGCACCAGCTTCAACGTCGCGTGGAGCATTTATGTCGGCTGGATGCCGTGGGATTACGCCGATCAGAGCGGCATCTTGAAAAAATGGGCCACCAAGTACGGCATCAAAATAAAACTGACCCAAGTCAACGACTATGTGGAGTCCATCAATCAGTACACGGCCGGGACATTCGACGCCTGCGTCATGACCAACATGGACATGTTGACCATTCCGGCAGCCGGCGGCGTCGATTCCACCGCCCTCATCGTGGGCGATTTCTCCAATGGGAATGACGGCGTTGTGCTCAAGGGCAAGGGCAAAAAACTCGAGGACATCCGCGGTCAAAAGGTAAATCTGGTGGAGTTGTCCGTGTCGCATTACCTATTGGTGCGGGCTTTGGCGAGCGCCGGAATGCGTGAACGCGATTTAAAAATAATCAATACCTCGGACGCGGATATCGTCGCCGCCTTTGCGACGCCGGCGAGCACCGCGGTCGTCACCTGGAAACCGCAATTAAGCAGCGTGTTGGCGGCGCCCGACGCCCAGCTGGTATTTGATTCCAGCAAAATTCCCGGCGAGATCATCGATTTGATGGTGGTCAACAGCGCCGCGCTGAAGGCCAATCCCAATCTGGGCAAAGCGCTGGTCGGCGCCTGGTATGAAACATTGGCGGTGATGCTCAAGAACGATGCAGCCGGCAAGGCCGCGCAAGCATCGATGGCCAAGGCCTCCGGCACCGATCTGGCCGGCTTCAATAGTCAATTGGGGACCACCCGGCTATTCAGCACACCGGACCAGGCCTACGAATTCATGGCCGGTGATGGCATCGTCAAGACCATGGATTTGGTTCGAAAATTCTCATTCGAACATGGCATCTTGGGTCAAGGGGCCAGTTCCGTAGATGCCGTCGGCATCCAGTTTCCCGGCGGTAAGTCCTTGGGCGATGTGAAAAACACGAAGATGCGTTTCGACTCGAGCTTCACCAAGTTGGCGCTGGATGGGGCGCTTTGAGCCGATAAACCGTGCGTCGTCTTATCAATCAACGGCCAAGCAGGGGCGGAGGTGTGTTGCTGAGCCTCCTGCCCTTTATCGTGTTGGCGTGCGCTTACCTGTTCTATTCGCATGCGCGGCTGGTGGAAAATCCCGGCGACAAGTTGCTGCCGGCTCCCGCAACCATTGCCGCCACGGTGCATCGCTACGCGTTCGAAGAGGACGAGCGCAGCGGCGACTACTTATGGTGGACCGACAGCTGGGCCAGCATGAAGCGGCTATTGACAGCCCTCGGCGTCAGCGCCTGTATCGGTTTGATCCTAGGGCTGGCGATTGGTGTATTGCCCTACCTGCGCGCCGCCATTGCACCATTCGTGTCCGCTGTCTCGTTAATTCCGCCACTCGCGGTGCTGCCCATCCTGTTCATCGTGGCGGGCTTGGGCGAGTTGGCCAAGGTGACGTTGATCGTCATCGGCGTGGCGCCGGTGATTGTGCGCGATTTGGCACTGCGGGCCGGAGAGCTGCCGAATGAACAGATCATCAAGGCGCAGACGCTGGGCGCCTCCACGTGGCAGTTGGTCATCCGCGTGGTGTTGCCGCAATTGTGGCCGCGCCTGATCGATGCGTTGCGCCTTAGCCTAGGATCGGCGTGGCTGTTTCTAATTGCAGCTGAAGCGATAGCCTCAACCGAAGGCTTAGGCTATCGAATATTTCTGGTGCGCCGGTATCTTGCGATGGATGTGATCCTGCCCTACGTGGCGTGGATCACTTTACTGGCGTTTTCCATGGACTGGCTGCTGAAAACCCTGCGCGCCAAGGCGTTTCCCTGGGCCGACTCGCAATGACCGAAGTCACCGTCAAACATCTGTGGAAGGAATACGGCGCGCAGGTGGTGTTGGAGAATGTCAATCTGCAGATCGCCAACCACGAATTCGTCACCATCGTGGGGGCCTCGGGATGCGGAAAGACCACATTTCTGAAAATGCTGTTGGGCGTGGAATCGCCCACTCGCGGTCAATTTTTGATTGATGGCGAACCGCTGCCGAACGAGCCGGGTGCGGATCGCGGCATCGTGTTTCAGCGCTATTCGTTGTTTCCCCATCTGACAGTGCTGGAAAATTTACTGTTGGGGCTCGAGCTGCACGGTTCACCGCTGCTGGGCAAGTTCTACGGTAAGCGTCGGCGCCGGGCGCTTAAGAAGGCGCAGCCGTTGCTCGAGGCCATCGGCTTGCAGGCGGCCGCGGATAGATATCCCGCCCAGTTGTCCGGCGGTATGCAGCAGCGCCTGTCGATTGCGCAGTCGGTCATCTGCGAGCCGAAGATCTTATTGCTCGATGAACCCTTTGGCGCACTCGATCCGGGGATTACCGCCGACATGCACGGGCTGATCCTTAAGTTGTGGAACGAACACAAAATGACCATATTCATGGTGACGCACGACTTGAAGGAGAGCTTCGAACTGGGCACGCGCCTCCTGGTATTCGACAAGGTGCGCCTCGATCCCCAGGCCCCCGAGGCATTCGGCGCCACGATCACATTCAACATTCCTCTGCGAGGACACCGCGCGTAAGGCCGATATTAAAAAGAAGGGCGTGCTTCGAAGGTTTCGAAGCACGCCCTCAAATGCCCCCCGGTGTATTAGTTAGACGACGCGGTGTTGGTGGCGCTGACGCTGCCCGAGCCGCTCAACGTGACGGCATGCGTGCCGGCGTCGATGCTCTGAGTGCCGCTCGCGGTCAGGCTCGGCGCGCTGGCTGACGCCTTTGCCGGCGTGCTCGGTGTAGTCGACATCGTTGGCGTGGCCGGCGCTGCAGGCAGTGAAGAGCTGGCCGCGGCGGCATCGCCTTTCGCGGTGCTCACCGTGTTGCCGGCTGCTTGTTTCGCGTCACTCACCGTCGACTCCCCGGTTGCTTTGGCGCTGGCCGCTGCGTTGCCAGCCGCATCCTTGGTGTTGTCGACCGCACTGGTCGCGTTGGACTTGGTGGCGTCAACCGCGCTCTTCGCGCCGGTCAATGGCTTGGCCGTTCCCGACAGCTGCCCCTGCGCATTGAAGCTGCCCATGCCGCCGATGCTACGGCCGCCCAGTCCCGACAAGCCACCATTCAGGCCGCCGCCGAGTCCGCCGCCAAACCCGCCGCCCAGCGGTCCCGCGTACACCGGTGAAGACAGGGCGAGAACCGTGGCCACACCCATGCCCGCAATAATGGTCTTGGTATTCATGTCGTAACTCCTGTGTGGCCCCGGGATATCCGTGGCCTTCACCATTGATACGACGCAGCGATGCGATTTCTTCCATCGCTTTAGCGATGCAGCAGGGCGGCCGGATCGGCGCGATAGGTCTCACCCACCAATCCAAAGCCATATGTAAAATCTCGTCCCACAGGCCCCAGATCAATGGCGTCGCGTTCGAGAATCTTCAGCGCGGCTGACACTTGTGATTCATCGGGAGCGCTGACTTGCGCCGCCAGCAATCCGGCGACAATAGGCGCGGCAAACGAAGTTCCGCGCACGGCCGCATAGTCGTGGTTGATTCCCGCCGCTGCAGTATCGGCGCCGAAGGCGCAGAACATGACTTGCGGTCCGCGCGCGGCCTCGATCAGCACCTTGCGGTTGGCATCCACGGCCGTGACGCCGATGACATGGGGATACGCGGCGGGGTAGAGCGGCGGCGCCGCGGGACCATCATTGCCCACCGCTGCAACGATCACGAATCCACCCGCAGTCAATCGCGCAATGACCGTCTCGAGCATCGCGTTCTTCGGCCCCACCAAACTGACATTGATGACGGGCACGTGCTCTTGCACCAGCCACGCAAAAGCCGCGAGCAGCGCATCGACGGCGCCGCCGCTGGGCTTGCCGCAGTACACGTCCGCGCTGTACAAGTCGGCCAGCGGCTGTACGCCGCTAAAAACCTCCGAGTGGCCAATCATCAATGAGGCGACGGCAGTGCCGTGGGCGGCGGGAAGCAATTGGTTGTCGCACCCCCACGGGTGAATCCGAGCGCCCGCAAAGACGGGATGTGTGTTGTCGATGCCGGTGTCGATCAGGCCGACGCGCATCACAGGCCTGGGCCCGCCGGTATCCGAGATTTCGTGGGTTGCGGCAGGGACGGACCTGGATGATTGAGACTGAATCTCGCCGCTGCCGAGGTAAATATGGTTGTATTCGTAGGTGCCGCCAGGATCGGCGTTGCGCAGTTCACGCAGCGCTTTCTTGGTGCTGAGGCGGTTCGGCACCGTCAATACGATGAGGCGTAAATTCAAGTCTTCAAGATTGCGCTCTCGCGCGACGCCATAGCCTGAGGCCAGGGCGCGATCGATGGCTGCGGTATCGGATGCCAGCGCTAGAATCTCGCGACGCACGATGAGTTGACCATCCGGGTCAAGCTCCACCTCAGCGGGGTGGGTGCGCACCAATTGCAGGATCTCAACCTGCCGTACATCGCTCAGCTGCTGCAGGGCGCGCGCTGCGGTTTGATCGATTCGCTGGGTGGTATTCTGCAGCACCTGCGTCGGTAACGGCACGGGCAATGCGGGCAGACGTAGCTGCGCATGCGCGGGCTGCGCCCACAATGCCGGCGTCAGAAGCAGCGCCATCGCGCAGCGGGTCACAATATGCATAATCCATTCTCGCGTACAATGCATGGAAGAAACATCACCTCGCGACCGTCTAATCTATGAATACGAGCGAGACGTCACAAAACATCCATGATGAGATCGTGCTTTTGCTGCCGCGGCTGCGCCGCTTTGCCCGAAATCTGGTGCGCAACCCGCACGATGCGGACGATGTAGTGCAGGCGGCGGTTGAAAAGGCCTTGCTGCGATCGGAGCAATGGCGCCGCGATGCGCGGCTCGATAGTTGGATGTTTAAAATCGTTCGTAATACCTGGATCGACGAGGTGCGTTCGCGTGGCCGTCGAGACAAGCTTTTTTTGGCGGAGGAAGCCGGCGAACACGTCGGTACACAGCCCATAGATAGCGAGATCACGAATATGTCGGTACAGGCAGCCATGGCAAGAATTCCAGAGGATCAGCGCGTCGCGGTCAGCTTGGTTTTGGTTGAAGGTTTGCCGTACAAAGAGGCCGCGGAGGTGCTCGATATTCCGATCGGCACCTTGACCAGTCGACTGGCGCGAGGCCGCGATGCCTTGCAGGCGTTGCTCGGACCAGAAGGTGTCGAGCCATGAGCATTCCCGATGAAACTTTGATGGCCTATGCGGATGGCGAGTTGGATGCCGCGAGCCGCGCTCAGGTCGAGTCGGCCTTGCACCAGGATCCTGAGCTGGCGAAGCGAGTCGCGCGTCACGTGGCATTGCGCCAGCGATTGCGCAATGCCTATGCCCCGGAACTCACCGAGCCCATCCCACAACGCCTGCTGGACGCCGCGAACCGCCCCCGAGTACAGGCGAACAATGTGGTCGATCTCAAGGCAGCACGCGATGCCAAATCGCGCGAGGCCACCGAGGGTGGTACACAGGCCACCCGTTGGCGGCCGGCTGCCGCGATCGCTGCCAGCCTGGTGATTGGTTTTGGATTAGGCTATATCAATCGCAATCACAGTCAAAGCGAAGCGACGCTGGCCCGTGGCGCGGACGGTGCCCTGAACGCACGGGGCGCGCTGGCGCAGGCACTTTCCACGCAGCTTGCTGCCAATCAGAGTGCGGAGGCCGAGATCCATATCGGCGTGAGCTTCCTAGCCAAGGATGGCGATTACTGCCGAACGTTTTCCTTGAGTGGTTCGGTTCGTCCTTCGGGCCTGGCCTGCCGTCATGATGAGCAATGGCGCATCGAGAGCTTAGGGCAGTCAAGCGATGCATCCGCCGCCAACTATCGCACCGCCGGCACCGATCTATCCCCGCAGATCCTCCGGGCCGTGGAGGAGCGAATTGAGGGTGAGGCGCTCGATGCCAGCGCAGAGGCCGAAGCGCTGCAGAAGAATTGGCGCAAGTAGGCTAGGCTTAGCGCCATGGATGCGAATCGCAAGCTGGACGCGGCGGCTATCGTTGCGCTGGTCAGCATTTTCTTCGGCTGGTTTTTGATCGACACGCTGGCGGTCACGTTGGGCTCGCTGCATCATGGCGTGCGCTTTTTCGATTTTGCGGACGTGATTGCCGATCCGTCGCGCATGTTCTTTGGCATCCGAGCGACTGCGCGAACCTATCTGTTCGGTGCACTGTGCCTGGCGTGTCTGCTGGCTCCCCTTTCGGTGTACCTGCGCAGCGCACGCTGGCTATGGTTCGCGCACGGGGCGCCGCTGCTGCTGATGCTGATCTGTGCCCTGGTCCTATACGCGCGAAACTCCGGCGAGTTGTTCGTGGTTCGGGGAGAGGCCTCCGGCGTGAGCGCTAACCTGGTTCGCATGGCCAACGGTCTGGTGCATCGGGGGAGCGGGGTCGTTGCCAGGCATGTGGCGGTGAGTAGCGGCGGCTACGCGGCGTTTCTCGGTTGCGTGGTACTGGCACTGTCGGGGCTGCGTGGATATCGCAGACAGGGATCGAATGCGCCCTGAGGACTACATGGCGCTCGATGGCACCGATATTGCGCAGTTGGTGAATCGCGGTGAGCTGAGCGCGCGGGAACTGATCGAGGCCGCCATCGAGCGAATTGATGCACTCAATCCGCAGCTCAATGCCGTCGTGGAGCGGGCCGATGACATGGGCCGAGCGGCGGCGGCGACGCCACCGCGAGAGCGCCCATTCGCCGGGGTGCCGTTTCTCGCCAAGGACGTGAATATCGAAGTCGCCGGTCTGCATCTGACCTCCTCCTGCCGCTGGTTGGCACACTTGCCCCCGGCAACCGTGGATGCGCCCTTGGCGGCGCGATGGCGCGCCGCCGGCCTGTGCATCTTGGGCAGAACCAACACGCCCGAGTTTGCGGGAGAGTTTGTCACCGAGCCTACCTGGCGGGGAGCGACCGCGAACCCCTGGGACTTGGCCAGAAGCCCCGGAGGATCCAGTGGCGGTGCGGCGGCGGCCGTGGCCTCGGGGATGGTGCCGATTGCGCATGCCACAGATTCAGGGGGATCGATCCGCGTGCCGGCGGCCGCGTGCGGATTGGTGGGGCTGAAACCGAGTCGTGGGTGGGTGCCGGTGGGCCCCCAACACGATGAACTGGCGGGAGGTTTGGATTGCGAGCATGTGCTCACCCGAAGCGTACGCGACTCCGCGCGGATGCTGGATGCGACGCGCGGCCCGGAACCGTCGTCGCGTTATCCACAGGCCCCGCCTGATCGCGACTTCGCGAGCGCTGCGACCGAGCCCTTGGTGCCACTGCGCATTGGAGTGGCGCTGCGTGCGCCCGGAGGTTGCCTTCCGGATGAAGAAATCGGCGCGGCCGTCGAGGACATTGCGCGCATGCTGGCGCGGGAGGGTCACCGCGTAGGGGCGTTCAACTACCCATCCTCGGCCGCGAACATTGCGCCGCCCGCTGCCCTTATTTGGATGACGGCAACGGCGGAGGAGATTGATTTTCGGCACGCTCAAGTCGGACGAGCGCCGCTGCAAGAGGAATTGGAAGCACTCAGTTGGGCCTGCGTGGAAATGGGCAAGCGTTCCTCGCTCGACTACGAGCGCGCGCGACGCGCACTGACCGTGGCCACGCTTGAGATGTCCGAAGCGTGCAGCCCATTTGATGTGCTGCTCCTGCCCACCACAGCGCAATGCGCGGTACCCACCGGCAGCATCGACGGACGCACCCAGCGGTTCACCTTGGAGCGCTGGAACGAGGATTCGTATCGCTATGCGCCTTACACCGAGCTGTTCAATGTGACCGGTCAGCCCGCGCTTTCATTGCCGCTGGCGCAGTCCCGGGCCGGGCTGCCCATCGGCGTGCAATTTGCCGCGCCGTTGTGTGCGGATAGAAGGCTGCTGAGGTTGGCGGGCTGGCTGGAGCGCGAGCGGCCTTGGAGCGAGCGATTGGCGCAGCTACGCCATCGATTTTTACCGCTCGATCGTCACTGACGCTACTGCGCCAGATGCAACTTATGCATGCGTTGCGACGCTTCGTTTTGCAAGGTCTCCAGCAGCCCCTGCAGCGGCTCGGGCATATGCACCAGGAAGCCTTGGATGTGATCCACCTGCAATTCGCGCAGGCGCTGCGCGATCGGGGCGGACTCGACGCATTCCGCGACGCATTCGATGCCTAAGGACTGGCACAGCTGAACGATGGTTTTGACCACCACGTCCGAGCGGTTGTTGGATAGCAGGTCACGGGTGAAGCTGCCATCGATCTTCACGCAGCTGACGGGCAGGCTCTTTAAGTACGACAAGGAGTTCACGCCGGTGCCAAAGTCATCCAGCGCGAAGCCACAGCCGTAGCCGCGCAGTTTACGAATCAGGCGTTCGGCTCGCGCCAGATTTGAAATGGCCGCCATCTCGGTAATTTCGAAGCGGACCAGCGCCGGCGCGACCATCGATTCCACCAGCCAACGTTCGATCGCCTCGATGAAAACCTCATCCTGAATGGACTGGCCGGAAATGTTGATGGCGATATTGATGCGCGAGTCGAGCAGGGTGCCGCGAAACGGCTTGATCTCCATCAGTGCCTTGGAAATCACCCAGTGATCGATGGCTTGCAGCATTTGATAGCGCTGCGCGCTCGGCAGGAATTCCCCCGGCGGAACAATGCGGCCGTTCTCACTGACCATTCGAATCAGGCATTCAACCCCGCTGACTTCCGAGTGCGACTTTGCCGAGACGATTCTCTGGCCGTAGAGCACGAAGCGGCTCTCAACCAAGGCGCTGCGCAAATTGGCAATCTCGAACACATCGGTGCGCCGGCGCATCATGCTGTCATCGATGTCTAAGTAGATCTCGACCCGATTTCCGCCGTGCTCCTTGGCGCTATTGCAGGCCATTTGCGCATTCGCCAGCGGGCCGTTGATGCCGGCTTCCAACGTATAAATGCGGACCACGCCGGCGCGTACCGATAGCGGCACCCGTGCCGCCTCCGGTCCCACCGAGTCACGCGAAGCCAGGTTGATCACATTCGCCGCCCGGGCACTCGCCTGCTCAGCGTCGTGATTGGGCAGCAGCACCACAAAACAGTCCCCGCCGATCCGGCAGGTAATGGCATCTTCGGGCAGGGCGGGAGCGCGCAGCAGGTCGGCGACGCGCACAATGGCTTCATCGCCCGCATCGAAGCCCAAGGTGTCGTTAATGACATGCAGCCGGTCGATGTCGAAATACACCAGGCAGTGTTCGCTGTCCTTGCGTTGCGTCGCGAGCAGTCGCTGTACGTCCTGCCCAAACGCATTACGGGTCAGCAATCCGGTGGCCATATCGTACTGGCTCTCGAGCAGCGTGCCGATCTGATGTCCGATGTGCCGTCCTAGGAACAGCTGTCGACGCCCAAAGTTCGGCTTACTGGCCTGCTTCAAAAAGGCAATGAAGCCGATAGTCTTGTCTTTGTGCGGCTGAATCGGCACCACCAACAGCTTGAATGGCGGCATGTTGGCGCTGCCGGACACCTTGTTCGCCAGCAACGGCTGTTTGCGGCGCTGGATGAAGTTCATGAAATAGGGCCGGCTGCGCTCGAACGCACCGGGCGCCTGTATTTCAATATGCACCATCGATTCGTAGGACAGATCGATTCCGTGCTCAGGAACGACGACGGCGCCGAAGCAGCATTTCATCCGCTCAACCGCGGCGCCGACCAGCTGGGTGATGGCGCGGGGATCATTCGAATTCGAGTGCAGATTTTCAGTGAGGGCAAAGAGCCATTCGAGCTCTTCGGTTCTTTCCGACAAGGTGGCCGACTTCAACGCCTTGCGGTTCAGCTGGCTGAGTTCGCGGCACATGCAGTCAAGCAGCGGCGCCGCCGAACCGACCGCTTCATTGAGCACGCGCCGATCCGATTGCCCGGCCTGGGTCGGCAACAAAGCCATCAGCACCGCGATCGGCTTCGAATCAAGCACCACCGGCAGCGCCACCGCCAGCGAAGAATCGGCAAGCTGAGTCAGCTTGGCCTCGATGCTGCCGCCAGGAATGATCTCGCGCAGCAGGGCCGATAATGCGCTGTCGTTGTTATGCGCATCGCCCTGCGACCATTCAAGGCTGCCGTCGGAACCGTACAAGGCCAGCCGCAGCGCGTTGGGCAACAGGCTTTTGGCCAGATCGCCATAGGAAGCGAATAACCCTTCAGTGGTCGAGCGGCCCTTAACTCCCGATGATTCCACGGCATACCTCTTTGATCGTCCTCAATCGTATAGAGCGAGGCAGTCACGGCCGTGCGAGCTGGATCACGGATCATTTGCACTGCGACACAGCATTCGCACGGCGCGGGCGCGGAATGGCGCTTAGTGACGGGTGTCGCAGTTTGGAATTTTTGCTAACCGCTGTGTTTGATGGAGGAGATTGCACGATGCGCGCACGAATGAATGGGATCGGAAGTTCAGATCTCTCGATACCGCGATGGATAGAAAAATCGCATGCGGGCGTCCATAAAACGCTGCTGGTTTTTTTTCTCGGGGATGTTCAATGTCTGTCCGAGCACGCCGTTTAAAGAAAAACGCGAGCGCGCACGCATCACGGACCACATCGGAGAGGGACCATGGCGGAAGAACTGAGCGAATTGATCGACAGCCGGGAAATAGACATCAAGTGTTGGCAATGCGGTTGGAGCGAGCCGCGAACATTGGCGTGGCTAAGCGCGCAGCGCCATATGAACTGCCCGGGATGCAGCAGCGTCATCGTTCTTGACAGCAGTGAAGTGCGGCGCGAAATCGCTCGCCAACGGCGTCAACTATCCGCTTTGCACGGTCAAATGGTGAGTCTATTGGAAAGCGCGAGCAAGACTTCGCGCCGCGCGCAGTTGCCGCCGCGTATGGCAAATCATGCACCGAAGATGGAATTGGCACTGGCGCGCAGTCACCCGAACACGTTGATCCCTTCCATGCGCCCGGCGGCCGCGGCGCGGCGATTCCCGCGCTAGGGTCGAGCTAGCGTGCCCCCGCCTTTTTCTGCATACGGCGCGCGGTGAGAATGGCTTCGGTATAGCCGTTGGGCTGAGCGCGGCCTTTGAAGACCAGATCTCTGGCCGCTTCGAACGCCACGTTGTGCTCGGGGTCAGTCGATAAGGGCTGATAGGCGCGGTCGTCGGCGTTTTGTTTGTCGACGATGCGCGCCATGTTCAGCAGGGAGTCTTGCACCTGCGCCGCGGAACACACCCTGTGATGCAGCCAGTTGGCCACATGCTGACTGGAGATGCGCAAAGTGGCGCGGTCCTCCATAAGGGCGGTGTCATAGTAGTCCGGCACTTTCGAACAACCGACGCCGGCATCGATCCAACGCACGACGTAGCCTAAAATGCTCTGAGCGTTGTTGTTGATTTCCTCTTCGATCTCCTTGACGCTCCACTGCGGATTGGCGACGAGCGGCGGTGTCAGAATCTCATCCAATGACGCACGCGGTCGCTTCGACAGCTGCTGCTGCACCTGCGCGACATTGACTTGATGGTAATGAAGGGCATGCAAGGTGGCGGCGGTGGGCGAGGGGACCCAAGCGGTATTGGCGCCGGACTGCGGGTGCACAATCTTCGCTTTGAGCATGTCGGCCATTAAATCCGGCATCGCCCACATGCCTTTGCCGATTTGCGCCCGGCCGCGCAGGCCGCAAAGCAGGCCGATGTCGACGTTCTGGCGCTCGTAGGCGTCAAGCCACAGCGCCTTCTTCAGATCATTCTTGCGCGGTGTTATGCCGGCTTCCATGGAGGTATGGATTTCATCGCCGGTGCGATCAAGGAAGCCCGTATTGATGAATACCACGCGATCGCGCGCCGCCCGGATACATTCCAACAGATTTACGCTGGTTCGACGCTCTTCATCCATGATGCCGATTTTCAGTGTATTTTTTGGCAGGCTGAGAATCGCCTCGACGGCGCCGAAAAGTTCTTCGGAAAACGCCACCTCGTCGGGGCCGTGCATTTTTGGCTTGACGATGTAGATGGAGCCTGCGCGGGAATTGCGCTTGGCGCCAGGTCCCCGCAAGTCGTGCAAGCCGATCAGGGCGGTCACGGCCGCGTCGATGAAGGTCTCCGGCACCGGCGCTCCCTCCAAGGTCACCATACCGGACAGCATGTGGTGTCCGACGTTACGCACCAGCATGAGGCTGCGCCCGGGCAATACCAATTCGCCGCCCGCCGGCGTTTGATAGTGACGGTCGGCATTTAATCGACGTACCAATGCACTGCTACCCTTATCGACCCGCGCCTCCAGGCTGCCCTTCATCAGCCCTAACCAATTGCGATACACGTGAATCTTGTCGGCCGTATCGACGGCAGTCACCGAGTCTTCGCAGTCTTGGATAGTGGTGATGGCCGACTCAAGCACCACATCGCTTACACCGGCGGGATCATCGCGTCCGATGTAGTGCGTTTTGTCGAGGTGCACTTCGACATGCAGCCCATGATGCTGCAGCAGCAGTACCGTGGGCGCCGCGCGGTCGCCCTGAAAGCCGCGAAACGCCGCCGTGGTCTTCAATTGCACGTCGGTTCCGTCTTGCAGTTGAATGTCCAGGCCGCCTGCGCCTGGGCGGTAGGCCGCCACGTCGCGGTGCGAGCCCTTGGTCAGCGGAAAGTGATCGTCTAAGAAGTCACGCGCAAAGCGGATGACTTTGGCGCCGCGCTGCGGATTGTACTGCTTGCCTCGGGGCGCATCGTCCAGCGCGATCGCATCGGTGCCGTAAAGTGCATCGTATAAACTGCCCCATCGGGCATTCGCCGCGTTGAGCGCATAGCGGGCGTTGCTGACCGGGACCACGAGTTGCGGGCCCGCGATGTGCGCGATCTCGGCATCCACATTCGCGGTGCCGATCAAGAAGGCCTCTTTCTCGCCGACGAGATAGCCAATGTCACGCAAGAAGGCGGTGTACTTCGCCCGATCGAATCCGGGCCCGGGATTCTGAAGATGCCAGGCATCGATTTTCGCCTGCAGCTGATCGCGGCGCTGCAGAAGTTCGGCATTCCTTCCGACCTTCGCTGCCGTCATGGCAGCAAACCCTGTCCAAAACTGCGACGCGTCGATTCCGCTACCTGGAATGGCTTCGTCATTCACAAAGTCATACAAGGCTTTGTCTATCTTGATTTTATCTACCGCAACCGTCGCACTCATTATCTCTTCTCGCGCTGATAAACCCGCAATGCTGCGGTCATTACCGGTTCAAATCAATGGGGTGGCACCGTCCGGGTGCGTTACTGAGGCGCCACGGGAATTCCATCGGCATCGATGAGCTTGATGGTCAACCCCAGCGCTTCCAGCTGCGGCGCTACCTTGCTGCGATCGCCCATGACGGTCCAAACGAAGCGCGAGGGCTTAATGACCTCGCCGGCGACGCGTTTGAGATCGGCTTCGGTCAGCGCGTTGACCCGAGCCGGGTAGGTATCGAAGTAATCCAGTGGCAGCTTGCCTGCAACGATCTCGGTCAACGATTGGGCGACACCTTGGTCGGTCTCCCAGAGACCGGTCAGCCGCAGAGTTAGGTTTTGTTGCACCAGCGACAGCTCCTTGGGGCTAACCGGTCGACTGGCAATGATGTCGTTTAATTCGCGCCGTATTTCGATGATGCTCTCGCGCGTCTTATCCGTTTGCACCGGCGCGAAAGCCACCAGCAGGCTGGGACCCTCGCGCGTTTGATCGAATGCGGTCGCTCCGTAGGCCCAGTGTTTGTCTTCGCGCAGGTTTAAATTCAATCGCGAGGTGAAAGCCCCGCCCAATGCGGTAGTCAGGGCTTGGATTGCAATGTCATCGGAGCTGGATTGGGGTGGCGCAAGGCTGCTGGCCACGATAACCGACTGCTGGGCGCCGGGTTTGTTGATCAGGTAAACCTGGTTGGCATTCGCCGCGTCCGAAGGCACATTGTCGGTGCCGACCTTGCCCGCGGCGTCGCTGGAGTGCCAGGCACCGAAATGCGACTCCAGCATCGGCACAATCGCTCGCAAGGTGGTATCGCCGACGATGAGCAACGTGGCATTGCGGGGCTGCACCCACTGCTGATGATGGCGTTTCAAATCTTCTGACGTGATCTTGGTGATGCTGGCTTCCGTCGCCAGACGGCCATAGGGGTGATCCGCGCCGTAAGTCAGGAACGAGGCGATTCTAAAGGCGCTGCTTCGCGGGTCGTTTTTGATCTGACGCACAGCGGCGATTTCGAGCGATTTGCGCCGGGCAACGTCTGCATCGCGGAACGCAGGGTGCAGTAGCGCATCGGCGAAGAGTGCCAATGAGGGATCGAGCCGGGCGCTGAATGCACTCATCGATACTTGGGTGAAGTCCACATCGGCACGCGCGCCGAGGGTCGCCCCCAGCGTACCGAGCCGCTCGTCCAAAGCCAGGGCATCTAAGTTGAGCGTGCCATCCAACAGGCTATCGGCTTCAACCGCCGCAAGTCCTGGGAGGCTCTGCGGGTCTGATGAGCGGCCCTCATTCAAGACCAGATTGAACGTGACCATCGGCGCGTCATGTCGCTCCGCGAAAATCACCTTCATACCGTTCGATAGCGTGGCCGTTTGCGTCGCGGGAAAGCGTGCGGCGATGGCTGCGCCGGGCAAGGGAATTTCGGGCGCCTTGGGCGCTGTGTCGCGCGTGTAGTCGGGGAAGGGCGCTATCTCAAGAGTGAAAGAGCCGTCCGACAACCAGCGTCGCCCGGCGGCGATGACATCATCGGGTTTCGCGGCGCGCACCACGGCTAAATGATTCTTCCACGCACCCGGGTCGCCATAGAAAGTCTCCGAGCGCGCGAGCAGATCGGACTTGCCGCCAAATCCCCCGACACGCTCCAGCGATCGGATTGAGCGAGCCAGGATGCGTGTCTTGGACCGATCTATTTCAACGGCCGTTGCGCCATCGTGCAGCAG
Source organism: uncultured Steroidobacteraceae bacterium (assembly GCA_964657675.1). GTDB lineage: Bacteria > Pseudomonadota > Gammaproteobacteria > Steroidobacterales > Steroidobacteraceae > Bog-1198. The sequence goes on from CAZZWE010000038.1 coordinate 28,740, forward strand.
GCGCTTAAGTTCCTCATTGAAGGCCGCTTCGACTTTCTGCACGGAAACGCCTGCTTTAGCCGTTAGTTCAATATCGACGATGGAGCCGATCTCCATGGCTTCGAAATTCGCAGAGACGGTCGTGGCGATCTGGTCGGTATAGACCAAGCGCTGATACAGGCGTGACGACTTACCGCTCGCAAGCACCCCCGTAAGCAGTTCGAGCATTTGCGCGTCGGCCGTGCCCGCCGGCGGCCCGTTCCATTCCACATAGAGGCGCGCCTGCGCTACATGATCTTGGGCGACGGCGCGTTGCGAGCCGCTTCGCTTGGCAACCCATTCCTTTTGCCGCGAGACGGGCGGACCTGCGCCAATCGGGCCAAAGTATCGTTCTACTTTCTCTTTCGCCTCAGCGGCTGTGATGTCGCCGGCCAGCACCAAAACCGCATTGGAAGGACCGTAGTACTTCGAGAACCAATCCTTGACGTCTTCAACTTTCGCCGCATCCAGATCTGTCATCTCGCCGATCACGGTGTGGCTGTAGGGATGGCCAGCCGGCCAAATGGACTTGGTGATGAGGTCGTCGGCAATGGCGTAGGGGGCATTGTCGCCCTGGCGCTTCTCGTTCTGAACGACACCGCGCTGCGTGTTCAGCAGCTTCTCATCGAAACTATCGAGCAGATGTCCCATCCTGCCGGCTTCCATGGCCAGAGCCATATCCAGGGCCGACTTCGGAACTGTTTCGAAGAAATTGGTGCGGTCTTCATTCGTGGTGCCATTTACGCCGGTGGCGCCCACGCCTTCCAGGCGCTCGAACCAAGCCTTCTGATTGCCGCCGGTCGAGCCGAACATCAAATGTTCGAACAGATGAGCAAATCCCGTGCGGCCAACCGGTTCGTTTTTCGCGCCGACGTGATACCAAAGGTTGACGGCCACAATTGGCGCTTTATGGTCCTCGTTAACGATGAGCGTGAGGCCATTGGGCAGTACGAACTTGGTGAATGGTACATCCGGTACCGGTAATGGCGCCAAGGCAGGTGACAGCGGCTTTGCGGGCAGTTTCGGCGAAGTAGCTGCTTGCGATGCAACAGCAACACACAGCGCGACGAAAGCTGCAATGACCTTAAGCGAGGGGCTTTTCATGATTGACCGGTCTCCGAGTGTTCGTTTTGTCGCGCAGCAATCATGTTGTTAACAGTTTTCGCTCGACCAATTGATCAACGATGTCCTTGGCGGCAGGTTCCATCGGAGCGTGCCAGGTGCCGAAGCGGCAGGGCGGTGGCCTTATAGTACGACAAAGCGGCAGCATAACTATTGATTTGCGGGCAGAGTTTCGCCGTATAACGCCCACAACGCCGCAACCTTTGGACTGATGGTGGGGACGTCCTTCAGACGCGCAAAGGCTGCGCGTGCTCCTGCAAAGTCTTGAAGCGCTACCTTGGAGCGGCCGAGGCATATAAAGGCATCGTCCAAATGTGTGATGGCGCCTTTTTCCAATCCGTGTTCAATGCTGACGACCGCCTTTTGGTATTCGCCAAAACCATAATACAACTGGCCTAACTTGATGTATGGCTCTCCGGATTTGCTTGCAGCCGCATCGGCTTCGAACTCAGGCAGATTTTCTTGATCAACTTTGGCGCGCTGTTGCACAGTGGCCAGCAAACTTAAGATTCGCTCGCGATTTTCAGGGGTGATGGGGCGTCGCAGATAGCCTGGGCAGTGGGCCATGAATTCCGAGGGCAGCGCTGCATTTGGTTGTCCGTCACGGCGCAAGGCCTCAGATGCTTTTTCAAACCATCCTATCGCGTGGGAACAATCGTTCAGCGCAAGATAACTTTGTGCGATCACCCGAAGGTCTTGCGCGTTGGCTGTCCCTTGGCCGACGATTTGAAGGCCGTATTCGATCGCCTGATCATAACGATGTTGATCGGCCGCTTCTCTCAATGCTCGGTGGACATTGTTCAGAGGGCCGACTGTTGGGTTACTGGAACCTTTTACTGCTGAACCGGGGTGCGAATCAGGGTTGTCCGGGAGCGCGGCCCTCTCGAGCGAATCGCTCGCGGCAGGGACATGGGCATTGCGGAATTTTAGGGCGGCCTGATAGCCGACGAAAACGGCGATGATCAGCAGACCCGCGCCAATGGCCCCCCAGATCGTCCAACCAAATCCTTTCAGAAGTGCTCTCAATCGGCCTCCTTTCCGAGAGCATAGGTAACACTTTCCAAGAACATCGGTGACGCTTTTTTGGAAGACAGGCGCTGTGCGGACGCGGTTTTGCAACCCCAAAGATTTTTTTGAAAGTGGCTCCCCGGGACGGATTCGAACCGCCGACCAACGGATTAACAGTCCGTCGCTCTACCACTGAGCTACCGGGGAAT
>CAZZWE010000039.1:0-30457 GCA_964657675.1 uncultured Steroidobacteraceae bacterium
CGTGGCACGCTGGTAGGGCTTTTCACTGCGACTGCGGATCAGTCGCCGCAGGCCCCGGTACCCGTGGTCAGCGATGGAGGCGCGGTGCTTCGAACCGCGGCGCCGAGCGGTTTACGTATCACCTGGTTTGGCCATTCCTCGGCATTGCTGGAAATCGATGGGACCAATGTCTTGATCGATCCGCTGTGGAGTGAGCGTGCATCGCCGGTGACTTGGGCGGGGCCGAAGCGGTGGTATCCGCCGCCGATCGCGCTCAAGGACCTGCCGCCCATCGATGCGGTGGTTATCTCCCATGATCACTACGATCATTTCGATCGCGCGACACTCGTTGCGCTGGCTCAGAACCCTCATGCGCAATTCGTTGTGCCGCTCGGCGTGGGCGCCTTCTTGCGGAGGTGGGGCATCCCGCAAACCCGCATCGTTGAATTGGACTGGTGGCAATCGGCGCAGGTGGGCGGTTTGCAGATCGTGGCGACACCATCCCGACACCACTCCGGTCGCATCTCGCCGCAAAGCGATCAGCGCTTGTGGGCCGGTTATGCCTTCATCGGCGACGCGCACCGTGTTTGGTACTCGGGCGACACGGGGTTTCATTCCGCGCTGGCGCAGATCGGCGCAAGGTTGGGTCCCTTCGATGTGACGCTGATCGAGGCGGGCCAATACGATGCCACCTGGCCTGATTGGCATTTAGGTCCTGAGCAAGCCGTAGAAGCCAATCGTCTGGTGGGCGGTCGGAAAATGATTCCCGTCCACTGGGGTCTGATTCAGCTAGCGCATCATTCCTGGACGGAACCTGCCGAGCGCGTGCTCGCAGCGGCCACGTGCCGGGGCGTCGAGGTGATCGTGCCGCGTCCTGGACAGAGCGTGGAGCCGACCGACGTCATCCCCTTGGATCGGTGGTGGCCGCAAACGGCCTGGCACAGCGCCTTAGAGAAACCCATTATCGCGACGCGAGACGGTGTGGGGTCGGATCGCTACCCGGTGGAGCCCTGCCTGACCCCTGGTTAGGGCTATGCAACTTTCAAGCGCACGCCCGTGTTCTAGACCTGCACGGTACAAACGGGGGGAAGTGACATGCGAGCAATTCCAACACTGGCAGCGGCAATGGTGATTTGCGTTTCAATGTCCGCGGGCGCGCAAGCCAAAGGCTGTATCAAAGGAGCGGCGGTGGGCGCGGTGGCGGGCCATGTCGCCGGTCATCATGCCGTGGTGGGCGCCGCGGCCGGATGCGTCATCGAGCATCATCGGGAGAAAGTGCGCGATCAGGCCCCGCGTCAGGCGCCGCAACCGCCTCCCGCGGCGCCGCCCGCTAGACCGTCTTCGTCAGCCGTTTAGATTCGCATGCTATGCGTGGCTCAAGCGCGGCTTGGGTCACAGTTTGGCCACCGCCACGGATGAGATGTTTTGCTCGTTTGACGATTCTTTATCGTCTGACAATGGCGCTTCAGTGATCGATGATGATCGCTTGAAGGAGACCGCCATGACTGAAATGCCCGTGAAACATTTTTTGCTCGCTTCTGACTTTGACCAAACCTTGAGTTTCAAGGATTCGGGGGTGGTGCTGAGCGAAATGCTGGGCATCTCCGGCTTCGAGGAACGGGTGGCCGGCCTGGCCCGCAGTAACTTGGTACAGCAAGGCGGCGAACTCGCGTATTTGATTCGTCACGATCCAGAATTTCGCGGCGTGCGACCCGAACATCTGTATGAAACAGGCCGTCGGGTGCGGCTCAAGAGCGCAATCCCGGCGCTGGCCGACTTCTTGCGGCAGAGCTTTCAAGGGTATCGATTTTCGTTTTTTGTGATTTCAGCCGCGCCCCGCGAGATCGTCGTTTCGGCATTGGACGGCATCATTCCCCCCGAGAATATTTACGGTACCGAGCTTGAATTCGAGCCCAGCTCCGGGGAAGTCCGTTCCGTCAGGCGCGTGCCGGCGGGATACGGCAAAGTTGCCGTCATAGAGGAATTGCAACATCAACTGGGCATCATGCCGGACCGAGTCATCTATGTGGGCGATGGCAGCTCCGATGTTCATGTCATGCTGCACGTCAACAATCACGATGGTTTCACCATTGCGGTATCGGAGAATCAGCAGCTGGCCCGCATCGCCAAGAGCACGGTGATCAGCGAAAACGCCTTCAGCATCCTGATTCCAATTCTTGATCAGCTGCTGCATTGGCGCGCAGGCGATATTCGGGACCTGTTCGAGTCCTATGGATTGAGCTTGAATGAATGGCAGAAGGACCGCACCGACCGCGTCAAGATCGGTGAGTTCTCCAAACTGGCCGTGGCCGCGGAGCAGGCGGCATGAATCCGCTGATCATCGAATGTCTGGGATGGACCGCCACCGCGGTATTCGTCGGCTCCTACTTCTTCGGCAAACCCTCGCTGCTGCGCAAAGTGCAAATGGTCGGGGCGGTTCTATGGATTACCTACGGCGCGTTGATTGGCGCCATGCCCGTCATTGTTGCCAACCTTCTGGTCTTTGGCGCCGCCGCCTGGACTTCGTTGCGCCAACCGGCTGCATCCGCCGTCGCCTAAAGCGCTTTGCGGGCGTGATTGACCGCCGACTGCAGGCTTTCCAAGCTGTCGACGTCACTGACCACGTAGCGGCCTACGACAATGCCCGGCGTGCCGCGCAAGTTCAGCGCATTCGCCTCCAGTTCATTGCGTTTTAAAATTTCGTCAATCGCTGCGCCGTGCGCGGCGAGGTCGGCCTTCAGGCGGGTCATATCGATGCCGGCCTGGCGCAAAGTATCATCAACCTGAGCTTCTTGGGCCAGACGCGGCGCACTGATCAAGGCATCGTGCGCTTGTATATATTTGCCTTGCCATTGGGTCGCCAAAGCCAGGCGGGCGGCATAGGTCGAGACGCCGTGAAAAATGGGCCACTCCTTGTAGAGCACGGCCACGCCGCGGTCCTTTGCGACCAGTTCGCCGAATGCCGGCGCCAATTTGCGGCAGTAGGAGCAGTTGTAATCGAAGTATTCGACCACGGTGATATTGGCGCGCGCGGCCCCCAAAACCGGGCTGCCGGGATCGTTCAGCATCTGCTTCTGGCCGGCGAGGGTGATCAGGGCCACGTCCTGGGCGTTGGTCTGTGCGCCTGCCATGACCGTCATAACCGCCGCCAAAAATGCTGCTCTCGACGTTGTAGTTTTCATATCGGCCCCAACTCTGTTTAACCCACTGCTCAGCAGACCGGATTAGTCTAGCGGGTATTGCAAGACGATCGGTCTGCGAGATACTACAGGCAAGAATGGAAGGAGCCCGTTATGGCAAAGTACTTCAAAAATCCGGAGGCGATCTCGGCATTGTCCCCCGAACAGTTTCGTGTCACTCAACGAAGCGGAACCGAGGCGCCGGGTTCTGGTCAATATCTTTATAACAAAGAACCCGGCATCTACGTCGACATTGTGTCGGGAGAGCCTTTGTTCGCGTCGTCCGACAAGTTCGAGTCCGGCTGCGGGTGGCCGAGTTTTACCAAGCCCATCGTGCCTGCGAATGTGCAGGAGATCCGCGATGCCTCGCATGGCATGGTGCGCACCGAGGTTCGTTCGGCGGGCGGCGACAGTCACCTGGGCCACGTGTTCGACGATGGCCCGCAGGATCGCGGCGGATTGCGTTACTGCATCAACTCGGCGTCGCTGCGTTTCGTGCCGCGGGACAAGATGCAGGCGGAAGGCTATGGTGACTATCTGAATCAGGTGGAGGCAACCAAATGAGCGAAGAACGCGCCGTTTTGGCGGGTGGGTGTTTCTGGGGCATGCAAGATTTATTGCGCCGTTATGACGGCGTGATTTCAACGCGGGTGGGCTACACGGGCGGAGAAGTCCGCAACGCGACTTACCGAAATCATGGCTCGCATGCGGAAGCTATCGAGATTGTGTTTGATCCTGCGAAATTGAGCTATCGGCAACTGCTGGAGTTTTTCTTCCAGATTCACGACCCGACGACCAAGAACCGCCAGGGTAATGATCGCGGTCCGAGTTATCGTTCGGCGATTTTCTACACCAGCGAGTCGCAGGAGCGGATTGCCGAGGAAACCATCGCGGATATCAATGCATCGGGACTGTGGCCTGACAAGGTGGTCACCGAGGTGGTCCCGGCGGCAGATTTTTGGGAGGCCGAGCCCGAGCACCAAGATTATCTGGAGCGTTATCCCGACGGCTACACCTGCCATTTCATCCGACCGACGTGGAAGCTGCGCGCTAAAGAGCACGCGGCCTGAGCGCCCCGTAGGTTTCGCCCGATGATAGTCGGGCGAAACTTTCCCACGCCGCTATAATTTCCCACGGATGTTCGCCGTGGCTATTGGCTTTTCCATGTTTTTCACAGACTTACCTAACAGAGCATCATTCCAGTGAAGCTTTTTTCGCGGCTCTTCGGCACCTCGTCCGATGCGCCTCCAGCCTCGTTGGCCACCGACACCCCGGCGCTCGGCGCCACGGACGCACGTGCCGAAGTCATCGGCAAACTACCCGATGGCCCGGAGTTGCGAGAGCTGGCCGGACTGAGCCCTGCCCGTGAACGCGTGCGTTTGCCTGCCGAAGAGCGGGCGGCGCAAGCGCGATTCGCCCAGTTGATCGATGCCGGCGGCGTGGATGTGACGGCGCTGTCAGCAGCGGGCCGGGGTAACATCGCGTGGCTGGCCATTGCCGCTCAGTGCGCCGACCCTAAAATTCTGGGTGAGGCCATGGCTGAAATCGGCAATGCGGAAGATATCGCATTCTTGGTGATGCACGGCCCGATCAGCCGTATTCGTCAGCTTGCGGCCGAGTCGGTGCAGGACCCGGCACAATTGCGTGAGTTGTTGAAGCACGTCCGCGATAAGGACAAAAGCGTTTATAAGATTCTCAAGCAAAAGCTCGACGTGCTGCATGCTCATGATGTCGAGGCGGCCGCCTTGATTGCCGAGATCGAGTCGATTTGCACCGCGTTGGATCGGCACAGCCATCGCTACTTTGATGCCCTGTATACCGGCGTGTTTGAGCATCATCACCATCGATGGCTCGCCTTGACCGTTGCGCCGGACGAGGCGCAAAGAATTCGGGCCACCGAAGCCATCGCCCGATGCCAGGCAGTCATTGCAGAACATGCCCGGCAGTTGGCACAGCAGATCGAGCGCGAGACCGCGATGGCCGCTGCGCGCGAAGCCCAGCAGCATGCCGCCGCCGCCGCTGAAAGCGCGGCCACAGCCAAAGCTCAGGCCGATGCAGAGGCCGCAGCGCTTACTCAAGAAGCAAACGCGGCGACGCTGGCGGTTGATGAGGCTGCGCGCACCGAGCGAGCGGCCGTCGAGCAGCAAATCCTGCGTCAAATTGGCGGCCTGTTGCGTAAGGCGAACGCTGCGTTGACCGATGGCCAATCTCAAGCCGCGGCGGGGTTGCGCCGGGCACTCGATGACAAATTGGCCGCGGCGGCAGCTGCGGTGGTTACGGTTCCCGCGCACTTCACGAAAAGCGTTGCGCAGTTGGATGGCCGTCTCAATGAGTTGAAACAGTGGAAGAACTTTGCCGTCGCGCCGAAGCGCACCGAGCTGATCCGCGATATGGAATTGCTGATCGGATCGACCGAGGAGCCCAAAGTGCTCGCGGAGCGCATCAAGGCCTTGCAGGAGGATTGGAAGACCACCAGCAAAGGCATCGTCGTCAGCGATGGCTCGGAGGACTGGGAGCGGTTTCATAAAGCCTCCCAGGCGGCCTATCAACCCTGCCGCGTGTATTTTGAAGCGCAGTCCAAACTGCGCAAGGAAAATATCGCACGCCGTCAGACAGTGCTCGACCGGGTGCTTGCGGTTGAGTCGTCCCTCCATGCGCAGACGCTCGACTGGCGATTGCTCACCAGCGTGTTGCGCGAAGCGCCGCTCGAGTGGCGCTCGCACTCGCCGGTTGAACGCGATGCGGCTCGTGCGTTGCAGCCGGAGTTCGATGCGGCGATCGGACGGCTGCAGGCCGTGCTTAACGCTTGGTACGAGCGCAATGTCGCCGGCAAACGAGCCTTGATCGACAGTGCACGGCAGTTGCTCGATCTCGAGGATGGGCGTGAGGCGGTCGACACCGTCAAGCGCCTGCAGGCGCAGTGGAAGGACATCGGTCCTGCACCACGCGAACAGGAGCAAAGTCTGTGGCGCGAGTTTCGCGAGCACTGCGACGCGGTGTTCCAGAAACGTCAGCAGGCGCATGCGCAGTATTCAGCGGCGCTCGAGGCCAGCACCGCGCAGGCAGCGGCCTTGTGCAAAGAAGTCGAGGATGTGGGCGCTGTCACCGGGTCAGCATTGACGGAAGCTCTCGCTAAAATTCCGCAGTGGCGCAGCGCCTTTGAGGCGCTCGGCGAATTGCCGCGTGCTGACGCTCGCGGCTTGCAGCGTCGATTTGAAAACGCGATCGGCCGGCTGGAAGCTCAAGTCGCGCAGCAGCGCAATCGTGACGCTCAGCAGTCCATTACCGATGTATTCGAGGCGGCGCGCCGCATTCGCGCCTGCGAATGGGCGGCAATCAACAGCGAGCCCGAGACGGCACGGGCCGCCTTACGCCAAGAGACCGAGTCGTTCATGGCCGGCATCAAACGCGGACCTTCGGGCTCCAATCAGGCGCTCAAGGAAATGTTGGGCAAAACCGAGTCGGTCAGCGGCTCAGGGTTGGCGGAGCGTGAAAAAGCGTTGCGCATTCTGTGCATTCGGTGTGAAATCATCCAAGACGCGGCCACGCCTTCTGAAGATGAGAGTTTGCGGCGCGAGTACCAAGTGCAACGGCTCATGCAAGGACTGGGACAGGGCCATACGGGCAGCCCTGACTGGAACGCCATGCTGGTTGAATGGATTCGCATCAGTGCGGTAGCGCCGGCTGTACACGATGAGTTACAGCAGCGATTCATGCGTTCCTGGCTCGATAACGCAGCGAATGCCAAGCGTGCGGCCGAGCGCGCTGCCGAACAGCCGATGCGGCGTGAACCGCCGCCGCGCCGCGAGCGGCCGCAGTGGCGTGCCCGTTCATGATCCGACGCCCCGGCTGGCTCTGGGCTTTGGTACTGGGCGCCTTGCTGGCCGCCGCGCCTGCGCTGGCGCAAAAAGGCTCGCATTCCAAGCAACAACCGAAAGAATCTCCCATTGATCCGGCCAAACCTGCCGGTCGAGCGGCGTTGCGTCAAACCGTGCAAACGCTGTGCGTGACCAATTGGCAGCAGCATCAAAACCCGGCGCCGTGCGAGCGGGTTTTTCTGCCCGATCTCAAAACGCTCGATTCTGGCTATGCCGTCATTGCGGATGAGGGCGGCGGGGCACACTACCTGCTGGTTCCCACCCAGACCTTGACGGACTTGAGCAGCGGCGAATTGCTGGATCCTGATACGCCCAATTATTTCGCGCAGGCTTGGATTGCGCGTGATGTGTTGAGCAAATTCGTAGGGCATCCCGTGCCCAGAAACGCCGTCGGACTGGCCATGGGCATCGCGCGCTTCAGCGCACAAGATCAGTTTCATATTCACATCGAGTGTCTGCGGCCGGAGATTGCCAAGGCCCTGCGAGTCTCGGCCGCTGACATGACCGACACCTGGTCGCCATTGGTTTTGGAAGGATCGACTTATCAGGCCATGCGTCTGATGACCGAAGACTTGAGCGCGACCAATCCGTTTGAATTGCTGGCGACGCTCAAATCCGATGCGCGTCATCACATGGTGGACTACACGTTGGTGGTTGCCGGTATGCAATTCAAAAGCGGCCCGGGATTCGTCGTTCTGACAGGCACCGGCCCGAGCGGCGAATTGCTGCTCGAGTCAAGCTGCGGCGGCAGCGGTACTTAATTAGGGCGTCAAGCCGCGGCCTCAACCACATGCTCGAAGACCGACACCGCGCGCTCTGAGAGCATACTCTGCAACTCATCGATCGACCGGCCCTCGGGGGTCAGCCACGCCTCGACATGTTCCGGCCGCAAATTGATGATGCAGCGGTCGTGGCCGGCGGCGGCGATGTCGGCTGGCGGCTCATCGGTGATGGCCGCAAATCCGTGCAAGTCCGGATCCTTGTCATCCAGCCAATGCGACCACAGGCAGGCGATGTACAGGGTCTGCGCGGGGCGCGGGGTGAATTGCAACACGACGTTCTTGCCGTCCCGCTGCACATTTTCGTAAAAACTTTCCACTACCATGATGGCGTGGTGACGGCCAAATTGCTCGCCCCAAAATTTCTCCAAGTTGTCGCGGCGGGCGTTGTACAGCCCGGGAAATTTCTTATCGTAAAAAGCCGGCTTGCCGGCAGGCCGGCAAAAGTAACGCATCGGCGTCAGCACATTGACGCCGTCTCTGCGCACGATAACCCCGGCGTGCACCATCGGGAAAATGCGATTGTCGCTGGGCAGCGGCTCGAGCCGATGCAAATCACTGAGCTTGGCTCCCAGTGCGGCTATTTTCTTGGTCGCGATGCGCTCATCTTCGCGCGCTTTCTTGGTGTCTTTTTCAAGCAGCGCACGCTGTGCACCTGCAAGGCGCGTCTTTTGCGAGAATAGTTCGCGTTCTGTTTTGGTGGCCAGCCGCGAGCGGTGCTCATCGATGGCCTGTTTGATTCGAAGCCCCTGCTCGCTGGTGGGTTCATCGAAATTCGCTTCGAAACCGCGCGAGATATTCAAGGTAGGGTCTTCGAGTCTGCGGAAAAACAATCGTTCCGCTTCGGCGTAATCTAACCGTATGCCGAGCTGTCGGTGCAGTTTGCGAACCACCTGGATGACTTGGGCGGAGTAGCACATCGCTAAATTGTAGCCCTGCGGCTAAGTTCGGCCAACCTTCTGCCGTTGCGTCACTGTGAGCGCCACCATGGAAAGCGCCAACAACAGTCCGAAGCCAACGGCGACGGTGTTGACGGGAATCTTGAAATACATGGCGCCCGTGTAGCCGGACACCAGCGTCAGCATGGCGAAATTCTCAAAGAAGTTCTGGATCGCAATTGCAGAGCCTGCGCCTACGGAATCCTTGCCTTGTTTTTGCAATAACGCGTCTAAGGGCACTACGAAAAATCCACTGCACAGACCGACGAAAGCCATCAGGGCATAGGCCAGGGGCAGGGTGCTCGCCAATGGCAACAGGCAGACGCCTACGCCGATGAGTGCGCCCGCCGGAAGCGCCCGATTGACATTGCGCATCGGTACGAAGCGAGCCGCTAGGCCCGCCCCGATGACAATACCGACGGCCACCATGGCCGTTAAGAAACCCGGTGTTCGGTTGTTGGCTATTTTGAGAGCTACCGGTACCCAGGCGATGACCAGAAATCGCAATGCCGCACCAGCCCCCCAGAACAAGCCGGTGCCAATGAGCGCCAAGCGGGCGGGCCGGTCTTTGAGCAGCGTACGGGCTTGGCCGGCAAATGCCGTGACGCTGCCTCTGAGGGGCGGGCGTTGTTGGACAGCCGGGGCTTTATACGGAATGAGCATCGAACTGAGCGCTGATCCTGCATACGCCAGCGTGATCGCCAGCAGCGTGCCTTCGATGCTCCAATCCGTCATGGCGCCGCCGGCGATGGCGCCTAACAGAATGGCGGCGATGGTGGAGGCTTCGAGCAGTCCATTGGCCTTGACCAATTGTTCCCGCGTGGTCAGTTCTCCCAGGATTCCATACTTGGCCGGAGAGTTGGCGGCGGCGCCCACACCGACGAGCGCGTAGCTGACGAATGGGTTGACGTGCAGACACATCGCCAGGCCGCCGGCACATTTGATGGCATTCGCGATAAACATCACGCGGCCCTTGGAGGTGACGTCGGCAAAAACGCCGACGAAGGGCGCCAGCAAGATATACGTGGCAACGAAGAATTCCTGCAGCAGCGGTCCGCTCCAAGAGGGAAAGCCTTCTTGTCGCACCAAGGCCAACGCGGCAAACAGCAGCGCGTTGTCGCCCAGAGCTGAGAGGAATTGGGCGCAAAGCGTGCCATACATGCCGCGGGACCAGAGGCTACGATTCATATGCACGCGTGATACAGTTTGGATCCCAATGGGAGCAGGTGGTGAACATGAGTGAATTGGATAAGTTAAAAAAAGAAAATAAGCAGCTGCGGGCGCTGTTGAAGAACGCCGTTGAGTTGCTCAATCAATCCAAGAAGTTGCTGAAACAGTCGGACAAGGCCAAGAAGACCGACCCCAAGAAGAGCGACAAGCCCAAGAAGGAAAAGAAGACCAAGAGCTAGTGCGGCGCGGAGGCAAAAGATTACAGGGCGTTGTTGGGCCAGATGGCCGTGCGCCACATATGCGCGACCTTGGACCCATCGAAACCTAAGCCTTCCGCGGGCTGCCTGAAATTGCGCCCAACGATGTCTTCGAAAAAATCCGGATCGATCGGCGCGGCCTTCTCAAAAAAGTAAATGTCGTAGAGCGTGATGAGCCTCGCACTCATGTACCAGCGATGTTCTCGCGCGGCTTCGGCGTCAACTCGGATGTAATCGGGCGGCACATAGTCGGGTCCAAAAAATTTGAGGTAAGAATCGGGGTATTTGTAGCCCACCGATTCATCGGCGAAGTAGCGCAGTGCTTGGTGATTTTGCACCGCCCAGGCGACTTCTTCATCAACGTAAGGCGCAATCATTTGAGCGCCCCAATAACCATGGTCCGAGCGCACCAGACAGCCATTTGAAATATCATGCAGCAGGCAAGCCAGCACGATTTTCTCATCATGGCCCGCATCGAGCGCATGCTTTGCGCTGCTCAACAGGTGCCTAAAAGTCATGTCGGTAATGCGGTTTTTAAAGAAGTCCAGCAGCGTGGGATGCGCGGGCATGCGCGGCAAGCGCGGGTTGTCACCCATCATCAAGACCGTTCCGGGCGCCAATTGCCCTAACAATTCGCTCTCGGTATCGACCTCATCCAAACCTTGCCGGGCCACGGGCTGAGGCAGTATCAGGCGTCTCACATCGGTTTTGGATTCATCAGTGGGCGGGTTCGACATTCATTCGCTCATCAGTGCTGCTCAGATGAACTATAAATTGATCGGCCCGGAAACAGAAGGGCGGCAGACTCGCTGCCGCCCTTGTCTCGATCAACTAGAAGCGATTAACGGCAATGGTCGTCACGTTCGCCACAATCATGCCAGGCGTGTTCATGGTAATACCGATGGTGGTCGTGATCGTAATAGCCCTCGTTGGGTGCAACGACGCAGCCCATCACTAGGCCGATCAGGCCTAACAGGAAACCGCCTTTCGCTATGCGTGGTGTATTTATCATGGTTTTTTCCTCAGTAATAACTGCGCAACGTTAACCCAGGTTATGCGGCCGCGGACGTCGCGTTCTTGCCATATCGGCTGTGAGCCGATTGCCTACAAAATGGCTCTCCGGGATCGCGTACGAGTGTCTAGCTATTGGGCGCATATCCTTGATTCATCTCGATTTCAATCCCTCTCAAGCTAAGCATCGCCCAGCGTTCAGCTCAGGCCGAACACACTGAAATAGTCGCGCTCATCGCTCCAAATGCGATCCACTTGCCAGCCATTGGCGTTCGCCAACTGAGTGAATCCATTCAAGTCGTACTTGCGCGAGCTTTCGGTGTGAATGGTTTCACCGGGATCGAAGTCGAAGCGATGTCCGGATACCGAAACGGTTTGCGCCTGGCGGCTCACCAAATGCATTTCGACCGCTGACTCACTCGCGTTCCAACGCGCTGAATGAGAAAAATTGTCGAGCCTGAAATCGCCGTCCAGTTCGCGATTGATTCTCGCCAGCAAGTTCAGATCAAAGTCTGCGGTGACGCCCTGCGGGTCATCGTAGGCGCGCAATAGCACGCTTAAATCTTTTTTCATGTCGACGCCGATGATGGCCTTGCCTCCCGCGCCGACGTGACGCCGCATGCGCTGCAGAAACGTCGCCACCTCCCCGCTGTCCAAGTTGCCTATGGTGGAGCCGGGAAAAAATGCCACGCGGGCGCCGACCGGGACCCAAGTTGGCAGTGCGAATGATGAGGTGAAGTCGGCCACAATAGGCTTGCTTGGAAGGTTCGGGAATCGCCAGCGAAAACGCGCGACGGTTTGATCCAGAAAATCTCCGGCGATGTCGATGGGCACATACAGGCGCGGTGAACGCATTGCGCTGATAAGAATCTCGGTCTTGATGCCGGCGCCGGCACCGTATTCGAGGAGCGTCGCGCCCGCTCCGCAAAATGCGGCCATTTCGCCGCTGTGTTTGCGCAATATCGTCGTCTCAACCCGCGTTGGGTAGTACTCTTTGAGCTTGGTAATGTCCTCGAACAATTCGCAACCGCGATCGTCGTAAAACCAGCGGCTCGGCAGCGTTTTTGGCATCTGCGCCAGTCCAACCACGACATCGGACTCGAAGGCTTCGGATTGTTGAGTGCGAACGTTGACGTCAAGCATGTAAATCCTCCGCCAGCCTCAATCCAGAAAATTGCCAGCGCGTCTCAGGTGGAAAGAAATTTCGATAACTCGAGCGAATGTGGTCAGCGGGTGTAACGCAAGACCCGCCCCGCAATACGAACTGACCGGACATGAATTTACCGTTGTACTCACCGATCGCGCCCTGTGCCGCCACAAAGCGCGGATAGGGCAGAAAGGCGCTGCGAGTCCACTCCCAGACATCGCCGAACATTTGCTTCATGCCACCCGTCGTCGCCGCGGGCTTCGGGCGCAGCCGTCCTGAGTCGGAAAAATTGCCTTCCTGCGCCACGGTGGTGGCCGCGACTTCCCACTCCGACTCCGTCGGCAAACGCCGGCCGCGCCAGGTTGCGTACGCATCGGCTTCGAAGAAGCTCACATGGGTGACAGGCGCCGCCAGGTCCAGCGGTTGAGGACCGCGCAAGGTCATGGTCGAAAATTCGCGGTCGCGCTTTTCCCAGTACAAAGGGGCCGACCAATGATCGGCCAGCACCCGGGCCCATCCCGCAGACAGCCATAACAGCGGATTGCGATATCCGCCGTCCGCAATGAATTCAATCCATTCCCCGTTTGTCACCAAGCGATCGGCCAGGCGAAACGGTTCGATGAAAACCTGGTGACGTGGACCTTCGCAATCGAAAGCGAAACCGTCGCCGGAATGTCCCACCGTCAGCAGGCCGCCTTCGAAATCGATGTAGTTCGGCTGCGAGGAAGGAGGCGATTCAACCGGCAACGGCTCCGGCGCCTTGTAGGTGGGTTGTAAGGGGTTTTGCGCAAACAGGTGCAAAATGTCGGTCAGCAACAACTCCTGATGTTGTTGCTCGTGGTGGCATCCCAGCTCTATCAGTTCAGCGGCGCCTCCGGATAGGGATCGTTCAAACAGGGTATGAATGGCGGCGTCGACATGTTCGCGATATCCAAGCACCGTTTGCAGTGACGGTCGCGTCAACATCCCACGGCTCGGGCGAGGCTGCCGTGCGCCCACACTCTCGTAGTACGAGTTAAACAAAAAATTGAAGGCGTCATCGAAGGGCCGGTAGCCGGACAGATGCGGTACCAGAACCATGGTTTCGAAAAACCAAGTGGTATGGGCCAAGTGCCACTTCGCCGGACTGGCGTCCGGCATGGATTGAACGGTCGCGTCAGCGTCGGACAAGGGCGCGGCAAGCCGCGCGGTGTGATCGCGCACATTGCGATATAGACGCGCTAGTTGCGTTGACTGCAAGGTGGAGTGAAATAGAGGTGCAGCGTCCATCGGTGCCTCGCTGTGGACCGGTCATGAAATCAAGTTATTGGGAGCACTTCGGCGTAAAACAAGCGCCAATTTGCTCGAGTGACGCGTTGTGAAGCGTGATAGTCAGGACACGATCCTGCGCCGCGTGCCGGCGTGACCCTGTCCGATGCTGCCGCCGAAGCTGCGTCGGAAAATTCCTATGCGGCTGGTGGCATCCGCGGAGACGAGACAGTAAAAAAAGAGGAGGGACGAGGGAAGACCGCTCTTCGAGGGTACCGCTCTCGCGCTCCGCGGCGCCGAAGCACACTGTAGCGATTGCACGCTGCACCACAAATACCAAATCGTTTCATCTATATGACTGTTTGGACGGCGACCGTACCCTTGAACTTCACATCGGGGCGCATCCGGCTTGCCAGCAGCACGCCCACCGCCATCAAAATCATGCTGCCGATGAACGGAAATTGCCAATTGCCGGTGGTGTCGATCAAATAGCCGCCGACGACGGGGCTGATGATGGCGGCTGCAGCTGAACCGGTGTTCATGATGCCGCTCGCGGTCCCGCAATAATCCGGCGCGATGTCCATGGGGATGGCCCACATCGGTCCAATGGTCATTTCCGCGAAGAAGAATCCGGCCGTCAGAAACAACAGCGATATGGTCGGGTTATGCGACGACATCAGGGGGCCCAAGGACAACAGCGACAGCAACATGCACACCGACACCATGTAGCTGCGCGCGCGCAACAGGTTGCCAGTGCGCTTAAGAATTCGGTCGGTCACCACGCCGCCCAAAGAGTCTCCCAAGACGCCGCCAAAGAACACGCACGAGGAGAACAATGCGGATTTTTTCAAGTCGAGGTGCTGGCTATTGAGAAAGTATTGGGGAATCCAGCTCAAGAACAGCCACAGTGTCCATCCGTAGCAGAAATACACCAGCGTAACCGGGGTCATGCGTTTGACCAAAGGACCCCAGGGGATCTTAGGTGTCACCGCCGGCGGTACCGTCAAGGATGCCAATTCCGCAGCCGTGATGCGCGGATGATTCTTCGGATATTCCGTGAAGGTGAATGCCCACAGAATGACCCATAGCAAACTCAAGCCCGAGCAGACAAAGAACGAAGCGCGCCACCCGTAGACAGCCATGATGGCCACGACGCCCCAGGGAGCCACGGCGTTGCCGATGCGCGCCGCTGCGTGCGTAATGCCTTGTGCATATCCGCGCTCGCCCTTGGCGACCCAGCGTGACATGGCTGCAGTGGCGGCGGGAAACGTGGCGCCTTCGCCCAGTCCCAGCAGCACGCGTGCAACCAACATCGAGGTGAGGCCGGTGGAAAAGCCAGTCAACGCCGTCGCGCCTCCCCACACGACGCCGCAGACGATCAAGGTTCTGCGCGCGCCGAAGCGATCGCTGATCCATCCACCAACGATTTGAATGACCAGATAGGGATAAGCGAACGCCGAAAATACCAAGCCAATCTGAGTTTTGCTAAGGCCGAAATCCTGGCCGAACCCGGACGCCGCCGAGCTGACATTGGTGCGGTCCAAATAGGTGATGAAATACATGAGGCATAACAGGATCAGTACGATCCGTGTAACGGGGATGCGTTTCATGCCGTTCCCAGGTCATGCCACTTTCTGCAGAACCGACTGCGGTTTGTGGGCGCTGAAATAATCCATGGCCGCCTGCACTCCGCTGCCGTTGAGCTTCACGCCCGTGAGCCGAAGGCCCATTTCGCAGCCCGCCAACGTAGCCAGCAGCGTCAGATCGTTGCTATCGCCCAAATGTCCGATTCGAAACATGCGACCTTTCAGTTTCCCAAGACCGACGCCCAACGACATATCGAAGCGCTCGTAAATCACGCGCCGCACCGTATCGGCGTCAATGCCAGCCGGCGTGATCACACCGGTTAAGACCGGGGAGTAAAGTTTCGGATCAGCGCATTGGATCGGCAATCCCCACGCATTGACCGCACTGCGCACGCCGGCCGCCCAGCGCTGGTGCCGGGCAAACACATTCTCAAGTCCTTCCGCTGCAATCATTCCCAGCGACTCTGACAAACCGTACAAGAGATTCGTGCTTGGCGTGTACGGCCAGTATCCGGTCTTATTCGATTCGATGATCTCATCCCACGCCCAGAAGGAACGCGGCAAGGTGGCGCTCTTCATGGCCTCGAGCGCACGCGGTGATATGGCGTTGAAGCTGATGCCGGGTGGCAGCATCAAGCCTTTCTGCGAGCCGCTGATGGCCACATCCACGCCCCATTCATCATGGCGGTAGTCCGCGCACACC
This sequence comes from uncultured Steroidobacteraceae bacterium, assembly GCA_964657675.1. Taxonomy (GTDB): domain Bacteria; phylum Pseudomonadota; class Gammaproteobacteria; order Steroidobacterales; family Steroidobacteraceae; genus Bog-1198. The sequence continues at coordinate 15,876 of CAZZWE010000039.1, forward strand.
AAACCGGAAATCGTGTCTACCATCAGCAGGGCAGGATGTTTCGCCGCGTCGATGGCGGCGCGCACCGCAGCAATATCAGAGGTGACACCCGTCGAGGTTTCGTTGTGCACCACGCAAACCGCTTTGATTTTTCGTTCGGTATCCTGGCGCAAGCGCTGCTCGATGAGGTCGGCTTGTACCCCTTGGCGCCAACCGGGCGCGTTCGGAAACTGCTCATCAGTGCCCCGCGCCGACAGCACTTCGGCGGACAGCTGCAGCCGAGTTGCCATCTTGGCCCAAAGCGATGCGAAGTGGCCGGTTTCGAACATCAGTACATGATCGCCCGGACTCATGGTGTTCGACAGGGCGGCCTCCCACGCGCCGGTTCCCGAGGCGGGATATACCATCACGGGGTGACGCGTCTTGAAGACCGTCTTCAATCCGTTCAGCAGACTTAACCCAAGCACTCCGAATTCCGGGCCGCGATGGTCGATCGTCGGTAGGCTGATGGCGCGAAGAATTCGGTCAGGCACCGGGCTCGGGCCCGGAATTTGCAAATAATGCCGGCCGCTGGGATGGGAATCGAGATGCAACATCGCCGTTCCTTAAAGACACACATGGGGTGGCCTCAAAGGTTTGCACATCCACAGCGAAAACACAAAGACGCGCGCTATGGCGTCCTTCGCAATACGTTAAGCCGAATCCAACTATCTACACCACTGACACTTCGATCTTAATGGCTGTTTGCGCGCCTGGTGCAATCTGAAAGACACCTGGTTTCTGTGAGAAATCACCCGAGAAACCTTGCGGGTCGGCGATGCCATTCCAAGGTTCGATGCAAATGAAATTTGCGCCAGGCTTGGTCCAGATTCCAAGATACGGTGAATCTGGATAGCTGACTTGAATGCGAGGACCGTGATCGGCACCGTAGATCACGCGACGGCTGCGAACGCGATCGAAAATCAGCGCGTCGTTGTTGAACAATTCATCAACCAACATCAGGCGTTTGCCCGCGATCGGTGTGGCGTAGGGCTCGGGAGCGACGAGGCCAGCGCCGTCGAGCCGCCGCATGGCGGCCGGCTCGTCGAATTGAAAATCGATGTAGTGCGCCGCACGTTCCTGGCCGTAGGGCAGCGGCCAGCGCAAGGCCGGATGGTAGCCGAGGCTCGCCGACATCCATACGCTGCCGCGATTGCGTACTCGCGATTCGATGCTCAACGTTGCACCGCGAAGCTCAAACACCACATCCAATTCAAAGTCGAACGGATAAACTTTGCGGGTGTCCTCGCTGGCGCTCAATCGCAACACGGCCCGGTCGGGCTGCGAATCGGCCACGACAAAACGACTGCCGCGGGCGAAACCGTGGCGCGGGAGCGCATATTGATGGGCTCCCAAATGATAGTGGCCGCCATTCAACGCTCCCACAATGGGAAAGAGCAGCGGCGCGCGGCCGGCCCAGATGGCAGGGTTGCCATCCCAGAGCAGATCTCGTCCGTCGCGATCCCGCAAGGTCGACAATTGCGCGCCGACGGGGTCGATCTGCGCTGTTAAGTCGCTGGAGGCCAGCGATACCCAATCAACGGTAGTGGTAGTCTCGTTCATAGTGGTCGTGTAGCCTGGTGCCCGCGGTTAGAATTCGCAACATGAAAATTATTGCGGTCACCAACATCAAAGGTGGCGTGGGAAAAACCACCACCAGCGTGAACCTGGCTTATCTGTGCTCGGCGGGTGCCCAGGCGACCTTGTTGTGGGATTTGGATCCGCAGGGGGCGGCCAGCTATATCCTGCGCTGTGAAGCGGCGGAGCCCGTGTCAGTCAAACGGATCATCTCCGGTAAACGCGAGTTGCCGGAATTGGTCATCGCCACTGCTTACCCCAAACTCGATGTGCTGCCGGCGGACTTCTCGTACCGCAATTTTGATCTGCATTTAAGTGAACGCAAACGTCCCACTGAGCGGCTGCTGAAAATGAGCCGTTCGCTTCGCGATTTGTACGACTATTTGGTGCTTGATTGTCCGCCCGGCATTTCGCTGCTATCGGAGAATGTTTTGCGTGCCGCGGACGCCGTGATCGTGCCGCTGCTGCCGACTCCGCTGTCAGTGCGGATGTTGATCCAATTGCGCGATTTCGTGGCCGCAAGCGACTGGCTGGGCTTGAAATTGCTGCCGTTCTTCTCCATGGTGGATCGACGCAAGGCACTGCACACCGAAGTCATCGCAAGTACTCGCCGTGAGTTTCCAGAAATCCTTGCCACCGAGGTTCCGTACTGGAGCGAGATAGAACGCATGAGCGAGCGTCGCGCGCCGTTGTCGGCGTATGCGCCGCACAGTCCGGCCGGTTTGATTTACGCCACTCTGTGGCAGGAAATTCAAGTCAGGATGGCAGAGTTGACGCCGATCCCAGCCGAGATGCCGGTGATCCTTGACCAGCCATCGAATCCACCAGTCGCAGGTTCCCCATGAAAACCACTCGGATGTCGCAGGGCCTTCTGACCGCACTACTGATCGCAGGCGTGCTGCCGTTTTTGTGGAGCACCGCCATGGCTGCGCCCAAGGATGCGAGCCACCGCGTTAACTCCCTGAAAATCACGGTCCTGGTGACCAATCTGGCGGGAGATCCTCATGAAGGCAGCGGCGAGTGGGGCTACTCAGCATTGGTGGAAGTCGATGGCCACAAAATGGTTTACGACACCGGTGCAACACCGAACTTGGCATTGAACAACGCCAAGTTGCTCAAACTGGATTTGAGCGACATCGACGATGTGATTCTGTCGCACAATCATTGGGACCATGTCGGCGGACTGATGTCGCTGCGCAATGCTTTGAAAGGCGCCAACCCGAAGGCCCTGAGCCGTGCGCACGTGGGCGCTCGCGTCTTTGAACCACGGCTCGATGCCGCCGGCGAAGACCAAAACGGCTTACGGGCGATCCGCGCGGATTACGTCGCGGGCGGCGGCGAGTTCGTCGTTCATGACAAGCCCGCCGAACTTTTTCCCGGGGTATGGTTCACCGGACCCGTGCCGCGCAACAACCCGGAAAAAAATTGGACACCCGGGCTGTCACTGAAGACCACGGGCGGGCTGGTTGAGGACAACGTACCCGAGGATTCCGCGTTGATATTCGATACGCCGGACGGCATCGTCATTTTGACCGGCTGCGCCCATGCCGGTATTGTTAATATCACGCAATATGCCCGCGCGCTGCTCGGCGACAAGCCCATCGTCGCCATTATCGGCGGGCTACATTTATTTGCGGCGTCTGATCAGACAGTTGACTGGACGGCGGCCACTCTGAAGGGCTATGAAGTCGCCAATTTGTTGGCGGGCCATTGCAGCGGGCTGGAGGCCACCTACAAATTGCGTCAGGCGTTTGGATTAAATCGCAAGACCGCGGTGGTGAGTGCAGTCGGTTCATCCTACACACTCGGCAAAGGCATCGATCCGCGCAAGCTGGCTTTCTAGAAGTGATTGAATCCACGCAGGTTTTGTCTTTGAAAATGTCACAATCGACATCCAGCAAAAGACGGAGCAGACTTCCACACCGATCTTTCCTCTCTTAACCGAAGGAGCCACTCATGAGTGCTCAAATTCAACCTCAGGCCGCCACCGACAATGCCTCCTCGATCCGGGAGAGCAGCTCGTTCGCCGCACATTTAAAAACCATTGAGCGCAAAATTCCGCTGCGCTCGCGTTATGAAAATTTCATCGGCGGCAAGTGGGTAGCGCCGGCCAAGGGTGGTTACTTCGATAATATTTCGCCCACTACCGGACAGGTCATTTGCAAGATTGCCCGCTCTCAGGCCGAAGACATCGAGCGTGCCGTGGACGCCGCGCATGCGGCGGCTGAGAAGTGGGGCCGCACTGCGGTTGCAGAACGCGCCAAAGCGTTGAATCAAATTGCGGATCGCATTGAGCAATATCTGCCGTTTCTGGCTGCAGTCGAAACCTACGACAACGGCAAACCGATCCGTGAAACCAACCTCGCCGATTTGCCCCTGACGGTCGATCACTTCCGTTACTTTGCCAGCTGCGTACGGGCTCAAGAAGGTTCGTTGGGCGAGCTCGACGATGACACTGTGGCCTATCACTTTCACGAGCCCTTGGGCGTGGTTGCGCAAATCATTCCGTGGAACTTTCCAATTTTGATGGCGGCGTGGAAATTGGCGCCGGCACTGGCCGCGGGCAATGCAGTGATCATCAAGCCTGCCGAACAAACACCGATGTCGCTGTTGGTGCTGGCGGAGTTGATTCAGGACCTGCTGCCTCCCGGCGTCTTGAACATCGTCAACGGATTCGGACTGGAAGCGGGCAAGCCGTTGGCATCCAACCCGCGCATCAACAAGGTCGCGTTTACCGGCGAAACCACCACGGGCCGGTTGATCATGCAGTATGCGTCTGAGAACATTATTCCCGTGACTTTGGAGCTGGGCGGAAAATCGCCGAATATTTTCTTCGACGATGTGATGCGCGAAGACGACGATTTCGTCGACAAGGCGCTGGAAGGATTTGCGATGTTCGCTCTGAACCAGGGTGAGGTGTGCACCTGTCCCTCGCGCGCCTTGGTGCAGAAGTCCATTTATGATCGCTTCATGGAACGTGCCATCAAACGGGTCGAGGCGATTCGCCAAGGCGATCCGTACGACATGAGCACGCAAATCGGCGCTCAGGCGTCGAACGATCAGTACGAGAAAATTCTTTCCTATCTCGACATCGGCAAACAAGAAGGCGCCAAGGTGTTGGCCGGCGGTGTGGCCAATAAGCTGCCTGGCGAGTTGTCCGGCGGCTATTACATCAAGCCCACCATTTTTGAAGGGCATAACAAGATGCGTATCTTCCAAGAGGAAATCTTTGGCCCCGTGGTGTCGGTGACTACCTTCGACACGCCCGAACAGGCCTTGGAAATCGCCAACGACACCCTGTATGGACTGGGCTCGGGGATCTGGACTCGCGACATCAACAAGGCGTATCGCTTCGGGCGCGGCATCAAGGCGGGTCGCGTGTGGACCAATTGCTACCATGCCTATCCTGCACATGCGGCGTTCGGCGGTTACAAGAAATCCGGCATCGGCCGTGAAACCCACAAAATGATGCTCGATCACTATCAGCAGACGAAGAATGTATTGGTGAGCTATAGCACGAAGGCGTTAGGCTTCTTCTAGAAATGGGTGACGTCGTCGCATTCGAACCCCCGCGGGTGGGCGTGACGCCGGCGGCCGAGGCTCTCATCAAGGAGCTGAAGGCCGAGTATGGCGACATCATGTTCCACTTGTCGGGGGGCTGTTGCGACGGCAGTGCGCCCATGTGTTTTCAGGTTGGCGAGTTCAAGCTCGGCGGCGTGGATGAAAAGGTCGGAGAGATTGTCGGCTGCGAGTTTTGGATGGACCGGCAGCAATTCAAGTTGTGGGAACATACGCGCTGGACCGTGGATGTGGTCGCGGGACGCGGCGCCAGCTTCTCGCTCGAAGCGCCGCTCAACCGGCGTTTCCTGATCCGCTCTGAAATGTGCGCCGTGCGTCCGCCGGCACTTACATAAGTTATAAAAATTTTTCTGCTAACCCCGACTCGCGGCCCTAGTGCTGCCGCGACGGATGGGCTAATGTTGTCTGCGCGAAGGGATTCGGCCGTAACTCTGCTTTGAGAATCGGTCGAGATTCGCGATCAACGACAACAATTCGGGATATCAAAACGTTTTCTTCAAGGAGCTCACAATGAAAATCCGTTGCGTGGCGGCCGGCTCGCTGCTGGGTGCCACATTTACCGCATTGGTGCCGTTCAGCGCATCTGCGGCGATGGGCGGCAAGAACTTGGGTCCCGCAGCCAAGACTGAAGTGACGCACTTCAGTATCTATCTGCCGCTGACGCATACCGATGAGCTCGACAAACTGCTGCAGGCACAGACCGATGTCACCTCGGCGAGCTACCATCAATGGCTGACTCCTCAGCAATTCAAACAACAGTTCGGCCCCAATCCCGCGGACGTAGCGCGACTGAAGTCGCTGCTGCAGGCGGAAGGCTTCAGCGTGGTGGCGGAGCATACGCAGAATATCGAGGTGGAAGGTCCGGTGGCCGCGGTGGAGAAGGCTTTCAATTCCCACCTGCAGCAGGTGCAACTAAAGTCCGGCGTCGTCAAGCTGGCGGCTGCTGAGAAGCACTTGAGCTTACCGGCGGCATTGGTGTCCATGGGCGCGGTCGTCCCTGAGTTTGCGCCGCACGTGGCCCACGTGCATTCCCGTCATTCGCGCATGAATGCGAAGGCTGTGCCGGCGTTGCGTTTAGCGAGTCTCGCCAGCCTGTTCTATCCGAACGATTTGAATGAGGCCTACCAACTGCCGGCTTTTAATGCAAAAGCGACGCCGCTATTTTCGCGTCATGCGGTGCAGCCCGTGGGTGTCGGAGCGCACATCGGCATCGTCATATCGTCCAAAATCAGTCCGGCTGACCTTGCCAGCACCTTTGATTCTTCGATTCCGCTCGACGGCGGTTTGTTTTTAACCCAGGATTATTCCGGCAACTCCAATTTACCGCTACCGACGGTGAAAATTCGCAAGGTTGGCAAGGGCAGCGGACCGTTCGATCCTAACACCGACGATGCTTTCGAAGCCTCTCTCGACACGCAGATGTCCTTGGGCACGGCGCCCGGCGCAAAAGAAACGCTCTACGACATTGAAGACTTGTCTGACGATAGCATCACCGCGGCCTACACGGCCGTGGTCGAGGACAATGTGGTGGATGTCGTCAGTTCCTCTTTTGGCGAATGCGAGCTGTATTACACCGCTGCCTACAATGGCGGCGAGGATTTCACGTACATCCTGAAATTGAACCATCGAATATTTCAACAGGGCAATGCACAAGGCATCACCTTCGTTGCGAGCTCGGGCGACAATGGCGGGTTGGAGTGTCTATCGGCCGGATTCGTCAACAATCCCACCAACGGGACCTCCTACGTGGCGGGCGTGAGCAGTCCCGCGGACGATACTAACGTCACCGCAGTGGGCGGAACCAATCTGCAGACCGTCGGCGTGCCGACAGCGGACGATGCGACTTACAGTTCTGAAAACGCGGACTACGATCCGATCCTGCCGACGGAATTCGATATCCCCAATGCCAGCGGCACGGGTACGACACCGGTTTACGTCAACGGCGGTGTGTGGGGTTCGGGCGGCGGAATCAGCACGTTGTTTGCGAAGCCGTTCTACCAGTACTTGGTCAATACGGCCAGCAACACCCATCGCACGGTGCCTGACGTGTCGTTGATGATGGGCGGCTGTCCAGGCGATGCGGATTTGACCGCACAAGATTGCACGGTGCTACCACGCAGCGCCGTGATCGTGTGGGTGGGCGGCGAGCCGGTGTTTTTAATCGGCACGAGTTCCTCCTCGCCGGAAATCGCCGGCGTGCTGGCCGTTGCAATCGGCATCAACGGACGCATGGGTAATGTCAACCCGTTGATTTATTCGCTGTCCTTGGCGCAGACACTGGCAGGTGGCACGCATGCTCCCAAGGAATTGCAATTCTTCCACCGCAATATCTCGGGAAGCAATGCCGTGTTCACGGTCAAGCCGGGCCAGGCGTATAGCGAAGTGCTGGGCAACAGCACGTTGGACGTCAAAAACTTCCTGCTGCTGCCGTTCATAGCGCCGGCCGGCACGCCCAATACGCACAGCAATCCGTAAGGCGGCATAGGGGATAAGGCGGCGGCACTGGCTGCCGCCTTATTCGACAATCTTGAAACCTAGTCCGCGAAGGCGGAATACACCATGTCGCGAAACAGCATGCGAAAATATTCGCGCTGACCCGGCGCTTGAATCAGCAGAATGCCAAATAGATTCTCGGCCGGATCGACCCAAAAGGTGGTGCCTGCCAAACCGCCCCAGAAATACTGACCGACCGAGCCTGGCATCGCCGAAATTCCGGCATGCAGACGCACCGCAAATCCCAGGCCAAAACCGTAGCCTGGCACCAGCAGATCGGGTGCCCCGGTGATGTCGCCCAAGTGATCGGCGGTCATGAGTTCGACGGTCTTTCGACTGAGCAGGCGGGTGCCGTCCAAGGTTCCGCCGTTCAACATCATTTGTAGGAACCGGGCATAGTCGCCGGCCGTTGACACCAGCCCACCACCGCCTGATTCAAACTTGGGTGCCGTTCGCACCTCGAGCAACTGCACCGTGCCGCCCGACTCGGGATCCTTGGCAAAGGCCTCCGCGAGACGCGCATGCTTGGGCTGTGGCACATGGAACGCAGTGTCCGACATGCTTAGGGGTTCGAAAATCCGCTTTTGCAGAAACGCCCCCAAGGTTTCGCCGGACAGCACCTCGATGAGCCTGCCCAATACATCGGTCGAGCGGCTGTACTCCCAGTGGCTGCCGGGCTGATGAATCAAAGGCATCTTGCCCAGCGTTGCGGTTTGCTCTGCGTTGGTTTGATTGCGGGTGTAGATCTTGGCATCCATGTACATCTTGTGGATGGGACCACTGCCGCGAAACTCATAGGTCAGGCCGGAGGTATGCCTGAACAAGTCCTGGATGGTAATTTTGCGCGTAGTCCGCACGTGCTCAACCGTGCCATCGCGTGATACCGCGACCTTCAGGTCATTGAGTTCCGGCAAGTACTTGCCGATCGCCTCATCCAGGAAGAACCGACCCTCTTCCCACAGCATCATGGCGGCGACCGACACCACCGGCTTGGTCATGGAATAAATCCTGAAAATACTATCCTTGGCCATGGGTGCCTTGGCCACAGGATCACGTGCCCCAAAGGTTTCAAAGTAGGCAATGTGGCCATTGCGCACCACCATCGCCACCGCTCCCGGCACTCGGCCGCGTGCTACTTCAGCGCCTAAAGCCGTGCTCAGACGCTCGAGGCGCTCCGCGGACAAACCGACCAGCGCAGGCGCTGCAACGGGCAAAGGGCTGGATGACTCTGACATGCAGGCAGGTTCCTTGTTCTTAAGGTAGGCTGGCGATCATGAAGCGATATTTTTTAAGCATCGTTGGCTGCCTGTTGGCAGCCCCATTATATGCGGCGCTGCAACCTGGCGCCGCGGCACCCGACTTTACCACTGAAGCCACGCTGGGCGGGCAGCCGTTCAAGTTTGCTTTGGCCGATGCGTTGAAGAACGGTCCGGTGGTTTTGTATTTTTATCCGGCGGCCTTCACTCAGGGGTGCACCGTGGAAGCGCATGAATTTGCGGAGGCTACAGAGAAGTTCAAGGCTCTGGGCGCAACGGTCATTGGTGTTTCTCACGATTCCATCGACACCTTAAATAAATTCTCAGTGAGCGAATGCCGCAGTAAGTTCGCGGTGGCCTCGGATGCCGACAAAAAAATCTCCAAGGCTTATGACGCGGATTTATTTATCACATCGTATTCCAACCGCACGTCGTATGTGATTTCGCCGGGCGGCAAGATCATTTATCAGTACACAGCCTTGAATCCGGACAAGCACGTGGAAAACACACTGGCTGCTGTTCAGAAGTGGAAGTCCGAACAAGCGCATTGACCAGAATTCGACGGGTGTCCCTAGGCCCCGACATCGCAACGCTGCAGTACCAGACGAAAAAATGACGCGATATGTTGGGGCAATCGATCAAGGGACCACGAGCACGCGGTTCATCGTGTTCGATCACGGCGGAAATATCGTCAGTTCCGCGCAGATGGAACACCGGCAAATATTTCCCAAACCTGGCTGGGTTGAGCACGATCCGCTGGAAATTTGGCAGAACACGCAGGAGGTTGCCGGCGCCGCTTTGGGGCGTGTCGGCCTGCGGGCCTCGGAACTAGCTGCGGTTGGCATCACCAATCAACGCGAAACCACGGTGCTATGGAGCCGGCTAGACGGCAAGCCGTTACACAACGCGTTGGTCTGGCAGGACACACGGGTGGATCAACTCGTGGCTGAGTACGTGCGTCAAGGCGGGGTGAATCGCTTTCGCGCCAAGACCGGGCTGCCGATGGCCAGTTACTTCAGCGCTCTCAAGTTGCAATGGCTGTTGGACCACGTTGCAGGCGCACGTGCGAAAGCGCAGAACGGCGAGGTGCTGTTCGGCAATATCGATACTTGGCTGCTGTGGAATTTGACCGGCGGATGCGACGGCGGCCAGCATCTGACCGACGTCACCAACGCCAGCCGTACACAGTTGATGGACTTGGCCACCCTGCAGTGGGATGCCAACTTGCTGGAGCAGTTGCGCATACCACCCCAGATGTTGCCCAAGATCGCTCCTTCCAGCGAGGTATATGGCGATATCAAAACCCCGGCACTGGCCGGGACCTGTGTTGCCGGCATTCTCGGCGATCAACAGGCAGCTCTGGTGGGACAGACGTGTTTCCAGCCCGGCGAGGCGAAAAATACCTATGGAACCGGGTGTTTCTTGTTGATGAACACCGGCGAGAAGCCCATTGCCTCAACGGCCGGCTTGATCAGCACGGTGGCTTATCAAATGCACGGTCAGCCGGCCAGGTATGCACTCGAAGGCTCGATCGCGGTGACGGGCGCCTTGATCCAGTGGTTGCGCGATAACTTGGGAATCATCTCCGGCAGCCAAGAAGTCGAGCGGCTGGCGGGCGAAGTCGAGGACAACGGCGGAGTGTACTTCGTGCCGGCGTTTTCAGGACTGTATGCGCCGCACTGGAACGAACAAGCCCGTGGCACGCTGATGGGTCTCACGCGTTATGTCACGCGCGCCCACATCGCCCGCGCTGCGCTCGAGGCGACGGCCTATCAAACACGCGAGGTGTTGACGGCGATGGCGGCCGATTCCTCAAACGCCATCCCAGAGTTGCGCGTCGATGGTGGAATGGTGGTCAATGAGCTCTTGATGCAGTTTCAAGCCGACATACTCGACTTGCCGGTGGTGCGCCCGAAAATCACCGAAACCACCGCCTTGGGTGCAGCCTACGCCGCAGGGCTTGCCGTGGGTTATTGGAAAAATCAGGATGACTTGGTGGACAATTGGGCCATCGACAAGCGCTGGAAGCCGCAGATGCCGGCTGCGCGCCGCGAGGCTTTATTTGCAACGTGGGAGAAAGCCGTGGGGCGTTCCCTGGATTGGATCGAACAAAAACGATAGCGAAGGAGACCCCGTGCGGCTGGCTGCAACAGTCATGATGGTGCGCGATGATCCATTTGAAGTGCTCATGGTGAAGCGCAATGCGCGCGAGCCGTTCGCTTCCGCCTTGGTATTTCCGGGCGGTGTGGTGGAGCCGGAGGATTATTCGGCGGCCTGGCTGCCTTTTTGCGCAGGGGCATTTGACTTCGACCCTGATCAACGCGCGTTGCGGGTGGCGGCGTGCCGGGAGGCTTGGGAAGAGGTTGGCCTTCTGCCCGGTTGCACCATGCGGCCGATGACCGGCGGAGTCGGCGAGGGGCAGAGCTTTCTACAACAGGCAGTGGCGCTGCAAATGCGCCTGACGCTGGATGAGTTGGTCACGTTCGCTCATTGGATCACGCCTGAGCCTGCCCCTAAACGCTTCGACACGTATTTTTATATTTGCGGGGTTCGCCATGCAGAGTTGGCCCGCTGCGACGGCCGCGAGACCGTATCATTCGAGTGGGTCGAGCCGCGCGAAGCACTGCACAGCGAGACACGCGGTGAACGTGCGCTGCTGTTGCCCACCCGCGAAAATTTGAGGTTGCTCGCGCAGAGCAAGAATTCGGCGGCGGCGATCGCAGCCGCTCGCGTGCGTCCTGTGGTGAGCATCATGCCTGGCTGGGTCAACGGCCAACCATCGATAGAGGGGAGACAGCTATGATGAACAGCCTACCTGCGCCCGCGCCGCCGCGCGAACGCCTATCGCTGCTGCAATTTTTAGGGACTTTGCAAGACAACGCCATTGGCATCTTCACTGAAGAGGCCTACGAGAAGGAACTCGTTCAGCGCAAGGTGCTCGGCAGAAACGTGTTTATCGTGAGCGATCCTGCGTTGATCAAGCATGTGATGTTGGACAATGTCGCGAATTATGAAAAGACCGAGATCACGCGCCGCATTCTCGAGCCGGGCCTTGGCAAAGGGCTGATCACGCTGGAGAAGGATACCTGGCGGCGGCATCGGCGCACCATGGCACCCTCGTTTGATCATCGCAGCATCGCTGGCTACACACCCATCATGACCGCCGCCACGGAAGAGATGTTGGCGGATTGGGATCGCCTGGCTCCTTCCAGCTGCGTCGATATCGAGCACGCCATGATGGAAGTGACCTTGCACATCATTTCGCGCACCATGTTTTCTTCGGATTCGAACTCCATCGTGCGCATCATGGGTGGTGCTGCCGGTCGCTACCAGGAACGGATTCGGCCCAATCTTTTCGATATGTTCGGCTTTCCGGATTGGTTTGCGGGCCGCCGGCGCGCCAAGCTTGCCCAACAAACGTTCGCGGAGTTCGACGCCATTATCGACCGACTGATCGAGGAGCGCGTGAGAAATCCGGGCAACGCGCCGAAGGATCTTCTCGCCCGGCTGATCGCCGCCCGCGATGAGCAAACCGGCGGCGGCATGAGTGCACAAGAAGTTCGCGATCATGTGATTACGATCTTCATGGCGGGTCATGAAACGACTGCCATGGCCATGACGTGGACGCTGTTTCTGCTATCCGCGCACCCGGCGGAAGAGGCGAAGCTGCACGCCGAGCTTCAAAGCGTGTTGGGCGGCCGCGTACCCACGGCGGAGGATCTGCCCAAGCTTAACTACACGCGAATGGTGGTGGAAGAGTCCATGCGGATTTATCCGCCGGTGCCCTCGATGGAGCGTGAAGCGCTGGCCGATGACGAACTGGCGGGGCGACGGGTTCCCAAAGGCTCAACGGTGATCATTTCTCCCTGGGTCATTCATCGCCATAAAAAACTTTGGGAAAACCCAGGGCGGTTCGATCCGCAGCGCTTCTCGCCTGAGAACTCCTCGGGCCGAGTGCGCTTTTCGTATCTTCCTTTCGGTGGTGGCCAGCGGATTTGCATTGGGGCGGCCTTTGCGACCACCGAAGCCATCGTTTTACTTGCCACCATTGCGCAGCGCTACCAACTGCGCCTGGCCCCGGGTCACAAGGTTGAGCCCCAGGGATTGATTACCTTACGGGCGCGCTATGGCATGCGCATGCTGTTGAATCAGCGCAGCCGGGGAGTGCAGGCGTGACCGCCGAGATTCCTGGAATTCGCAAGCGTGAGTTTGAATGGCAGGAGCCCATCGTTGATCGGGCGCAGATCGCCTCGATGAGCGGCTTGGAATATCTGCGCAGCCTGATACATAGCGGACGGGGCGTGCCCATCGGGGCGCTCATGGATTTCAAGTTGGTCAAAGTCGAGACCGGCGTCGCCGTGTTTTCCGGGATGCCTGCGGAGTATCACTACAACCCGATCGGCGTAGTGCACGGCGGCTTTGCGGCGACTCTGTTGGACTCGGCGCTGGGGTGTTCCGTGCACACCACGCTCAAACCAGGCTTCGCCTATACGACGCTGGAACTGAAGGTCAACTTCGTACGTGCTATGCGGATTAGTACCGGCCTGGTGACCTGCGAGGGCAAAATCATTTATGTCGGCAGCCGTATTGCGACGGCTGAAGCCAAAATCATCGACGCCGGCGGAAAGTTGTACGCCCATGGCAGCACGACTTGCCTGATTATGCCGATGGGCGAAGGTGGTTAGTTCCAGCCGCCGCCCAGCGCCTTGAACACAGCGATTTGATTTTGAATGAGCGCCGCATCGGAAGCGGCAACGGCGGCATCGGCGGCGACCAGTATCTGTTCGGTGGTCAATAAATCGAGATTGCTCAGTGCGCCGTCGATAAATTGGTCATGCGCCATCTCAAAAGCCTTTTGCGCATTTTCCTGGGCGTCGCTCAAGGCTTGACGTCGCTCGAGCTCAGAGCCGTAGCCTGCCAATGACTGCTCGGTTTCCTTCAACGCCTGCAGTACGCTGCCATCGAAGCCGGCCAGGGCGGCAGCGGCGCCCGCGCGGGCCTGGCGGATGCGCGCTCGGGGCACGGTCTGATTGGGAAAAATCCAGCTGATGCTGGGGCCGATGCCCGAGGCGCGTGCGACGTTGGTGGACAGCATGTCGAATGAGGTGGCGACGCCACCGTAGAATCCGGTCAGGCTGATGCGCGGATATAAATCGGCGGTTGCAACCCCGATTCGTGCGGTCGCTCCGGCCAGCCTCCGCTCAGCTTGTCGAATATCGGGGCGTCGCTTCAACAAAGCCGCGCCGTCCCCCACTGGCAGCGCTGAATCCAAGTGCGGCGGCAACACGCAATCGTAGGCCTCGGTCGGCGCATTGGCCGGCGTGCGGCCCAACAGCGCGGCGAGCTGGAACAGGGCCGATTTGCGCTGTCCCTCAAACGGCGGAATGGTGGCGCGGACCTGTGCGACCAGACCTTGCGCCCGGACCACGTCAAATTGCGAATTAGCGCCGGCTTCGTGACGGTTCACGGTGATTTCAGCTTCATGGGCCACAATGTCCAAAGAACGGTGCGCGACCGCCAGTTGTTCACCGAGCGCGCAGATTTGGGCGTAGGCGCGCGCGGTCTCGGCCGCCACCGTGATGCGCACCGCATCGCGAGTCGCTGCGATCACCGCCGCATCGGCGCGCGACGCCTCGACCGAGCGGCGCACGTGGCCAA
>CAZZWE010000040.1:0-30134 GCA_964657675.1 uncultured Steroidobacteraceae bacterium
CCGACGCATCGCCGTGCGGATGGTACTTGCCGATGACATCGCCGACCACGCGCGCCGACTTCTTGTACGCACGATTCCAGTCGTTCGATAATTCGCGCATCGCGAACAGCACGCGCCGATGCACCGGCTTCAAACCGTCGCGAACATCGGGCAAAGCGCGTCCGACGATGACGCTCATGGCGTAATCGAGGTATGACTTCCGCATCTCGTCTTCGAGATTTACGGGCAATATTTCGCGAGCGATCTCGGCCATTTTGCGAGAGTCCGGTGAGCCTTTACAGGCTTCTATACAGCGGGTTTATAGGAGACGAGACAGGGCCTCAACATGGGCGAATTCTAGCACATATCACTGTAGGTCTTAAGCCTAACCTGCGGCTTTTGCCGATATACTTCCTGCATGCCCGCTGTTGCCGCTGATTTAAGCATCGAGGTCCGTTGGACCGCTCCCATGTGTGTCCCGAACCTCCTCCTCGAGCATCATTCGACGGTGATTCGCGATGGCCGGATTCTCGATATTTTACCGTCCGAAACTGCGCGCACGCAGTATGCGCCTTCGGTTGTCATGCAGCGGCCCGCGCACCTGCTGACACCGGGCCTGATCAACTCACGAGCCCAAGGCGCCACCGATCAGGCCGATCGGCACATATCGCTGAGACTGGCCGCCATGCTGCGTGCCGGGATCACGTGTTTTGCGAATCCACAGGGCCTTGCGAGCGAGACCGCGCAAGCGGCGGTAAAACAAGGCATCCGCGCGGTGGTGGGATTGCCCATCGCCGATGGCCCCCAGTCCTTGACTCGAGCCTTGAGCTTGCGCGATGAATACAGCGGACACCCATTGGTCTCCACGGCATTCGCCCCGCAGATCGCCAATGAGTTGAGCGACTCGACCTTGTCGAAGCTCGTCACCGTAGCCGACGAACTCGATGCGGGAATCATGCTCGATCTGCAGGCCAGCGCCACCGAAGTAAACCAATCCTTGAAAAAGTATGGCGTCCGGCCGCTGGAGCGGCTGTGGAACTTAGGCCTGTTATCGCCGGCGTTGGACGCCGGTCACATGGTGGAAGTCACTGAGGACGACATTGCGTTGGCGCAGCGCACCGGCATTTCCATTACCCTCTGCCTGCAAGGCGGCTTGCATCGCGGCAATGGGTTGGCGCCGGTCGCGGCCTTTATCGCCGCAGGGATTCGCTTAGGCCTCGGAACCGCTGGGTATGCTGCATTGAGCCAAGATATCTGGGGCGAGATGCGCTTGGCGGCGCTGTTATCGAGCGCGTCCGATGCCATGCAAGCAGCAACCTGCGGAGGCGCCGCCGTACTCGGCTTGGATGGCGAGATCGGGACGCTGGAGGCTGGCAAATGGGCGGACCTCTGTTGCATGGACCTGTCCGGCGCTGCAATGCAGCCGCTATCCGAGCCGCTGGCACAAGTGGCATTTAACGGCGGACGCGAATTGGTCAGCGATGTGTGGGTCGCGGGCCGTCAATTGTTATCCGGTGGCGAACTGACGCGGACGGTGGACTCATGAGCATGCTTGATCAAAATGCGGATCCGGCGGAATTGGCAAAATTCACCGCCCTCGCGCAAAGCTGGTGGGATCCGCAAGGACCCTCCAAGCCCCTGCACGAGCTCAACCCGCTACGGCTTCGCTACGTGCAGACGGCGGTGCCGCTCTTGAATGCACAGGTCATCGACGTCGGTTGCGGCGGCGGAATATTGACTGAGAGCATGGCCCGGGCCGGCGCCCAGGTACTCGGCATCGATCTGTCGCAGGCCGTGCTCGATGTGGCGCGTCTGCATGCGATTGAAGCGGATATGGCGGTCGACTATCAATGCGCGGCAGCCGAAGACCTGGCGCAGCAGCGCCCTGCCGCGTTCGACCTGGTGACCTGCATGGAGATGCTGGAACACGTACCGGATCCTGCGGCCACGCTGGCGGCACTGGCCGCGCTTAGCAAACCCGGCGGCGATGTCATTATTTCCACCCTGAACCGTAACCCGTTGGCCTTTGCCGTCGCCATCATCGGCGCAGAGTACGTGGCGCGCGTGCTGCCCAAGGGCACACATGAGTATCTGAAGTTCATCAAGCCATCCGAGTTGGCGCGCTGGGGCCGGGCCGCGGGGCTGGAATTGCGCGATCTCACCGGCATCAGTTATAACCCGCTGACGCGATCGTTTCGGTTATCGAACAACACCGATGTCAATTATCTGGCGCATTTCAAGCGTACCGCATGAGCGTGAAATTGCGGACCGTGTTATTCGACTTGGACGGCACCGTGCTCGACACGGCGCCGGACATGGTGGCCGCGTTGAATGCGTTGCGGCTCGAGCACGGGGAGCCGCCTCTATCCTATGACCGGGTGCGCGGGGCTGTCAGCCATGGCGCCGCGCGCATTGTGAAAACCGGATTCCCCGATGCCACGGATGAGGCGTTTGAGGCACTTCGGACGCGCTACTTGCAGATCTACGCCGGCGCGTTGGCGGTGCACACGCGCTTGTTTCCGGGCATGGAGCAGGTATTGAAAAGTTTGGAGTCCGCGGGCTTGACCGCAGGCATCGTCACCAACAAACCCGGCTGGCTAACCACACCTCTGCTCGAGCAAATGAAATTGACCGCGCGTTTTGTCTGTGTGGTGAGCGGTGATTCGCTGGCTGAGCGCAAGCCTCATCCCCTGCCGCTGCTGCACGCCGCCCAGTTAGCAGGCGTGACGCCGCCAGAGTGCGTCTATGTCGGGGATGCACTTCGCGATATCCAGGCGGCGCATGCGGCCCACATGCCGGGATTGGTGGCGGATTATGGGTATCTGCTGCCTGACGAAGACTCTTCGACCTGGGGTGGTGATGCGCACTTGAAGCACCCGTTGGACCTTCTTGCCTGGCTGCGGACTCAAGGGCACGCATTTCGCGATGATCTCAAGGTCCCTTGACGCTACCTACCGGACGCGCGCGATTCCGAGCGGCTCCGTGCGGCAATTCAGCTGGCAGTTCGCGGCTCCGGAAGCCCGCCCGGCACTGCTCGGTATCTACGCCTTGCAAGCTGAATGGAATGCCCTGACTGATCCACGTACGGAGCGCAGCGCCGCACTGATCAAGCTCGGCTGGTGGCAGGAAGAAATGCGCCGGCTGAGCGGATCGACGCCGGTTCACCCCATCAGTCTTTACTTGGCAGGACTGCCGGGCGCGAGCCCCAGCGCCTTCACACCCTTGGTTGCCGCCATCGACGCGGCGGCGGTCGAGGTCAGCGGTGCGCCTTTGGAACAAGCGAGTGATTTGGAACCGCATGCTCAGCGGCTGCGAGCCAATCCGCTGCGGGTGGTCGCCGCATTGAGTGCGGCAGCACAAGCCACCTCCGAGACTGACGCGGCCGGCATCAAGGAATCTTGCGGCGAGATCGCAGTCGCTGATTATCTGGCACGGGCCCTCTCAGAGTATCGGTGGGAAGCTCGCGCCGGCCGGGTGGTGTTCGCCGTGGATGAACTACTGGCGGCCGACATCGACAATGGCGCACTGGTGGCCGACATCCCTGACGCTCGCCTGACCGCCTATCTAACGATCTTGCGGCAGCGGGCCGCTGACCACTACGCCCGCGCAAACCGTGCCTTGCGCGGCGCCGGGCGGCGCTCCCAGCGTCATTTGCTGGTACTCGCTGCACTGGGAACCGTTCACTTACATTCGCCGCCGCCGGGTGGTTTACGATCGCTGTTTCTGGCGTGGAGCGCTGCGCGGCGCACGCGCTAACCGAGGATTTAGAATGATTCCGAAAGACTTTCAACCGACCGACGGGCTGCTGGCAGGCCGCAATATTCTCATTACCGGCGCCAGCGCAGGGCTGGGACGAGCCTTGTCGCTCGCCGCTGCGCGCGCCGGGGCCACCGTGATCTTGAGCGGACGCAACACCGTCAAACTGGAGCGCGTTTATGACCAAATCGTAGCGCTCGGCGCGCCGACACCTGCCCTCGCGGTGTTGGATCTGGCGAGCGCATCGGCCGTCGAATATGACGCACTGGCGCGCGTCATCGGCGCGGAGTTCGGCCGCTTGGATGGACTGGTCCACACGGCGGCTTTATTAGGTGACCGCACGCCGCTCGAGCAATACGATGTGCCCACCTGGTGTAAGGTTTTGCACGTGAATCTCACCGCCCCGTTCATTTTGACCCAGGTGCTGATGCCGGCACTGCGCCAGTCACTGGACGCATCGGTGATCTTTGTGAGCAGCGGCGTGGTCAAGCAGGCGCGTCCCTTCTGGGGCGCCTATGCAGTGGCCAAATCCGGTCTGGAAGCGGTGCGCGGCATGCTGTATGAAGAGGTGGAAGGCGAGAAGAACATTCGCGTGAACAGCATCAACCCGGGTCGTATGCGTACTGCCATGCGCTCGGCGGCCTACCCGGCCGAAGACCCGAATACGGTGCCGACGCCCGAATCAGTGAGCGGCGCGTTCTTGTATGTGTTGAGTGCTTTGGGCAGCGGCATCAACGGTGAGTACTTGGAAGCGCAGTCACTATAGGATATCGAATGCACCCACGAACCAATCTCTTGGCGCTCATCACCTTGCTGTGCGTCGCGTTCAGCGCCGCAGCAGCCGCGGCGCCGGCCGCCGCACGTAATGCCGAGGGCGAATTTGTCATTCATAATTTTCAGTTCGCCTCCGGCGAAACCTTGCCGGAATTGCGCATCCACTACACCTATCTCGGCAAGCCGCGCAAGGACGCCCAGGGCCATGTGACGAACGCCGTGCTGGTGCTGCACGGCACCGGCGGTTCGGGTCATAGCCTCATCAACGAACGCTTCTCCGGCGTGTTGTTTCAACCGGGGCAACTGCTCGATGCACAGAAGTATTTCATCATCCTGCCCGACGGCATCGGCCATGGACAATCCAGCAAACCCAGCGACGGGTTGCACGCGCACTTTCCGCAATATGGCTATCAGGACATGGTGCTGGCCCAATACCTACTGCTGACCAAGGGCTTGGAGGTGGATCACCTGCGTCTGATTATCGGCACCTCCATGGGTTGCATGCATAGCTTTATCTGGGGTGAGAAATACCCCGACTTCATGGATGCATTGATGCCGCTGGCGTGCCTGCCGGTGCAACTGGCGGGCCGTAACCGTTTATGGCGGGATTTGGTGATGGACGCGATTCGCAGCGATCCGCAGTGGTTGAAGGGCGACTACGTGACGGAACCAGCGGCTGCGCTGCGCGTCGCCGCCGGCATGTTGTTGGTGGCCGGCAGCGCGCCCATTCAGATGCAGCTGACGTTACCGACCCGCGATGCAGCCGATGAGTTCGCGAAAAAATTCATGGAGCGGCAGATGGCGGAGTTGGATGCCAATGACCTGCTCTATCAAGTGAACGCCTCCAGCGACTACGATCCTTCGAAGGATTTGGAGAAGATCAAAGCGCCGCTGCTGCAAATCAATTCCGCCGATGATTTCATCAATCCGCCGGAGTTGGGAATTGCCGAGCGGGAGATCAAACGCGTGCCCAAAGGCCGCTTCATCCTGTTGCCCGCCTCCGAGCAAACCCATGGCCATGGCACCCATACCTGGGCCGCCGTATGGCAACAGCATCTGGCCGAGTTGCTCGACGCGTCGAAGTAAATTCGCTAAACCGCAGGATCGGTGAGGGGTATGCCGCTCACCGCGGCGGCTGAAGCCGCCAGCGCCGCCTCGATTTCATTGTTGAGCGCGTTGCGTTCACTGGCCAGCAACGCGCGCGAATGACCGCGCGGCAGTTCGCGCGATAAATGCACGGGCCCGAATCGTACCCGCATCAGGCGGCTGACAATGATGCCGCGCGCCGCCCACCAATGACGGACCAGCGCTGAACGGGTCGCCCGCGCAGTCACATCCAACCAATGATTCTGCCCTTCGCCAAATTTCGCCTTCGCCTCGATGATGCTCATGGGCTCGCCCTCGCAGTCGGTGGCGGCGCGAAAGTCCTGCACCAGTTCCTCGGTCAACGGCCCGCGCATGCGCAGCACATAGTCGACGGTCAGCGCGTGCACCCCGCGCGATACGCGATGCGCCCAAGCGCCGTCGTCGGTCAAAATTTCCAAACCGCCATCGACGGGCGGCATCGGCTGGATGGCCAGCCAGCGGCCGGATGCCTTGGGCAGATTCAAATGTTCGGCGGCCCGCGAGGTCGCCTCTTTCAAGTCAAGATTTTCGCCGGGCGAGCGGTGGAACAACAACACCCGCAGTTCTTTGTTCGCCGGGGAGTGCAACCGCACCGGGCGGCCATCGAGCGTGATGCGATCGCGCGGTGCAAGTTTATGGCCAAGCGCTGGAACTTGACCATTGATCTGCAAACGACCTTCGCGGATCCATCGCTCGACCTCGCGGCGCGAGCCGATGCCCGCCGCGGCCAAAAGCTTCTGCACCCGCTCAGTGGCGGGCGGCTCCTTGTGCGCGGCAAGGCGTTTGGCGGCGCGTCGTTCGGGGGGACGGGCTCTCATCAATTCGAATCATCGTGGGCACCGCTGGCAACCAATCCATGGGGACGCGGTTCGCCGCTGTCGGCGGCGACGTCTTCTTCGTCATCCGCGGCATCAGCACCTGGATCTGCGGCCTGCTCGCTCGGCTCAACATCGAGCACTTGCGGATCGGCGCCCGGCAGGGTCAGCTGCACCCGCAGATCTTCCAACTCTTTCAGCTGCGACAAGGTCGGCAAATCATCGAGCTTCTTCAAGCTGAAGTAATCCAGGAAGTCGCGTGTCGTGCCCAGCAATTCTGGCTTGCCGGGGACATCCCGGTGGCCCACGACGCGAATCCACGCACGTTCGAGCAAGGTCTTGATGATGTGCGGATTCACAGTGACGCCGCGGATTTGTTCGATTTCGCCGCGCGTAATGGGTTGCCGGTAAGCCACCAGCGCCAATGTCTCCAGCAGCGCACGCGAATACTTCGCGGGCCGCTCCTGCCACAACCGCGATACCGGTTCGGCCACGGCCGCTTTGATCTGAATCCGGTAACCACTCGCAACCTCGAGCAGTTCCAGGCCGCGCGTTTCGTAATCGGCGGTGAGCGCGGCGAGCGCCGTTTTCACTTCATCGGCGTTAGAACCGTCGCGCTCATCGAACACCCCAATCAGTTCATCCATGGTCACGGGACGGCCCGCCGCCAGCAAGGCCGCTTCCACCACATTCTTCACGTATTGTTCGTTCATTGGGTTCTCGCTAGGTCATCGTTGGCGGCGCCATCGTCGGCAACGAGTTTCAAGTGTCGCGCCGGGTTTCCCAGACGCACGTGCAGCGGCGCGTAGGCCTCAGATTGGACCAGTTCGATCAGTCCTTCACGCAACAACTCTAAAATGGCGACGAAGGTTACCGTCACCCCACGGCGCCCCTCCTCGGGCGAAAACAATCGCACGAAATCCACGAAACTATGCGTGGTCAGCACCGACAGCACATCCGTCATGCGCTGACGCACCGACAGCGGCTCGCGCTGGACATGATGGTGCGCAAACATATCGCTGCGCGCCAGCACATCTTGAAAAGCGATCAGCATTTCCTGCAAGGACACCTGCGGCGGAATGCGCACCACTTTCCGGTCCACCAAGTCCGCCGAGGCCACCCAGGTATCGCGGTCCACGCGCGGCATGCGATCGATGCTTTCAGCCGCGCGTTTGAAGCGTTCGTATTCCTGCAGGCGACGGACCAACTCGGCGCGCGGATCGGCCTCCTCGGCCGTATCATCGGACTGCATGCGCGGCAGCAACATGCGGGACTTCACTTCGGCAAGCGTCGCCGCCATTAGCAAATACTCGCCGGCCAGCTCCAGCTGCAGCACCTGCATCAGTTCGATGTAACGCATGTATTGGCGCGTAATCTCGGCAATCGGAATGTCGAGAATGTCGAGATTTTGGCGACGGATCAGATACAGCAGCATGTCCAGCGGTCCCTCGAAGGCTTCGAGAAAGACCTCCAGGGCCTGAGGCGGGATATACAAATCCCGCGGCATTTCCGTGACGGGCTGACCTTCAACCACGGCGAAGGGCATTTCCGCCTGCGCGGGCGCGGCACCCTTGACCGGAGCGGCCACCGCGGCGGCTGGTTCGGAGTTTTGCACCAACGTCAGTTCAGGTTTCATCGATAGTTCATTGCCATGGCTTGACGGACCGCGTCCAAGGTTTCGCGGGCCACGGCCCGGGCACGCTCGGCACCTTCCGCGATGATACCCCGGACCAGATCCGGATTCTCCTCGAACTCCTGCGCCCGCTTGCTGATGCCCGAGACTTCCTCGACGATTTTGTCGATCAAGGGCGCCTTGCATTCCAGGCAGCCGATGCCCGCAGTGCGACAGCCTTGCTGCACCCACGCCTGGGTTTCCGCGCTGGAGTAAATCTTGTGCAAATCCCAGACCGGGCACTTGTCCGGATCACCGGGATCGGTGCGCCGCACGCGCGCTGGGTCAGTCTGCATGGCTTTGAGTTTTTTCACGATGGAGTCGGTGCTCTCTCGAAGGCCGATGGTGTTGCCATAGGACTTGGACATCTTGCGCCCATCGAGGCCCGGTACTTTGGGCGTGGCCGTGAGCAGCGCCTCGGGTTCCGGCAATATGGAAATGCCCGCGCCCTCGAGATATCCCAACAGTCGATCGCGGTCCGCCACGGTCAGACGGGCGTTTGATTCGACCAATGCGTGCGCTTTGGCCAACGCCTCCGAATCGCCGCGCTCCTGAAAATCTTTGCGCAAATTGCGGTACATGCCGGCATTGCGCGAACCCAAGCTCTTGATCGCCTTCTCAACCTTTTGCTCGAACTCGGCCTCGCGTCCATAAATGTGATTGAAGCGCCGCGCCACCTCGCGCGTGATTTCCACGTGCGCTACTTGGTCCTCGCCTACCGGCACATATTGGGCGCGGTACAGCAGGATGTCCGCACTCTGTAGAAGCGGGTAGCCTAAAAACCCATAGGTGCTCAAATCGCGATCAGCCAACTGAGTCTGTTGATCTTTGAAGCTTGGGACCCGCTCCAGCCAACCCAATGGCGTAATCATCGATAGCAACAAATGCAGTTCCGCGTGCTCCGGCACTTTGGACTGGATGAACAACGTGGCGACGCCGGGGTTTAAGCCCGCCGCCAACCAATCGATGACCATGCTCCAAGTGTTGTCCTCGAGCTTTGAAGTGTCTTCGTAACCCGTTGTAAGCGCATGCCAATCGGCGATGAAAAAATAGCACTCATACTGGTACTGCAGCTCGATCCAGTTCTTCAGGGCGCCATGGAAATTACCCAGATGCAACTGTCCCGTAGGACGCATGCCAGAGAGCACGCGGCGGTTTTGAAGCGGACCGCTCACATCGCCTGCCTGACCGAAAAAAACATTTTGAACACGAACAACCCCATCACGAAGAGTCTGACGACAACACTGAAAGCCATTTTTCCATAGTCCCGGCGCCAACGCTGCCGCGATTGAAGCTCGAGAGTTGAAAGCGCCTGCGCTGGCGAATCCAACGTGGACGGAAAAATCACCCGTAAATATCAATTAAACCAATATTTTAGAATATATACTTAAAGTAATTTAGAGAGGCGAATTGGGCGCAAATGGTTTCACATCGCCATTGCCAATTCGAACGATGACGGCTCGGTCGCCCGACAAATCGATCACCGAGGTCGGCGTCAAGCCGCAGTTTCCGCCGTCCAAGACCATGTCAACGCTGCGCCCCAGTCTCTCATAGATTTCCTGGGCGTCCGTGCGCGGCAAGTCCTCGCCGGGCAGCAGCAACGTCGAGCTCATCACCGGCTCGCCAAGCTCGCTCAGCAGCAAGGCCGTGACCGGATGGTCGGGCACCCTGAGGCCGATGGTCCCGCGCCGCTCGTGCTTGAGCCGCCGCGGCGTCTCGCGCGACGCATTGAGCAGGAAGGTATAGGGGCCCGGCGTGTGGGCCCGCAGCAGGCGGTACTGCCAATTCTCCACCACCGCATACTTGCCGACTTCGGCCAAATCACGGCATACCAACGTGAAATGGTGATTGCGGTCGGTCTGTCGGATCTCGCGAATGCGCTCCAGTGCGGTCTTATCGCCGATGTGGCACCCAAGCGCGTAGCAGGAATCCGTGGGATAGACGATGACCCCGCCGCCGCGCAAGGTTTCCACCGCTTGACGGATGAAGCGGCGCTGCGGCGAGACCGGATGCAGTTGCAGGTAGATGCTCATGTCTCCGCTATGATACGCGGATGAATCAGCTGCTCGAACTCTCGCCCCTCATCCTATTTCTGATCGCCTATAAGGTATGGGGTATTTACACGGCCACGGCGGTCTTGATGGCCGCCTGCGTGGTGGTTTTGATCCTGCACCGGGTGCGAACCGGAACATTCAAGACCATGCATGTCATTACCGCTGCCGTGGTCGTGGGCTTGGGCGCCCTTACATTGCTGTTGCACGATGCGCGGTTCATCCAATGGAAACCCACCGTCTTGATGGGGCTGACCGCGGTGGCCTTTCTGGCCAGCATGCTGTTTGGCAAGCAACCGCTGGTACGGCGCATGTTCGAAGGGGTATTTACCGAAACGCTGGCGGTGTCTGCGCGGGGCTGGCTGGTATTGAACAGCCTCTGGGCCGCCTGGTTCGCATTGTTGGCCATCCTCAATATTTACGTCGCCCATCATTTCAGCGAAAACACCTGGGTCAACTTCAAGGTGTACGGCATCACGCCTGCCACCATGTTGTTCATGATTCCGCAAGTGCTGTGGTTGAGCAGCAAAATAAAACCTGACGGAGTTCCTGAGGAGTTACCTGTGTCTACATCCGATCGAGAACAACGCCTGCGCCAGCGCCTGGAAAGCAACTTCACGCCCACGCAATTGGTCATAGAGGATGAAAGCCACCTGCATGCCGGACACGCCGGCGCCGAGCAGGGACACGGCCATTTTCGAGTTCGCATCGTCGCCGAGGCTTTCCGCGGCGTACCGACGGTCGCGCGACACCGCTTGGTGTACGCGGCGGTCGGTGATCTGATGCAAACCGACATTCATGCGTTGGCCATCGAAGCGCTGGCGCCTGAATAATCCGCATCGGGTGTAATTGTTGCTCTGCAGCATTTTGCGACTTGAGCGCCGTGAGGCTAAACTGCCGCCCCCGGGCGCATCGGCCAGTTCGGCCATAGTCGCCTATTTTTTTGCGTAGAGGATTCTCATGACTCAATTTCTCAGTTCACGGTGGACGCACTGGTTCGCTGTGGCGGCTTCTGCGGTGGTGATTGCCGCCTGCGGCAAGGGACAGCAGGCGATGACGACCCCTGCCCCGGCCGACAAGCCCGCCTCGCCGGCTGTGGCCACAGTGGATGGCACGCCCATTACACGCGCCGAGTATGATTTTTATACCAAGCGTCTGCTGCAGGGCCGCCCCAATACTGAACTCACTGCCGAACAGAAAAACCAAATTCTGGATGAGATGATCAGCATGCAGCTGATCGCCGCTCAAGCGGTCAAGGATGGAATGGAGAAAGATCCGGACGTCGCGACCAGCTTGGAAGTTCTGCGCCTACGCATCTTGGCCGATGCCGAATCGCAGAAATACTTGAAGGACAAAGAACCCACCGATGCCGAATTGCATGCCGAATACGATGCAGCCGTGGCGGGATTGGATAAGACCGAATACCACGCGCGCCATATCCTGGTAGCCACCAAGGAGCAAGGCGAAGCGGCGATCAAGAAAATCAAGGGAGGCGCCAAATTCGAGGATGTGGCCAAGGCTGAGTCCACTGACACCTCGAAGGCCAGCGGCGGCGATCTGGGCTGGTTTACGCTTGCGCGTATGGCCAAGCCCTTCGGTGATGCCGTCAAGACCTTGAAAAAAGGGGAAATGACGCAGGAGCCGGTGCAGACGCAGTTCGGTTGGCATGTGATCAAACTCGAAGACACACGTGAAGCGCCACCACCGCCGTTCGAGCAGGTCAAACAACAGGTTGCCTCCGGCGCGATGCAGAAGAAGCTCGCGGCCTATGTCGATACGCTGAAGAAAACCGCCAAGATCGAAAAGTCGCTCAACTAAAAAGCGCAGCGCTGAGGCGTAGCGGAGAAAAACTCCGCTACGCTTTTAGCAGCTTCAAGAATTGATCCTCATCGAGGATTTCGACGCCCAACGTCTGTGCCTTTTTCAGTTTTGAGCCGGCCTCCGCGCCCGCCACTACGTAGTGGGTCTTCTTCGACACACTGCCGCTCACCCTGCCGCCGAGTTTAATGATGGCTTCGCTGGCCTCATCCCTTGAGAGTGTCTGCAGCGTTCCGGTCAGCACGAATATTTTGTCATGCAAGGCGCTATTCTCGCTCGGCCGCTCGAGCGCCGGCCACTCGATGCCCGCCGCCAGCAGGCGATCCAGCAACTTGGCATTCTCCGCGTCGGCAAAGTAGGCAGCGACATTCTTGGCCACCACCGGGCCGATGTCCGGGACCCGCTGGATCGCCGCTTCGTCGGCTTCGCGCAACGCCTCTAGGTCGCGAAAATACACAGCCAGCGCCAGTGCCGTGGACTCCCCCACATCCCTGATGCCCAGGGCATACAGAAAGCGCGGCAACGTGGTTTTCCTGGCAGCCGTGATCGCTGATTCGATTTTTTGCGCCGACTTCTCGCCCATGCGATCGAGGCTGGCAAATTTCTCCGCACTCAGCGCAAACAGGTCGGCCGGGGTTTGCACCCAATCGTTGTCCACCAGTTGCTCGATCAATTTATCGCCCAACCCCTGAATGTCCATGGCACGCCGTGAGGCGAAATGCTGCAGCTCGCCGCGGCGCTGCGCCTTGCAGAATCGGCCGCCCGTGCAGCGGGCCACCGCCTGATCCACTTCGCGCACCACCGGCGATCCACATACGGGACAATGCTTGGGCAATGCCACCAAGGGCGGTGCATCCTGGGCTCGGCGTTCCAACTGCACGCGCGCCACTTCCGGAATCACGTCGCCGGCACGCCGCACCACCACGGTATCGCCCACCCGGACATCCTTGCGCGCCAGCTCATCCATGTTGTGCAGCGTCGCGTTACTGACGGTGACTCCGCCCACAAATACCGGCTCGAGCCGCGCGACGGGGGTCAGTGCACCGGTGCGACCGACCTGAAACTCGATGCCCCGCACCACGGTCAGGGCCTCTTCAGCGGGGAACTTGTGCGCTATCGCCCAACGCGGCGCCCGCGACACGAAGCCTAGCTGCCGCTGCAATTGCAGATCGTCCACTTTGTAAACCACGCCATCGATTTGATACGGCAGCGTTGCGCGGGCGGCTCCGATATCGCGATAGTAGCCAAGGCACCCTTCGATCCCTTCGACCACGGCGGATTGTGGGCAAATCTTAAAACCATAGCTGCGCAGTGCTTTAAGCACTTGCGTCTGACTCGCCGGCAGCTCGCCACCCTCGACGATTCCGAGTCCGTAGATGAACACATCGAGCGGACGCGCTGCGGTCATGCGCGGGTCCAATTGGCGCAAACTTCCCGCCGCGGCATTGCGCGGGTTGACCAAACTTTTCTCGCCGCGCGCTTCGGCTTGCGCATTGAAGCGCTTGAATCCTGCCAGCGGCATGAATACTTCACCGCGCACTTCCAACACCGGTGGCGGATCGCCGCGCAGCTTCAACGGCAATGCCTGGATGGTGCGCAAATTCTGTGTGATGTCCTCCCCGGTCTCACCGTCGCCGCGCGTCGCACCGAGTACGAACTTGCCCCCCTCGTAGCGGGCGCTGATCGCCAAGCCGTCGAGCTTGGGCTCCGCCGAGTATCGCACCGGCGCCGGATCCTTGAGGCGCTCGTGAATGCGGCGGTCGAAATCACGCACATCCTCCTCGCTGAAAGCGTTGTCCAGCGACAGCATCGCGACACGGTGTTTGACTGTTCCGAACGCCGCGCTTGGCGCGGCGCCAACCCGCTGCGTCGGCGAATGAGGATTGATCAGCGCCGGAAATTCGGTTTCCAGCGCGCGCAGCTCCAGCATCAAACGATCGTATTCGGCGTCTGGAACTTCCGGATCATCGAGCGCATGGTAACGATAGTTGTAGCGCTCCAGCAGTTCGGTGAGCTTCGCGGCGCGCGCCGCCGCCTTGGTGGAAGCCGATGCTTTCTGCGCGCACATCGTTTAAGGACCCGATAATGCGGCCTGAAACCGCGCCACGTCATCGCGCAAGGCCGCCGCGCGTTGCGGTGACAGCAGCACCCCCTTGGCGTCTTGGACCACTCCGGCCAGATCCAGCGCCAAGCCGCGCGCCGCCGACAGCAATTCATCGATGGTCAACAGCGGCTCAACGGGACCCGGGAGAACAGCGAACAAGGTCACGCCGCGAAATTCCTCGGCCGCCATTTGAGCGAGGTCGAAACTGCCGGGTTCGATCAGACTCGCCACGCAAAATAGGCTGCGCCCATCGACATGCTTGCGGTGAAACACCTGGTAGCGTCCGTAAGCCAGTCCATGCGACTCGAGCGCAGCGAGCAACTCAGCGCCGCTCCAGCGCGTATCGCCGGCCGCACACACCCGAATGCTGATGATCTTCTGTTGTTCACTGGCATTGGGGGCGCGCGGCGGCGCGACTGCAATTCGCTCGCTGTTCTCAGGATGCAAGGTCGGCACTCGGCCGGGGGCAGCCGCCGGTTGCGGCGCCGCCGGCGCCGATGGCGACACTTCGGCGTCGGGCATAGCGCCCTTGATCGGGGCGAGCACATCCGCTTGCACCATCATCGGACCATCCAAGACCGGCACGCGGTCATATTCGGTGGTGTGGATGCTCAACGGCTCGAACGGCGACACGCCCCACTCGCGTGAATGCGTCAGGGGTTCCACGGGCGGCGTCACTGCATCGAGGACGATGGTTTCCTCGATGAGGGTGTCGCGGCGCGGCGGCTCGGCGATGGTCGGCTCGCGCAATTCCGAAACACCGGGCGCCTGTGACGACTTACGCGCACCCCACCACCAAATGCCGGCCAATAGCACCAGACTCAAGGCCAGCAGGATCAGGCGCAACTCGGTCGTCATTCGCTCTAAACTACATCGCGGCCATGCGCACCGCTTCATCGACATCCACCGCCACCAAACGCGACACGCCGGGCTCGTTCATCGTGACGCCCACCAACTGCGACGCCAGCTCCATGGTGGTCTTGTTATGGGTGATGAAGATGAACTGAACGCTGCGCGACATCTCGCGCACGATGTCGCAGAAACGACCGACGTTGTTTTCATCGAGCGGCGCATCGACTTCGTCCAGCAAACAAAAAGGTGCGGGGTTTAGGTCGAAAATGGCAAACACCAAGGCCACCGCGGTGAGCGCCTTCTCTCCGCCGGACAGCTGGCTGATGGTCGAATTGCGCTTGCCCGGGGGACGTGCCATGACCGACACGCCGGCCACAGCCGACTCTTCTCCCGTCAGTTCCAAGTAGGCATGACCGCCGCCGAACAGCCGCGGAAATTTCTCCTTGAGACCCGCGTTGACGCGGTCGAACGTATCCTGAAAACGCGTGCGCGTTTCCCGATCGATCTTGCGCATGGCGGATTCAAGCGTTTCCAAAGCATCGGTCAAATCCTTGCACTGCCGGTCGAGGTATTCCTTGCGCTCAGACTGCTCCTTGAATTCACCGATGGCCGCCAGGTTCACCTGCCCCAACCGCTCGATCTTACCCTTGGTCTCCTCCAACTGCGCTTCCCACGCCTCGACGCTCGCCTCGGCAGCCATTTGCGCGATTAAGTCCGGCAGCTCGAAATTCGAAGCAGTCAATTGTTCGGCAACGCTTTCACGCCTGATCCGCACTTGTTGCGCCGCCAAGCGAGCCGCGTCCAGCGCGGAGCGCGCATCTTCGACGCGTTGCTCAATTTGCAAGCGGGCGGCGTCGCGCTCCCGCAGCACCGCATCCAATTCATCGCTGGCAACGCGTGCCGCCTGCAATTCACCATCGATTTCCGAACGCACCTGTAAAGCGCGCTCCAGCTGTTGCTGCGCTTCGGCCAACGGCGCCTCACCGGCGCTCAACTGCGTCGCCAACTCCACCCGCCGGCCTTCCAAATCCTGCAGCTGCTTCTCGACGCGCGACAAGCTGGTGATCAAGGCACTGTGTGAGGACCGTTTGGATTCGACTTGCAGCGCCAGTTCACGCGCCCGTTGCTGAGCCGCGGTGGCGCCGGCGCGCGCCGCGGATAACTCCGTGCGCATGCGCTCGCGCTGCTGCTCCAAATCGATCCGCTGCGGCTCGAGGGCCGCCAATGCATCGATTGCCGTCTCCATCCGGCCGCGCGAGGCTCGCAATTCGCCGTCGCTGCGCGCGAGCTCTGCACGCACATCGGTCAGCTCCGATTCCAACGCGGCAATACGCCGCGCAGCGTCGGCGGTGCGCGCCCGCGCCGCGTCCAGTTCGGCGCGGCGGTCCACGTGCTCGCGATGCAGACGGTTAACATCGGTCTGAAAGCGCTCGCGCCGATCCTCATGATCACGCACCCGCTCGCGGGTCTGCTCGAGACGCAGCTCGAGTTCCTTGAGCTCGGACTCCAACGCGGCGACCTGCTCGCGAATCTGGCGCAGACTCTCCTCGCGCTCAATGACGCCGGTGTGCGGGTCAGCGTCGCGCGATACGCGCAACCAATCGGTGCCCAACCAAATTCCGTCACGCGTCACGACGGATTCGCCGGCTTTCAAGCGGCGACGCACCTGCAGCGCGTCGCTCAAGGTATCGGCCGTGTGCACGGCGGCCAGCATGGAACCAAGCAACGAGCCGCCTTGAACCTTGGACTGCAGAGAATCGGGAGCGCTTGCCGGCGAGGCGCCTTCCGAGGTGCTGACTACCGCAAGGTGGCCACCATCGAAACTACCCAGCAATTCGGTGACGCTGTCCAAACCATCCACGCAGACCGCCTCGAGATAGGCGCCAAGCACGGTTTCCACGGCTCGATCCCAGCCTTTATCGACCCGCAGCTGCTGCGCTAAGCGCGGCTGCTGATCCAACGACTTTGACTTCAGCCACTGGGTGAGTTTGCCGGACGCCTTGCCAAGCGCCGCCTGTTGCAACGCCTCAGTTGATACCAAGCTGCCTTGCGCCTGTTGCAAGCGGCCACGCAAGGCATTCAAGCCCTGCGCCTGCTCGCGCTCCCGCTCGCGCGTGGTGCCGATCTCGGCCAACAATTCTTGCAGTTCCGCAGCCGCCTTCTCGCCTGATGTCCGGGCGAGCTCAGCCTGCTCGGCCAACGCTTCCAGAGCGACCGGCGGTTGCATCTGTACCAGTTTTTCGAGTTCGGCTTGTTGGCGTTCCTGTTGCTGCAACAAACGCCGTTGCTGTCCTTCCAATTGCTCGATGCGGGCGCGTTCGACCTGCGTCTCCCGTTGCCCGGCGGCCACGGCATGGGCATGGGTATCCCAGCCCGACTGCCACGCGGACAAGGCCTGCTCACAAGCCTCCAAGCCTGCGGCGGCCTCGCCTTCCTGCACATGCGCCAAGTCCAGATTGGGGATGGCCTGGTCAAGGTCCTGCGCCAATTGCTGCAGCTGTACCCGGTCGCGTTCTACCACACCGGTCAACTCGGCAGCCTGTGCATCGACCTGCTCTAGGTCTTGGCGCTGCCGTTGACGCATTTCACGCGTGTGCTGAATGCTTTGTTCGATGCGTGTGACTTCACCGCCGGCCTCATAATAACGAGCCTGGATGGTGCTGAGCGCTTCGGTTTTCGCGGCCTGATCGACCCGAATGCGCTCAATGAGCGCTTCGGACTCGCGCAGATCCGCGACCGCGCCTTGCATGGCGGTTTCGCTGTTGGAGGTGGCCGCATCGCGCAGCTGCGCTTCGGCGTCCAAACTCTGCAAACGCAGCGCCAATAATTCAGCGGACAGCTTGCGCTCCTCTTCCTTCAGCGTTTGATAACGCCGCGCCGTGGCCGCTTGACGCTGCAAATGCCTGATCTGCTTCTCGACCTCTTCGCGCAAATCATTCAAGCGGTCGAGATTTTCGCGCGTGTGCCCGATGCGGTTTTCTGTCTCGCGGCGCCGCTCCTTGTAGCGCGAGATGCCGGCCGCTTCTTCCAGAAAGGCGCGCAAATCATCGGGGCGCGCTTCGATGACGCGCGAAATCATGCCTTGCTCGATGATGGCGTAACTACGGCTGCCGAGGCCGGTCCCCAAGAATAGCTGCGTGATGTCCTTGCGCCGCACCTTGGTGCCGTTAATGAAGTAATCCGAGGTGCCATCGCGGCTCACCGC
The DNA here is from genome assembly GCA_964657675.1 of uncultured Steroidobacteraceae bacterium. Taxonomy (GTDB): domain Bacteria; phylum Pseudomonadota; class Gammaproteobacteria; order Steroidobacterales; family Steroidobacteraceae; genus Bog-1198. The sequence continues at coordinate 18,152 of CAZZWE010000040.1, forward strand.
ACGGCGCAGCGCCACCTCGTTGTAGGTGGCGTATTCGCCGCCAATCTTGCCATCGGAATTGTCGAACACCAATTCCACCGACGCGGCGCCCAGCGGCTTGCGCGCGGAGGAGCCGTTGAAAATCACATCGGCCATCGAGTCGCCGCGCAGATGCTTGGCGGATATTTCGCCCATCACCCAACGCACCGCATCGATGATGTTCGATTTGCCGCAACCATTCGGACCCACCACACCTGTCAGACTGCTGGGGAAAGTGACGGTGGTGGGATCGACGAACGATTTGAAGCCCGCGATCTTAAGTTTGGTTAGACGCATCGATAAGTGACCTTGAAAATGACGGCCGTAAGGTGGGTCCCGCTACTTGGCGCGTAGTGTAAAGTAAACGTCACTTTCGTAAACCCCTGAACACCGAACCCCCATGACCGAGCCGAACACCAGCCTTGAAACCTTTGTGAATCCCGCGCCCGAGCGCGACTACACCATCCGCATGACCATCCCGGAATTCAGCTGCCTCTGTCCTAAAACCGGACAGCCGGACTTCGCCACGCTGGAGCTCGACTACGTGCCCAATGAGCGATGCGTTGAGCTGAAATCGTTGAAGCTTTACATCTGGTCGTTCCGTAATCGCGGAGCGTTTCATGAAGCCGTGACCAACGAAATCCTGCAGGATTTGGTCAAGGCCACGGCGCCGCGGTTCATGCGGCTGCTGGCCAAATTCAACGTTCGTGGCGGGATTTACACCAGCGTAATCGCCGAGCATCGCGCCGCCGGATGGCTGCCTGCCGCCGCCGTGACGCTCCCTTAAGCCCCAAGCCAATTCAGCCGGCGGGAAATGCTGGCCAATCAGGGGCTTACAAACGCCAAATATGTTGTGCGCACGGCCTGTACAGGCCTGATTGCGTCGGTATAATCGCGCGCTCTTTCGTTAGGAGGCGGAAAGTTCAAATGCCCTCGAAGAAACCAAATAAAGCGGCTAAGCGGCCAGGAAAGGCGATTCCGAAAAAAGCGACTGCGAAAGTAGCCGCTCCTAAAAAGGCGGTCCTTACGCCGACGAAAGCAAAGCCCATCGCCACATCGAAGGTAACAGTGAAACCGACCAAATCAGCATCCAATTCCGTGACCGCCAAGGAGGCGGTCGCAAAAACGCCGCGCGCCAAGCCCATAAGTCCGCCTGCCCCTAAAGCCGCGCCGGCTCCAGCGGCCGCAGCAAAGGCAGCCCCAGCCGCGAAAGCGGCGCCGGCGCCCAAGCCTGCCGCAGCCCCCAAACCGGCCGTCGAGAAAGTCGCGCCGATCAAGTTCGACACCCGCCCACTGGTCATGAGCCGCCCGCCGCAGAATGACGAAGACGCGGATGGCGACGGTGGCCAGTCGCCCAGCCTGCTCGCCGGTCCGCGCAACGTAAAACCCTATATTGCTCGCCGCGGCGAGGAATATATGAACAAGGAGCAGTTGGAGCATTTCGCCCGGATTCTGCAGAGCTGGAAGCGCGACCTGATGGTTGAGGTCGACCGTACCGTGCTGCATATGAAAGACGAAGCCGCCAACTTTCCCGATCCAAACGATCGCGCCACCCAGGAAGAGGAATTCAGCCTGGAATTGCGCACCCGTGATCGCGAGCGCAAGTTGATTCGTAAGATCGATGAGGCGCTGAAGCGCATCGAGGACGGCTCCTACGGATACTGCCTGGAGACGGGCGAGGAAATCGGCATCAAGCGCCTGGAAGCGCGCCCCGTGGCCACGCTGTCCGTCGAGGCACAGGAGCGGCGCGAGCGCCGTGAAAAGCAATACGGCGACCGCGACGACCGCTACCGATGAGCCTTATGTAGGCCGATTTGCCCCGACGCCATCGGGCGATCTGCATCTCGGTTCCTTGTACGCGGCTGCCGCAAGCTACCTCGACGCCCGCGCCCATGGCGGGCGTTGGCTGGTGCGCGTCGAGGATTTGGATAAGCCGCGCGAGGTCGCCGGCTCCGCGGCAGGCATCCTGCGCACCCTGCAAGATTTCGGTTTCGAATGGGATGGCGAGGTCACTCGCCAGTCCGATCATCGGGAGCGCTACACTGCCGCGCTTGCCGATTTGTCGCAAAGAGATCGGATCTTTGCCTGCACCTGCAGCCGCCAAGAGCTCGAGGACGAGCAGCGCTACCCGGGCACCTGCAGACTCAAGCTATCGCATCCCGGTACCGCCAGCGCCACGCGGCTCAAAGTGGAATCACGATTCATCACGTTCACCGATCGCATCCAAGGCGTGTTCCGGCAAGATGTCGCGGCGGCGGTGGGCGATGTAATCCTGCAAAGACGCGATCTCATCTTTGCGTATTTGTTGGCCGTGGTCGTCGATGACGCCGCGCAGGGAATCACGCACATCGTGCGCGGCGCAGATTTGCTCGACAACACGCCGCGGCAAATTTATTTGCAAGAGCAACTTAACTTTGCACGACCAACTTACGCGCATGTTCCGGTGTTGCTGGAAGCCGATGGAACCAAGCTCGCAAAATCTCGCCGCAGTGTGCGGCTCATCACACAACAAGCGCTGTCGCAGCTGCTGTCGGTATTTTCCTTATTGGGTTTAACAGCACCACCGGCCGCGGAGTTTTGCGCAATTCGCGATGCATGGAGCTGGGCCATCGACCAATGGCACGTGAATTACGTGCCAAAATGCCTGAAATTGACTTTAATGAGCTAGAAAACTCTTGAAATCAAGCACATATTGCCTTACCGCTGCGTTGCGCTATTCTCTGATCTCGGTGTACATGGAACAGTAAAGAAAGCGTTGCGGCACGAGCCGGAATCTTCCGGTAGCGCGTCAGTCAACACGAGCGAGGAGCCCAATGAGCGAACCGCGAGTGATTAAGAAATATCCAAATCGTCGTCTCTACGACACCGTTGAGAGCCGCTACATCACCTTGGCTGATGTACGGCGGTTAGTGGTGGAGAGAATCGACTTTGTCGTCGTCGATAAGAAAAATAATGCTGACATTACGCGTAGCATCCTGCTGCAAGTGATCGCCGAACAGGAACATCTTGCCGAACCCATCTTGAGTCAGGAACTGATGGTCGGCGTGATTCGTTCTTACGGCACCACCATGCAAGGTCAAGTGAGCCCGCACCTGGAAACCAGCCTGCGTCAACTCTTGAGCCAGCAACAGCCGCCGGTGCGCGAACGTTTGAAAACCGTGGCGGGCGGCGAAGTCCCCCGCGTGCGCATCAGCGCTGATGTGCAAGACAACTAACTAGCGCGAAGGAGATCAGGCGGCGCCCAGAAAACTGGCGCCGCCTGATAGATCCTAGAATCGTTTCGATTGACTGCTAGGCAGCGTCGACGTTGCGCATCGACAGACGCACACGCCCCTGTCGATCGACTTCCAGCACCTTGACGCGAACCACATCGCCTTCCTTGAGCTTGTCGCCTACGCGTTCGACGCGCTCTTCGGAAATCTGCGAGATGTGCACCAAGCCATCGCGGCCCGGCAGAATGGTCACGAAGGCCCCAAAGTCCATCAAGCGAGCGACCTTGCCCTCATAGATCCGGCCGACTTCGACATCCGCGGTGATCAATTCAATGCGCCGCTGAGCCTCACGGCCGGCGGCGCCTTGCACTGAGGCAATCTTCACGGTGCCATCGTTCTCGATGTCGATCGAGGTTCCCGTCTCTTCCGTGATTTGGCGGATGACTGCCCCGCCCTTGCCGATGACATCGCGGATCTTCTCAGGATCGATCTTCAAGGTAATGATGGTGGGCGCCCACTCGGACATGGTCTCGCGCGGCTTGGAGAGCACCTTGTTCATCTCATCGAGGATGTGCAAACGGCCTTCGCGTGCTTGATCCAGAGCAACCTTCATGATCTCCCGCGTAATGCTGGTGATCTTGATATCCATCTGCAGCGCAGTGATGCCATCTTTGGTGCCGGCGACCTTGAAATCCATGTCGCCGAGATGATCCTCGTCGCCCAGAATGTCGGTCAGCACCTTGAAGCGATCGCCCTCTTTGACCAATCCCATCGCAACGCCAGCAACCGGTGCCTTGATGGGCACGCCCGCATCCATCAGCGCGAGGCTGGTGCCGCAGACGGAGGCCATGGAGCTCGAGCCATTGGACTCGAGGATTTCCGATACCACGCGAATCACGTACGGGAACTTCTCGACGCCCGGCATCACGGCCTTAACGCCGCGCTTGGCCAGATTACCGTGGCCGATTTCGCGGCGCTTCGGCGATCCCATCATGCCGGTCTCACCGACGCTGAAGGGAGGGAAGTTGTAATGCAGCATGAAGGGTTCTTTCTTCTCGCCCATCAAGCCGTCAATGATTTGCGCATCCCGGCCGGTCCCTAAGGTGGTGACGACCAGCGCTTGAGTCTCGCCGCGGGTAAACAACGCCGAGCCGTGAGTCCTCGCCAATACGCCGGTGCGAATGTTGATGGCGCGAACCGTCTTGTTGTCGCGGCCGTCGATACGCGGCTGTCCATCGAGCACTTTGCCGCGAACCAACCGATATTCAAGATTCGAGAATTCTGCGCCCACTTGTTCGGCGGTGAATTTCGGCGACTCGCCCGAGGCCAACGCGGCCACGGTGGCCGCTTTGATTTCCTTGATTTTGGAGTAGCGCTCCATTTTCTCGGTGATGGTGTAGGCGGCCGACACGGTCGATTCCGCAGCGGCGCTGACCGCCGATTGCAGATCCTTGTTGGCTTCCGGCGCGGTCCAGCTCCATTTCGGCTTGCCGGCTTCCGCGACCAATTCATTGATGACCTTGATGGCGACCTGCATTTGTTCGTGACCAAAGGTCACTGCACCCAACATCACTTCTTCATTGAGGCCATCGGCCTCCGACTCGACCATGAGCACGCCTTCGGCGGTGCCCGCGACCACGAGATCCAATTGCGAAGTGGCTAATTGGGTCACGGTCGGATTCAAAACATACTTGCCCTCGATGTAGCCGACGCGCGCACCGCCAATGGGACCTAAGAACGGCATGCCGGAGATCGCCAATGCCGCGGATGCACCGATCAACGCAGCGATATCAGGATCCACTTCGCTGTTGACAGAAATGACTTGCGCAACGACTTGAACGTCGTTGATGAAACCTTCCGGGAACAAAGGACGGATCGGGCGATCGATTAGACGCGAGGTCAGGGTTTCCTTTTCCGTCGGACGACCTTCGCGCTTGAAAAAGCCGCCCGGGATACGTCCCGCCGCGTAGGTCTTTTCAATGTAGTTGACGGTCAGCGGAAAGAAATCGCGACCTGGCGTGGCCTTCTTCAAGCCCACCGCGGTGACCAACACCACGGTGTCGCTCATGCTCACAAGGACGGCGCCGTCCGCTTGACGGGCGAGTTCGCCGGTTTCCAGGGTGACCGTATGGTCCCCATACTTAAAACTTTTTTTGATAGCGCTCACTAGAGCCCCTTTGCGTAATCGAGTGATAAACGCAGGCGCTCATGTTCGCGCCTGCAGCGGCGCCTATTAGCGGCGTAACCCTAAACGTTCGACCAATTGCGTGTACTTGTCCGGCGTTCTGCTCTTCAAATAATCGAGCAGCTTGCGACGCTGATTAACCATCTTGAGCAAGCCGCGGCGCGACGCGTGGTCGGCTTTATGCGCGGTAAAATGCTGGCTCAAGCCGTTAATGCGCTCGGACAACAAGGCAATTTGAACCTCGGGCGAACCGGTATCCTGCGCGCTGCGCTGGAATTTTCCGACGACGTCCGTCTTTTCTTCACGAGTGAGTGGCATTAAAACAATCCTCAATCAATAACTTAGACCTTTTAAGAGGCGCGCATTGTACGCGTCACGGCATCTCGTCTCAAGCTCGATTCGCTCCGAATGCAATGAGACGCACTGGAACGAGGCGTCCTGCCTCAATCTGGCCCAAGCCCAAGAAGCCCATACCCTCCGCGTAGATACGCACCTGCCCGGACGTGGCGTCCGTCGATTCCCGCGGCAGCTCGACACTCTGACCCTGCCGCAGAGCGGCCGCGCCGCCCTCGGGCAGGTCGAATCTACGCCACCCGTGCAGGGCGGCGTCCAAGGGCAGCAGAAGGGCTTCCCGCTGCGCAGCATCCATGGATTCGAGCGCCTCGAAACTCCACTGCGGCACGGCATCGAACGGTGCAACACCCAATCGCCGCAGCGCCCACAGGTGGCCTACGGTGCCGAGTTGCGTGGCCAGATCTTCAGCCAAAACACGGATATACGCGCCCTTGCTGCAGCGAACGTCAAAACTCAGATCCGGCGCGCTCCAACCCAACAGTCGCAAGTCGTGAATCACGATGGCGCGCGCCTCGCGCTCCCGGGTGATGCCGGCCCGCGCATATTCGTAGAGCGGCTTACCATCCTGCTTGAGCGCCGAGTGCATCGGCGGCACCTGGGCGTACTGGCGCGGAAATCGCGCCAGCGCATCCTGCATGTCGTTTTCTGAAAACTGTGGCAGAACCTGAGTCTCCACGACCTCGGATTCCCGGTCGGCACTGGGCGTGCGTTGGCCCAAGCGCACGACCACCCGATAGGTTTTATCCGCATCGAGCATCTGCGCGCCAAATTTGGTGGCTTCGCCAAAACAGATGGGCAGAAGGCCGGTGGCCAACGGATCCAAGGACCCGGTATGGCCGGCCTTGCGGGCATTGAACAAGCGTTTGGCACGCGCCACCGCACCTGCCGAACTCATCTGCAAAGGTTTATCCAGCAGCAAAATGCCATTGATATCCGCGGGCAAGAATCAGCCCTCGTCGATCACGTGATCGTGCGCGTCGTCCGGGGCGGGCGGATCGACGTCCTTCGGCTTGGCCACTGAATTAATGAGTTGGGTCAATCGCACGCCGTGCTCGATACTGGTATCGAGCTCGAACTTCAGCGTCGGGGTATACCGAATCATCAGCGACTTCGACAAGGCATTGCGCAAAAAATTGGCCGCGCTTTCCAAGCCGCGTTGCACCTTGGGGTCGGGGCCATCCTTGCCGAAGATCAAGTAATACACGGTGGCCATGCGCAAATCGCCGGTCACAGTGACCGCCGTGACCGTCACATTGCCGATGCGGCCATCCTTGACCTCGCGCCGCAGTAAATCGCCGAGCTCGCGCTGGATCTGTTCTCCCAGCCGCCGAGCCCGCGGATTGTCCTTAGGCATGGCTACAGCGTCCGGGCGACTTCCACCCGTGAATAGCACTCGATCTGATCTTTTTCCTGCACATCGTTGTAGTTTTTTACGCCGATGCCGCATTCGGTGCCGGCGCGAACTTCATTAACGTCATCTTTGAAACGCTTCAACGATTCCAATGCGCCTTCGAACACCACCACGTTATTGCGCAGCACGCGGATCGGGAAGTTACGCCGCACATAGCCGTCGATCACCATGCAACCCGCCACGGTGCCGAACTTGCTCGATCGGAACACACTGCGCACTTCGGCAAGGCCCACGATTTGCTCCTTGACCTCAGGCGACAGCATGCCCGTGAGCACTGCCTTAATGTCGTCAATGGCCTCGTAAATAATGCTGTAGTAACGCACATCCACGCCGTGTTCTTTGATGGCGGCGCGCGCCGCCGCATCGCCGCGAACGTTAAAGGCGATGATGCGAGCCTTGGAAGCGGCCGCCAAGGTGACGTCCGATTCGGTCAAACCGCCCACGCCGGAGGACACGATATTCACGGCCACCTCGCTGGTCGACAGCCCGTTCAAGGTATCGCGCAGCGCCTCAACGCTGCCCTGCACATCGGCCTTCAACAGAATCTGCACCAGATCGGCCTTGCTCTCGCCCATGGTCGAGAACACATCCTGCATATTGGTGGCCTTCGCCGCCAACTTCACATCGCGTGACTTGGACTGACGATGCATGGCCACTTCTCGCGCCTTGCGCTCGCTTTCGACCACCAGCAGCTCATCGCCGGCATTCGGTGCACCCGACAGACCCAACACCACCACCGGGATGGAAGGCCCGGCGGCCTCGACCGGCTTACCGGCCTCATCGAACAGCGCGCGGACCCGGCCAAATTCCTGGCCAATCAACAACGGGTCGCCGAGCTTCAACGTACCGCGCAGCACCAACACCGTGGCAACCGCACCGCGGCCCTTCTCCAAGCTCGACTCGATCACGTAGCCGGCCGCCAAGCCTTCCGCGGGCGCCTTTAATTCCATGACCTCAGCCTGCAGCAAGATGCTGTCCAGCAGCTGATCGACGCCCTGCCCCGTCTTGGCCGACACCGGCACAAAAATATTTTCGCCGCCCCACTCTTCGGGAATCACGCCGAATTTGGTCAAGTCCTGCTTGACCTTCTCCGGATCGGATTCCGGCTTATCGATCTTGTTCAGGGCCACGATGATGGGCACCTTGGCCGCCTGGGCGTGCTTGATCGCCTCGATGGTCTGCGGCATGACGCCGTCATCGGCGCCCACCACCAAAATAACGATGTCGGTCACCTGCGCGCCGCGGGCGCGCATCGAGGTGAATGCCGCATGGCCCGGGGTATCCAAGAACGTCACCATGCCCTTGGCCGTCTCGACGTGATAGGCGCCAATGTGCTGGGTAATGCCGCCCGCTTCACCCGCAGCCACCTTGGTGCGCCGAATGTAATCGAGCAAGGAAGTCTTACCGTGATCGACGTGACCCATCACGGTCACCACCGGCGGACGCGGCAGCATTTCGAGCGAAGAGTCGACTTCGCCCTGCAGATCGTCCTCGATGATGTTTTCCTTGCGCAGCACCGCGGTGTGGCCCATTTCTTCGACCACCAACACCGCCGTATCTTGTTCAATCATTTGATTAATCGTGGCCATCACGCCCATGTTCATCATGACCTTGATGACTTCGGTGGCCTTGACGGACATCTTCGAGGCAAGCTCGCCCACGGTCATCGCTTCACCGATGGCCACTTCCCGCACGACGCGGGCAGTTGGCATCTCAAAGCCATGTTTCGCGTCGCTCTCGCCGCCCACCGATCGGCGCCGTCCGTCGCGCGATTTCTTCTTCTTATGGCGCGAGCTCACATCGCCGACGATGTGCAATTCCTGGCGGCCATAGCGCGTCGCTTTATCGTCGACCACTTCCCGCACAGCCTTGCCGGGTTTGACGGCGCCGGCCTTACGCTCGCGCTCGGCGACTTCGCGAGCCTGCACTTCGGCCGCACGGCGTGCTTCTTCTTCCGCAGAGCGTTTCTTGTTCTCCTCGTCGCTGCGGCGCTTGCTCTCTTCTTCCAGGCGCTCGCGATCTTGGCGTTCTTTTTCGAGACGCTCTTTCTCAGCGCGTTCCAACGCGGCCTTGGCCTGCTCCTCGGTTTCGCGGATCTTATCGATCTCTTCCTGCTGATGACGCGCCTGGTCTTCGAGGACTTCGCGCTTCACGTAGGTGCGCTTGCTGCGCACCTCGACGTTCACCGTGCGGGCGCGGCCCTGCACGCCGGCGAGTTTCAATTCGGACTGCGATTTGCGGCGCAACGTAATTTTGCGCGGTGCTGCATCCGCTTGCAGTTCATCGTGACCATGACTGCGGCGCAGATGGGTCAGCAGTTCATGCTTAGCATCCTCGCTAATCATGTCTTCGGCACCGTCGACTTTGATGCCGGCCTGATCCAGCTGCTGCAGCAGACGATCGACCGGTACCTTCAGCACCTCGGCGAATTGAGCGACGGTTACATCTGCCATACTTTCTCCTAAACCTTAGCTTCTTCCGCGAACCAATGCTTGCGGGCATCCATAATCAGTTCTGCGGCTTTCTTTTCATCGACACTGCCCATTTCCACCAACTCATCGACTGCAAGGTCCGCGAGATCCTCGCGCGTACGAACGCCCTTACGGGCCAGGGTCTTCGCCAGTGCATCGCCGGCAATTTCAACCAGGTCGGCCGCAGGCTCTGCGCCATCCATGGATTCTTCGCTGGCGATTGCCTGAGTCAGCAGCACATCGCGCGCGCGAGTGCGCAGTTCTTTGACGATCTCCTCATCGAATTCTTCGATGCCGTTCAATTCACTCGCCGGCACGTAAGCAATTTCCTCGATGGTTGAGAAACCTTCCTGCACCAGGATGCTGGCGACGTCGGCGTCGACATCCAACTGCTTCATGAAAGTCTCACGCAGGGCCAGCGATTCGGTTTCGCTCTTGGCCTCGGCCTGCGACTCGCTCATCACATTCAGTTCCCAGCCGGTCAGTTCGCTGGCCAGGCGGATGTTTTGGCCGCCGCGCCCGATGGCCTGCGACAGTTTGTCCTCCGAGACTGCGATGTCCATGGAGTGAGAATCCTCATCGACCACGATGGAGGTCACTTCGGCGGGCGCCATGGCATTGATCACGAACTGCGCATTGTTTTCATCGAAGGGGATGATGTCGACACGCTCGCCGGCGATCTCATTGGACACCGCTTGCACCCGCGAGCCGCGCATACCGACGCAGGCACCCACCGGATCGACGCGCGGGTCGTTGCTGCGCACCGCAATCTTGGCGCGCACGCCGGCATCCCGCGCAGCGGCGAGGATGTTGATCAAACCCTGCCCCACCTCGGGCACTTCCAGTTTGAACAATTCGATCAAAAATTCAGGCGCTGTTCGCGACAGGAACAACTGAGGGCCGCGTGGTTCTGTGCGCACTTCCTTCAGAAAAGCCTTGATGCGGTCTTGTGAACGCACTGGCTCGCGCGGAATCATCTCCTCGCGTGCAATGAAGCCTTCGGCGTTTGCGCCTAAATCCACGTACACGCCGTTGCGGTCGACCCGCTTGACGATGCCGCTGACCAGGGTGCCGGCACGATCTTTATAGGCATCCACGACCTGGGCGCGTTCCGCCTCGCGCACTTTTTGCACGATGACCTGTTTGGCCGTCTGCGCAAGGATGCGGCCAAACGGCACGGACTCCATCGGCTCTTCGACGAACCCGCCCGGCTCTACGTCCTTGTCGAGATCGCGCGCATCATCGAGGCGCAACTCGCGCTCGGGTACTTCAAGTTCGGTGGACTCATCGGCAAAAACCTTCCAACGACGGAAGGTGTCATAGCCGCCGGTTTTGCGGTTGATGGACACGCGCACGTCCAACTCCTCGCCATGCTTTTTGCGAGTGGCGGATGCCAATGCGGCTTCGAGCGCATCGAAGATAATTTCCTTATCGACGCCCTTCTCGTTGGAGACGGCGTCGACCGCCATCAGGATTTCTTTGTTCATATCTGTCACTCCGGCCGCAATCTCGCTTTCTGAATTCGATCGAGCGGCAGGCTATGTGCCTGTCCGTCAACCTCTACTACAATCGTGTCATCCACCACCGACTTCAATACCCCGGCAAATCGCCGCCGGCCTTCGATCGGCAGCTTCAACTCCGCGAAAATCTTCTCGCCGACAAAACGCTCGAAGTGCGCGCGCGTGCGTAAGATCCGATCGAATCCCGGCGAGGAGACTTCCAGCGTGTAGTGCCCTTTGATCGGATCCTGAGTCTCGAGCACTTGGCTCACCTCGTGACTTACGCGGGCGCAATCGTCCACGGAAATCGCGTCACCCGAATCCCCTGCTCGCCGATCGATGAAAATCCGCAAAATCCCGCCGCGCCCTTCACGGCCGTACTCGAGATCGACTAATTCGTAGCCCAATGCCTCGATCGGCGGCTCTAATAGGCGCATCAAGGCATCGCGCATTTAAATTCACAACCTCTAGAAACAAAAAGGGGACCATCGGCCCCCTAATCAATCTTCGAAAGGCCTTTTAAGTCAGGCCCTCATTTTAAGCCAAGCGCGCAAGCCGTAAATCCAAGCCCCCGCCGAGGGCCGCGATTATAGGCAAAGAGGCACATGCCGTAAACCCTGATTTTGAACATTTTATAGGCCCCAAAAAACTCAAGGCCGCATCGCTGCGGCCTTGAGTAATCGCTTAAGACTTAAACGATATTACCAGCGCTTCGGACCGCGTGATCCACCACCGCCGCCGCCGCCACCGCCACCGGTGCGCTCCTGAGCCTCATTCACCTTCAGCGCTCGCCCGTCGACATCGTGGCCATTCAAGGCCTGCATGGCGCGCGC